>JBPCWA010000465.1:0-11907 GCA_051009975.1 Hyphomicrobiaceae bacterium
CGTCTCAACTTCTCATGCGTTGGCGCGTCGGCCTTCAATTCGTAGCCATTATTGCGATCATGGTGACGCTTTATTTCCGGTGAACACGTCGGGTGGCCCTTTGGTGGCGCCACTTCAACATCCTAGACCTGCCTGACATACTAGGCAGAGGGTCGAGCCGACACTGCAAAACGCTTTTGTCAGGAAGGTGAATATGGTCGTTCTCAACAAGATTTATACGCGAACCGGTGATGACGGAACAACCGCGCTCGGCACCGGCGAGCGGGTCAGCAAGGACGGCCTGCGTGTCTGCGCCTACGGAACGGTGGATGAAACCAATGCCGCCATTGGCCTGGCCCGCGTCGCTCTCGACCAGTCTGCCGCCCTCGACCAGTCTGCCGCCGTCATCCAGCGGAAATTGGCGCGAGTCCAAAATGACCTTTTCGATTTGGGAGCTGACCTTTGTGTTCCAGATCGCGACCCAGGAGAGGATCACCAGTCACTGCGGATCACGACTGACCAAATAGATCGGCTCGAGGCCGATATCGATGAGCTGAACGCCGAACTGGCGCCGCTCAAGTCGTTCATTCTTCCGGCTGGGACAGCAGCGTCCGCAGCACTCCACCACGCCCGCACCGTGTCACGACGCGCCGAACGTCTGATCGTCACTCTCGCGGCAGAAGAAAGTGAACCAGTTAACGCTGCCGCGCTAAAGTATGTTAATCGGCTTTCTGATTTCCTTTTTGTCGCGGCACGGTTTGTAAACGATCGCGGCAAGGCGGACGTTTTGTGGGTCCCGGGTGGGGACAGGTGAGGTACACTTGCCGGCTCCGATGCCGGGCCGCAGGACTTAGATGGAATACGGAGGCCGATCGCCCGGCGCTAGACAAAGGGGAATGTGATGTTCGTCCCAATTCACGACCAGAACACACTAAAATCCATTCCTTTTCAGTATATGACGTTGCTTCTCATCGCGCTCAATGTCGCGGTATTCATCGTTCAATCTTCTGGAATGCCCATCCAGGCCGTCATTGATTTTGGACTAGTTCCAGCTGAGCTTCTGTCTGCCGGCTACCTCGGAGGCGCAGTCCCGACAGAGCAGAGCCTGATATCGGTACCGGAAGGCTATACCCTTATATCTTATATGTTTTTTCACGGCGACGTCTTTCATCTGCTAATGAACATGATGTTTTTGTGGGTGTTTGGCGATAACGTTGAAGATGCTGTTGGTCACTTCAAGTTCCTCGTTTTCTACCTCCTCTGCGGTATCTGCGCTGGTCTCCTCCACACCTATCTCGTGCCCTGGTCTGATCGGCCGCTCGTTGGCGCAAGCGGCGCAGTTGCCGGCGTGATTGCGGCCTACTTCATTCTCCACCCTCGCGTCATGATCTGGGTGCTCGTGTTTCGCTTTATCCCCGTTCGGATCTCCGCCGCATGGGCTTTGGGTCTGTGGATCATCATGCAGTTCGTCATGGTCTATCTGTCTCATCTCGGCCTGCATCAGGGCCCCATCGCTTGGTGGGCTCATATCGGTGGGCTGATCGCCGGCGCGGTCCTGATCGTTATCATGCGTCGCCCGGGCGTGCCGTTGTTCGACCGTGGTCTTGCTACAGGTAGCTCTTCTTAGTCGAGTAGTCGGGAACTTTTGATGGGCTCGCAGATCTTCACTTTCGGGGATCTTTGGACGATACATAGTTCGACCTGCCACACCTTTTGCTGGAGAGGAGTTGCCCTGGTTGGCTGGGTTCCGCAGATTTTGATACTCGTTTGACAGCCTCGTGCGGGCCCAATATCGTTCGCAGACGGACCACCGAACTCCTGTGCTGCACTATTCTCCAAGCACGGGGACAATTGGTCTCGTCGAACGGCGCTTGCCTTCGTCCGGCTGCGTTGAGAAGTTCAGCATCGTACACCACTGCATTTTTCGCTATCCGACTGCTTGGGAGCTTCGCACTCATGAAAATCCTCGTGCCAGTTAAGCGCGTGGTCGATTACAACGTCAAAATCCGGGTCAAACCGGATGGCTCGGGCGTGGAGTTGACAAACGTTAAAATGTCGATGAATCCGTTTGATGAGATCGCCGTGGAGGAGGCACTTAGGCTGCGGGAAGCTGGTACAGCTAGCGAAGTTGTAGCGGTATCGATAGGCCCGACCAAGTCGCAAGAAACCATCCGCACGGCCCTCGCCATGGGCGCAGACCGTGGCCTGTTGGTACAATTGGAAGACGGCGCAATGGCCGAACCACTGGCCGTCGCAAAGATTTTGAAGGGTGTTGTCGAAAATGAAAAGCCCGGGCTTGTAATTCTCGGCAAGCAGGCCATCGATGACGATTGCAACCAAACTGGCCAAATGCTTGCGGCGCTCCTGGGATGCGCGCAAGCAACATTTGCCTCAAAAATAGTTATGGGCGACGAGACAGCGAGCGTGACCCATGAGGTCGACGGTGGCCTTGAAACGATAAAGGTCAAATTGCCCGCGATCGTGACCACGGACTTGCGCCTAAACGAACCAAGATATGCGTCATTGCCGAACATCATGAAAGCCAAGAAAAAACCGCTCGAAATCAAATCTCCGGAAGACTACGACGTGGATGTCACCCCGCGGCTAACGGTCCTTGAAACGGTTGAGCCGCCGACCCGCAAAGCTGGCGTACTTGTCAATGATGTCGGCGAACTTGTTGCCAAACTCAAAGACGAAGCAGGAGTAATCTGATGGCGACATTGCTTTTGGCCGAGCACACAAACGATGCCCTCAACGCGGCCACTGCGAAGGCCATGTCCGCAGCAGTGGAATTGGGTGCAGATGTTCATCTTCTGATCGTAGGTTTCAATTGCCGTGCGGCCGCCGAGGAGGCAGCTGCGCTGTCGGGTTCATCGAAAGTCTTGGTTGCTGACGCGGCATACCTCGAGCACCAGGTGGCAGAAGACGTTTCAGCGCTGGTTGTTCCGATGATGTCCAACTATGATGCGCTCGTCGCGCCCGCGACCGCGCGCGGCAAGAACACGCTTCCGCGGATTGCCGCTATGCTCGACGTCATGCAAATATCAGATATTACCGCCGTCAAATCGCCAGATACATTTGAACGGCCGATATATGCCGGCAACGCGATTCAAACTGTGCGATCAACAGACCCCAAGAGGGTCATCACCGTCCGTGCAGCCTCGTTTCCGGCGGTCGATGGTGGCGGTGCCGCTACAATTGAAGACGTTGCAGTGGGTGAGCCCTCCGATTTGACATCGTTCGAGCGTGCTGAACTTGCCGATACCGACCGTCCGGAGCTGGCATCTGCAAAGATAGTGATCTCAGGCGGTCGCGGCATGCAATCCGGGGAGAATTTCACAAAATACATCGAGCCCGTTGCGGACCGCCTAGGCGCGGCAGTGGGTGCAAGCCGGGCCGCAGTCGATGCAGGATTTGTCCCGAATGACTATCAGGTAGGTCAAACCGGCAAAGTAGTCGCACCCGAGCTTTATATCGCTGTCGGCATTTCAGGCGCCATCCAACATCTGGCCGGGATGAAAGACTCAAAGGTCATCGTTGCAATCAACAAAGACGGAGAGGCCCCAATATTCCAGGTGGCCGACTACGGTTTGGTTGGAGATCTGTTTGAGATTTTACCTCAACTCGAGGCGGAGCTAGCCAAACCTGCCGCTTGAGTTGTAGGTTGGACGCGAATAACAGGTCATAACCGCGCGCGGTCGTTCCAAAGTGCATCGTGAACCGCGCCTAGATTTTTTATTCTGGGACTAAATATGGACCAAGGGCGCCCGGAAATTCACAAAGTCGGCATTATCGGTGCCGGCCAAATGGGAAACGGGATCGCGCACGTGGTGGCGTTGTCCGGGTACGCTGTCGCGCTCAATGATATCGCCGACGAACGCTATCAAGCGGCTGTGTCGATTATTCGAAAGAATATGACTCGACAAGTAACGCGTGGCCTCATCGGCGAGAATGAGATGGAAAGCGCTCTCGACCGCATAAGCTTTGCTCCCGATTATAACGCTTTTCAAGATTGCGATTTGATCATTGAGGCTGCTGCTGAGAAGGAAGACGTCAAGCGGCAGATATTTGCAAAGCTGCGGCCATTCTTGAAGCCCGACTCAATCGTTGCATCAAACACTTCGTCGATTTCGATTACTCGCCTCGCGGCCCAAACGGAGCGGCCGGAGCAGTTTATCGGCATGCACTTCATGAATCCTGTGCCGATCATGCAACTCGTCGAATTAATCCGCGGAATTGCGACCGACGATCGTACGTTCCGGATCTCCCGTGCTTTCACGGCAAGTCTTGGCAAAACAATCGCGGTTTCGGAAGATTTTCCAGCGTTTATCGTCAACCGCATTCTTCTGCCAATGATAAACGAAGCCGTTTACACGTTGTACGAGGGTGTCGGTACGGTGGACGCAATTGATAAGGCACTCAAATTCGGCGCCAATCATCCTATGGGGCCGCTCGAGTTAGCTGATTTTATTGGCCTCGACACCTGTCTTGCCATTATGCAGGTGCTTTACGAAGGTTTGGCAGATACAAAATACAGACCCTGCCCGTTGCTGGTCAAATATGTTGAAGCGGGATGGTTGGGCCGCAAGTCACAGCGTGGTTTCTACGACTACCGCGGCGATAGCCCGGTCCCTACTCGATAACGCTTGAGCGGCGATCGTCCCTGCATCCCTGTGCGTTTTCATTTGCGACCGATCTCCATCGAAACCAACTCAACTTCCGTACTAAAATGACGCTCGACACTATATTCGACTGTCTTGACGACCAAGAAGACGAAGCGCGTATCGGTCATCAGTCGTCAAAGGGTGAATGCCAGTGCTATGCTTCGCAAAGTCCCATCAGCGACAAGCTCATATAGCTCGTTGCCAAGCGCAACGTCACTCGGTCCAATCTCTTGCCTCGAAAAGAACCAATCCGCCGAACTACGATGGCGATCAATAAATGCGCATTAAGTGCGAAGGGCTACCCCCACCAACTTACATAATGTTGCACCTATCCGACCTTCATCTCGATGGCATTCCAAATCATTGCCGCGATGTCGTTGCCGCCGAACGCCTTCACTTGGCGGATGCCCGTTGGAGAGGTCACATTGATTTCAGTCAAAAATGGACCTATCACGTCGATGCCCGTGAACAATAGACCACGTTCTCGGAGTTCTGGCCCGAGGCGCGCGCAGATTTCAAGATCGCGATCGTTAGCCTCAGCCGGCTCCGCCGTGCCACCAACGTGCATATTGGAGCGCGCTTCATCGGCAGCTGGAACCCGGTTGATAATACCGGCCACCTCGCCGTCAACCAGGATAATGCGTTTATCGCCCTGGCGAACCTCGTCGCGATACTGCTGAACCATGAATGGCTCCCGAAACGAAATCTGAAACATTTCAATGAGCGCGTTTAAGTTCGTATCGTCAGATTTGAGCCGAAAAACCCCGGCCCCCCCGTTGCCGTAAAGGGGTTTTATGATGAGATCACCGTAGCGTGCGCGGAACGTCTGGACGTCGCGCAAATTGCGCGTCACCATCGTCGGCGGCATTAAGTCCTGATAGTCGAGCACAAATACCTTTTCAGGAGCGTTGCGCACGTGTCCAGGATCATTCACGACGAGGGTTTCAGGATGAATACGCTCCAATAGATGAGTGGTTGTGATATAGCCCATGTCGAACGGCGGATCCTGCCGCAGCAATACAACGTCAAATTCCGCAAGGTCTTCGGTGCGCTGATCGTGGACGTCAAAGTGATTGCCGGGTTCATCCCGAACGGTAAGCGAATATCCGTGCGCAACCAAACGCTCATGATCGAGCGTGAGATCTGGTGGAGTATAGTAAAAGATTTTGTGCCCGCGCGCTTGGCCCTCGAGCAAAATCGCGAGTGTCGAATCTCCGGGGACATCGATGATTTCTATCGGGTCCATTTGGCAGGCAACTCTTAGTGGCATGGTAACAGTCCGCGATCCCGACTTGTTTCGCTATGTGATGTTCTAGAGCGCACCAGTCGTGCGCGCTCAGTCCAATGGGTTGACGCCTGAGGCCAGCGTCCCGTTCGTATCGCTGTCAGTGCTATGACGAGGTCTGCCCCAATTGACACGGCCCGCATCTGAAGCGCGCGCGTACTATAAGCCCATTCCAACCCTATCGCATAGCCAGCAAGGCCCAACCAGCATTCGCACCGCTTCGATATTGCATCTCGAATCAACTAAGCCGGACCGAGGGCGTGGGAGTTGATATTGCGCTGACACGTCCCTCAATGCGACCGTCAGTTACTGGGCTGGTCAGGATAGTTGCCGATCGAATAGCGAAGCCTCACATTCTTTCCCGACGCAACTTGAGTGCGAGTTCGTAGACTCTCGACTTTGCAACGCCGAGGTCTTCCGCAACGATTTTGGCTGCTTGAGACGGCCGCATAGTGTCTAGGGCCGACACCAGACGGTCCAGCACTTCGGCGTCCGTCGCCGCTGCCTTGGCTGCGGGATCTGGCGGTCCAACGACGAGCGTGACCTCTCCGCGAACTTTCAAGTGGGACGACAATGCCACAAGGTCCTCAAGTGATCCACGCTCAAATGCCTCAAATTTCTTCGTTAGCTCCCGCGCAATGGCGGCTTGGCGATCCCCAAACACGTCACGTAGGTCTTCCAGTGTATCAGCGAGACGATGAGGTGACTCATAGAAGATCAGGCTGGCTGGAATAGTTGCAAGACCACCCAACTGCTGCCGCCGGCTCCTCCGTTTCGATGGCAAAAATCCAATGAAGAAAAAGCGATCCGTCGGAAGGCCAGAGGCTGAGAGCGCCGCGATCGCCGCCGTGGGGCCAGGAACTGGCACGACCGAATATCCCGCCGCGATTGCTTCTCGAACCAGCTTAAAACCAGGATCTGAAATGCCGGGTGTTCCCGCGTCGGAAATCAATGTAACGGCGGATCCTTTCGCCAGATCCGCGAGGATTTTCGGCCTCGTTTTTTCGGCGTTGTGCTCGTGATAGCTCCGCAATGTTCGGGTTATGCCGAAACGGCTCAACAATCGCCGACTCACGCGTCGGTCCTCACAGTACAGATGATCACAAGCTGCGAGCAGTGCTAGTGCCCGCAACGAAACATCACCCAAGTTTCCTATCGGGGTTGCCACAAGATAGAGCCCAGGCGTTGGGCGTTGCTCCAGAACATCGCGAAACGCCGCAAGAACAATATTCTCTGAAAGGCCGGCCGTAGCAAATTGATCCATTATTGGTTCGCGCGGCATTTCTGCAGTCATTGGATCATCCCTCCGGTGACTTCCATAGATTGACTGCGACTGCGCCGCAACGGTGCGGTGTCGCAATTGATCAGGATTGCGGGCAATCACGTCCAAATGTGCGCATATCTGCGTATAGCCCTAGTAACTTTTCGCGAATTATGGCTCATCAAAGAGGAGGCACATCGATTCGCCACATGTCGCAGCATTCTAAAGTCGGGATGTGACCGACGTCGATGATCTGTCCCGCCGCGGTCAGGGGATGAGAGGAGCAAAGGTGCAATTTCGACGGACCAGCTCAGCGCCAAATTGGATGCGTCCCAAAACAGTCCTCGTCAGCGTGCTAATTATGCAAGTTGGTGTCATAGTTGCTGCCTGCTCTCTGAACTCGGGATCATCACAACTGCCTCCTGCGACAGCAAGTGCCGATCGCGCGCTTTTCGACACAACTCCAGGTGGCCGCGTCGGCGCCAAGGTGGCCATGTTGTTACCGCTAACTGCGCAAGGGCATGCTGCCGTTGTAGCCAACGGCCTGAAGCAGGCCGGCGAGATGGCGCTGTTTGAGAACAATAGCCCTGGCTTCCAGCTTATGATTAAGGATACCAAGGGGACGTCAGAAGGAGCGACTTCCGCCACTCAGCAAGCTGTCTCTGAAGGAGCTGAGCTGATTATTGGACCGATGTTTTCAAAATCAGTGGTCGCCGTTTCAAAAATCGCCAGACCGGCCAAGATCCCTGTTATGGCTTTCTCAAATGACGAGCGCGTGGCCGGGGATGGCATTTATCTCATAAGTTTTCTCGTAAGAGCAGAGGTTCGGCGCATCGTGAGCTTCGCCGCTTCTCAGGGCCACCGTCAGTTTGCTGCGCTCATTCCAGAAAATGCCTTTGGAACGATGATCGCTGAAACGTTTCGGCAAGCTGTGACTGCCAATGACGGTATTGTCGCTGTTGTCGAACGATATCCTGCGGGCACTGGCGGTGTCCTCGGCCCTGCACGCAAGTTGATCGAGGACATAAAGGCATCCGAAGAAAGCGGCGTGCCGGTTGATGCGCTGTTCCTGCCGGGCGGACCAGACGTTTTGTCAAGTTTAGGTCCCATTCTCGCGACTTCGCGGCTCGATTTTTCAAAATTAAAGCTCATTGGGACGGGCGGCTGGGACTATCCCAATCTTGGCCGAGATCGCGTCTTCAGAGGCGGTTGGTATCCAGCGACAACCCCCTCGGCTTGGCAGGCATTCTCTGAGCGTTTCACGCGAACATACGGTACAGCGCCGCCAAGGATCGCCAGCCTGGCCCACAATGCCGTTGCGATCGCTGCACGACTAGCTGCATCAAACCCAAAGGGACGTCGCTATACCTCAGTGAATCTATTGCGATCTAATGGATTTTCCGGTGCCGACGGTGCTGTCCGCTTTACCTCGAAAGGGCTAACGGAGCGAGGGCTAGCTGTGCTCGAGGTCCAACAATTCCGCCCCCGGATCGTATCACCAGCACCGCAAACGTTTCGGCCACGTGAATCCAATGCGGTGAGTCCGGCTCGCTCCTGGTTCAACTGATCCAACCTTCTTGCCGCTTGGCCTGGGCTTATCCAACGCTTTTGCGCACAGACGCTGCCAAACGCTCTTCAAAGCTGATATCAAACTCTACAAATTTCGGAACTAGGAGCGGACACCTAGGAGATGATATCATGGTCACCTTCCGAGCCAGTATTGCAATTTTCGTTGTGGCGGTAGCAATTCATGCTTCGACCTTGGCTTGGGCTGAAAAACGAATCGCCTTGATCATAGGCAATAGTGCCTACACGCACTCCGGCGCCCTCGAAAACCCGAAACATGACGCTGAACTCATAGCCTCTGCGCTTCGTCGGGCCAATTTTGAGGTTTCCATTGAGGTTGATGCGACGCTAAAAAATATGAAGCGGGCCTTCCGTCGATACACTGAAAAGCTCAAAACGAGCGGCAAGGACACCGTTGGATTCTTTTACTACGCTGGGCACGGAACACAGGTAAATGGCGTAAACTATTTGTTGCCGGTCGACGCAAATATTGAAAACGAGTCTCAGGTCGAAGTCGAGGCCGTAGCGGCGAGTGCCCTGATGGCGCAACTCGAAGGCGCCGGCAACAACATGAACCTCGTCATTCTCGATTCCTGTAGAAACAACCCGTTCAAGCGTGGTTACCGCGCCCAAGTGCGGGGCCTCGCCCCCATGCATGCACCACCAAGCACGCTTATCGGATACTCAACGCAGCCTGGAAATGTGGCGTTGGACGGGGTCGCCGGCTACAGCCCTTATGCCATCGCCCTTCATCGAGCCATACGTTCACCGGGGTTAGCCGTTGAGACCGTATTCAAGCAAGCTCGGTCCGAAGTCAATGATGTCACGGACGGCAAGCAGATCCCATGGGAGGAATCCTCGTTATTCGTTGATTTTTATTTTTTCAAGGACAAGCCAGTCGAGCGGATTGCGCCGGCGAAGTGGGATGGAGAGACGTTTTCGGACGAAGCATTGCAATGGCGTGATATTCGCTCGAGTCGTGATCCCGGAGCTTATCGCAGTTATCTCAAGAAGCATCCGATCGGAACGTTTTCGCTGTTGGCAACCGATCGATTGCAACACCTTGAAGAACTCGCAAACGCCCGGCCAGCTGCAACGTCCGCCCAGACAAAGCCCGGTGTCTATTTCTTTGATGACTTTGAGGGTACCGAGTTAGACAAAAATTGGGACGTAATGAATCCTGATCCAGACGCCTATATCGTCGAAGATGGATTACTGACTGTACTGCTCACGGATACTCAGAAACCCTCACTTGACAACATTCCGAACGTCTTTCGCCTCCTTAAACCAATACCGAAGGGCGATTGGACAATGACCGTAAAACTGGACATCGCCCCGCAAACAATGTCGGAATGGCTGCAAATCGGCGTCATGAAACGAGACGGAAAAGGATTAACCAGCGCATTGCAAGTCCATACGTCCAACTGGGGACGCGATACACGAGCCTATCTCAGAAGCGACAAGAAGACTCGAAAGAACAGCGAGTTCAGCCAGGAGCTCCTAAAAATGTGGGTTGACGACGGCCGAAACATCTCACAACGCACGCGCACATTTGCGCAGTATATGAAAGCCGTGTATTTGCGCTTGGAGAAGAAAGGGCGACGCTACACGTCATATATTCGGTTCGATCCCGGCAAAATGAAGGACCCCAGTAAAGCGGTTGCCAAGGACTGGATTGCACTGCCAAAGCTAACATCACTGCGGGTCCCTGGTGATCGTTTCACAATGCTGTTTTACACGTCACGTCAGGACAACAGGCTGCCGGCAAACGCTGAAGGGCTCGTCAACATCGACTGGGTAAAGATTGAAGTTCCACAATAACCGAGGCGACGCCGCGCGACATTTTCATTCTGGAATGCTGCGGGCTTCACAACCGCGGGCTCCATTGCTGCGGGAGCTACGAGAGTGTAATTCTGTTGCGGGCCAGATGGCCTAATTGTTTGGCTGCAACATGGACCAGGCCTTTGCCATTGTCGTTCCCATTTTCACGCTGATCGGCGTGGGCTACTTGGCAGGACGCGGCAACTGGATCGGCGAAAGTGCGTCCCAAGGACTGTCCAACTTCACCTTTAATCTAGCCATCCCGGCACTACTGTTTCGTACGATGGCTACGGCGGCGCTACCGCAGACCGAAACCTATAGAATTTGGGCTGCCTTTTTTGGAGCGGCGCTGTTCGTTTGGCTGGTATCATCCCTCGTCAGCACATCGATATTGCGCCGCCGGCCTAGCGATGCGCCTTCGATCGCAATGAGCTCCTCATTCGGCAACGTTGTCATGCTTGGTGTCCCCCTCTCGATGGCTCTATTCGGAGAGGCAGCGGCTGCACCTGGGGCCGTAATCGTGTCTCTGCATTCTCCAATACTTTGGCTTGCCGGCTCGATCCATCTCGCCCTAGTCGACCGACGGAATGAGGCTGAAAGAGGCGGATTGATCGCAGAATTGGTTCGCGAGCTCGCCTGCAACCCTATTATATTGGCAGTAGTCGCCGGGGTCTTGTGGCGCCTTACTGGCCTCACCATCGAACCTGCTTTAGACGATGCCATTGCGCTGCTGGGACAAGCAGCGATACCCTGTGCTCTGGTCGCTCTCGGTCTCAGTTTGACCGGATTTCAAATCAAGGGGCAGGTGGGAACATTAACTCTCATCCTTTTCCTCAAGCTCGCTGCAATGCCGATCTTTGCCTCGATCCTCGCTTTCAAGATATTCGGCCTTCCGCCAATCGAGGCTGGAGTTGTGACAATTTTTGCCGCTATGCCCACGGGCGCGAATGCCTACTTGTTCGCTGCACGCCAGGGTCGCGCGATGAACTCAGCGTCTGGAGCCGTTGCTCTTGGAACGGCGCTCGCAGTGCTCACCTCGGCGACATCTGTTTACCTGCTCTCAGGCGGCTAAAAGCGCGAGAAGAGTCTCAGGTTTGAACCGCAATGACCGTGCACTGGCTAGGCCGCAAGAGCCGGTTCAAGTCGGTCATGAGCTCCATCTTGGATGCGTACTGCTAGTGGCCTTTCTACAGGAATGGGAATGGGCTTTGCTCCGATCTCCCCAAATCCTGGCAGCATCATATTCAAATCTTGTTGCAGACGGCGCAAGGAGTACTCTGTCGCCTCAATGATCTCAGAAGCCCTCAACTGACAGGACGAAGCTGCAATAC
>JBPCWA010000466.1:0-3305 GCA_051009975.1 Hyphomicrobiaceae bacterium
GCTCGTCCATTAATTGATCGGCATGTCGGGTAAGCACCCTGAGAAGCTCGCGATCGGCGGTGGGAATGGGGCGCTCCATGTCATCGCGATGGAATACGGTTTGAGATGTCTTTTGTCCAAATAAGACAGGGCACCCCAGGACACGTTCAACTTCGTCACAGCTTTCGCCGCGCTTGTGGACAAACTGCGCCTCGACCAGATTGATGTCTGATTGCGTCAACCATCGCGCAACGTGGAGATCAAGTGTTGTACCCATTTCCTGACGTTGCTTGTACTTGAGAAGCGCGGGCTGGAGATACGTGATCTTCAATCGAACCCGTGGTCCGTCGTCGACGAGTTCTGCACGCATGGCCGCGTTGTGAACTTTGAGGTAGTGGATGAAATTCCGAAATGCGTCATCAAGGGTTCGCGCAGCGAGGCCGATGTAGGCCAATAGGCCTGCCGTCCGCACATCGATCCTGGAAACGAGATGAACACCAAAGCAGTCGTCACCCGAGACTTCCGCTGCCGCTTCGAAGAACCTGACCTCCTTGTCAAAGGGGATCCATCGCTCTACGTCCATGACCGCTAGCTCGTTCAACTCTGCCTGCTCCAAGGCACGCGTGGCATTTCGGCGCCGCCGCTTTAATTCCTTGTAAGCTGCATTGGCCCATACAGCGCGGGTCCTGTTCATGGTTTATTCCTTGTACGACCGCTGACCTGTCACAAAATCTATAGAATTCCCGCCTCGCGTTTGTGGTTTTAAGGTCAGAATTCCATAATTGCTTTCGATATCGCGCCATGGCCTGGCGAGATTGCGATAGTGACAAGCACCTTCGGGTGGTGCAAGCTTTGTCGTCTAGCGAGGACTGGGAGCAAGCGCCGATCCTGCCGTGGCGATCGCCAATTGCGTGATGCTGGGACCTAACAGTACGCAAAGCGTTGAAGCGCATAAGACTCGTCAAAATACTGAATGACATACTCGGCAAATTCTACGGCTGAGATTCGTCGCCATCGCTCAATGGACTTTTCGTCGTAGAATTCGAGGAGCACGCGAATCCGGCATGCTTTTTGGCTGTTCTGCGGAAAGTAGGCGAATAGTCCCGGATAAGGTGCCCAATTACGCTTGAGGACGGGTTTCACCGTCCCGATAGCGAGCTCGCGTGCGAGACTTAGATGTGCCACCACTCCGGCGTATTGGTCCATGTCGTTGTGGGGCTTTTGGCGCCGGCCGTCGCGATCTGTCGGACAGGGAGGGGCGATCAATCACAAAAAAGACCGTAAGAGCGACTGACACAAATGAACTGATCAAATCCATTGATTGCGGAGCATTTTTGATGTTCACGTTTTTCTCGGCCATCGTGGGCATGCCATTACGCCTCGCTCCGGTAGCGGTCTGAATTTCGACCGCGGCGTCATCGCACTTTGGGCAGACGTTGGGATCCATTATGATCCGCAGGTTCGCCAAGCGTGAGTGAGATGATTTGACATTGCACCAAGGCGCCGGCTGTCGTTTCGGATGTACCCCTTCGCTAGACGTCCGCTTATGTAAGGGAAAAAACGAGGCATGTTCGACTTTGATCGTGTGATTGATCGCCGTGGCACGCACTCTTCGAAGTGGGACAACATGAAGAAACTATCCGGCATCGAGGCGCCGGATGCTATCCCAATGTGGGTTGCCGATATGGATTTCGAGGCACCGCCCGGCGTCGTCGAAGCCCTTCGTGAAGAAGTCGAACGCGGCACCTATGGTTACTATGCGGATACTGGGTCGTGGGCCGAAGCTCTTGCGATATGGATGCAGCGGCGCCATGGCTTGATCGTTGACCCGGCATGGGTCAGTCAAACGCCCGGCGTTGTGTCCGGGCTCGGGATCGTTCTGCAGGCGCTGACTGAACCGGGCGACGAGGTAATTCTGTTCCCACCCGCCTACCACGCTTTCCGCCGCATTATCCGGGCCAACGAGCGTCGAATTCTGGATGCCCGTCTCGTTGAGCAGGATGGTCGCTACCAAATGGATCTCGACGCGCTGCGTGAGGACTTGACGCCGCGCAGTAAGATCGTTTTTTTCTGCAGTCCGCACAATCCAGGCGGGACCGTTTGGACGTCTGACGAGATACGGGAATTGGCAAATTTCTGTGAACAACATGATCTCTATCTCGTTTCTGACGAGATTCATTGTGATCTAGTTTATTCGGATTTTGGCCACGTTCCGACAATGACTGCCGCGCCAGACAGCTCTGATCGCTTAATTACGTGTCTAGCGGCTACGAAGACGTTTAATCTTGCAGGTATGCACGCCGGCGCTTTGGTCGTTTCGAATGCCGATATAAAACGGCGCGTGGACGCGCGCATAAATGCAAGCGGATTGAGCTCTTACAATAGCTTCGGCATGCTGGGTACTGAGGCGGCTTGGCGGTCAGGTGATGCCTGGCTTGACGCACTACTGCCCTATCTGCAGATCAATCGAGATCTATTTGATCAAGGTATTGAAGCGGCTGTCCCTGGATCACGTTCGATGCGACTGCAGGCGACATATTTAGCGTGGGTGGATTTTTCGGGCGCCGGATTAACGGGGGAGGAAGCGGCAATGAGGGTAAAAGACAGGGCGCGAATCTTTGCAAGTCCCGGACCTCAGTTCGGATCAGGTGGTGAAAGTCGACTGCGATTTAACTTTGCGACCCCACGGTCCATCCTGAAGGAAGCATTGGACCGTCTCGAAGTGGCATTTCGGGATCTTTGAGGACGTCTTCTGTTGAATTGGTCGCGAGGCTGTAAGTTCAGATTTGTATGGGGCGGTATGACGTGAATATGGCTATGGATATGTGGGGATGTCCTGGTCGTTGAGTATTTGAGGGAAGACCGCTGGTCGTATCCGGCCCCTGTATTCGGCCAGCACCATTGGATTTGGATAGTGTTTCAATGAGCAAGCCTGTTGTAGGTGTCATCGGAAATGCCCACTTTCTCGAAAACCGGTTTGCCGTGCAAGTCGTCGGTGAATCGAATTTGCGTGCTGTAGCTGACGTCGCAGGAGCGTTACCATTGATGTTCGCGGCGACACCACAAATTACTGATATCTCGGCATTGCTTGATACCGTGGACGGTGTATTGCTGACGGGTGGACGAGCCAATGTCCACCCGACCCACTTCAACACCAAGCCACATCAAGCGCACGAGCCTTACGATGAAAACCGAGATGCGCTGGCTTTAGAGCTGTCGCGGGCATGTGTGTCGCGAGGCGTGCCGATATTTGGCCTCTGCCGCGGGCTGCAGGAGATAAATGTTGCATTTGGTGGATCGCTCCATCCCGAGATTCGCGAAATTCC
>JBPCWA010000467.1:0-3079 GCA_051009975.1 Hyphomicrobiaceae bacterium
GCAATAGGTTGTTCAGGACTCGACTGCCCTCCCGACTTATTGGCGCAAAGAGCCCACCTTGTCGCAATAAAGGGGCCCGCCAAGCGAATAGCGTGAGTGCTCCGCCAATAAAAACCGCCATAATGGCTAGAATAAAGGACCCACGTGCCGGATCGACCGCAAACGCATGAACTGAAGTCAATACTCCGGAACGCACCAAGAATGTGCCCATCAAACTGAGTGAAAATGTCAGTATCGCAAGCAGTATCGTCCAAACCTTCAGCGCATCGCGCTTTTCCATCACCAGAGCCGAATGGAGAAGCGCCGTGCCTGCAAGCCAAGGCATGAACGAAGCATTTTCGACAGGATCCCAGAACCACCAACCACCCCAACCAAGCTCATAGTAAGCCCACCAGGATCCCATAGCGATACCTATGGTCAGAAACATCCAAGCAGCCAGCGTCCAGGGCCGAACCCAACGTGCCCAAACCGCATCAATGCGTCCTTCAATTAGTGCTGCCACAGCAAATGCGAAGGCCACGGAAAAGCCGACATAGCCCGTGTAAAGCAGTGGCGGATGAAATGCCAGGCCGGGATCCTGTAATATTGGGTTAAGACCTTGGCCCTCAAGTGGTGCCGGTGAAACACGATTGAAGGGGTTCGACGTCAGCGCAATGAAGAGCAAAAATGCAACACCGATCGATCCCTGAACTGCCACTACATTTGTCCGTAGTCTTTGCGGCAAATTTGACCCGAATGTCGCCACACCCGCCCCGAACAGTGCCAAGATTAAAACCCACAGCACCATTGAACCTTCATGGTTTCCCCATACGCCAGAGATTTTGTAGATCATCGGCTTTGCCGAATGCGAATTGCGAAGGACGTTCTCAACCGAAAAGTCTGACGAAACGTATGCATGCGTCAGGAAGAGGAAAGAAATGAGAAGCAGCACAAATTGAAGCTGCGCAGCCACAATCGCCGTGCGTTCGGCTAGCTCCTGGCTGCTTCGCCCGATGACCAGGGGTGCGAGCGTTTGAATTATAGCGACTGCGAGTGCGAGTAAAAGAGAGAAATGTCCAAGTTCCGTGATCACCAAAAATACTCCACCGGCTCCAAATTTGGCTCGTTAGCTACCGCTAGAATTCTTTGCACTGCCCTCGTCGCCTTGCCAATGGCCCTTCTTCTTAAGTGTTTCTGCGACCTCGGGCGGCATATAGTTCTCATCGTGCTTGGCCAAAACATTGTCGGCCACGAAGACACCAGTGACGTCAAGCGCACCTTCAGTGACCACTCCTTGGCCCTCTCGAAAGAGATCAGGCAAGACGCCTTCGTAAGTCACTTTCACTGTTCGATCGGTATCCGTAACGGTGAACTCAACACGGGTGCCCTGACCGCGCTTGACACTACCCTCGGCAACCAAACCGCCAAGGCGAAAACGTTGACCTGGAGCAATTTGCTTCTCAGCCACATCCGTGGGACCGTAAAAGAACACAATGGAATCCTCGAGAGCAATAAGAACCAAAGTAACCGCAACGCCTAAAATCGCGAGGCAAGTCCCAATCAAAATACTTCTGCGCTGCTTTCGAGTCATTGCTTCACTCTGTCACCGAACTCGACAAGCCGCCAAGTTTGAGCTGATCCGCGAGTGCCGCGAGCTTGTTGAGTGCCCGTTCATCTGAGGTAAATCTCCGGCGCGCATCGGCCAATGCCGCTTGCGCCTTTGCCGGCTGACCAAGAACAACATATGACCGGATCAGGCGCAGCCATCCACTGAGATCACTCCCCTCCTCCTTTAAACGCTCGGCCAAACCATCGACCATCTGCTGGATCATGGCGTTACGCTGCTCGGCTGTCATTTCTTTTGCGGCAGAGATATCTGCGCTTGTCGGTCCCGAGACAATTTTGGCGGCGGATGTGTCGGCGCTCATGTCTTCGGCCCGTTCGCCTGAATACTGCGCAATGCTCGCCAGTCGCTGTCGTACCAACCTTTTCCAAGATGCATCGCTCTCGCCTTGCCGGAGAAGTTCTTGATAGGTCGTGCTGGCGTCCTTGAAGCGACCGTCCTGCTCAAGCGCTACACCCAACCAGAACTTTGGCTTTAGGCGATCTGGATCGAGCACCAACGCACGCTCTAAAGCCTTGCGGGCCTGTTCGCTAACGAGGCCGTCGTTACTAAGGATTAACGCCTCCGCGTAACCCACAAGTCGCTCGGCACTCTCTCCCAACAAACGGCCAGCTCGTTCATAAGCACCCGCAGCCTCCTGAAACCGATTTTGCCTAAAATAGACAGGCGCAATGACGTCCCAACCCATACCATCTTCCGGATGCTCTTGAAGACGGGCCTCGACACGTGCAACGAGTTGCTGCAATTGCTCGTCGCCAATGGGTTTTGTAACCCGCGACGAATGGGGTCGGTCGACGCTCCCTGGCGAGCCCAACATAGCATAGAGCGACAAGGACAGAACTGGCACGAGCGCAAGTGCAGTCACAGATCGCCAATTGCGCACATTGGGTTCATTCTTCGTCTTGTCACGCCCCCCGTCTACCTGGCTAACACTCGAAAGAAGGCGGCGCGATATCTCCAGTCGGGCTGCATCCGCTTCCGTCTTACCGATCAAACCGTCGCGTTGTTCATGATCAAGTTCGAGCAACTGGTCCTTGTAAACAGCAGATTCATGCTCATCAGTCGATTGGTCATGGACCTGATTTCTGACGAAGGGCAGCGCCAGTAGTGTCACCACTACAGCGGTCACGACCACAACTATGGACCAAGTGAACAGCAAAGCTTGACGCCTAATCCTTCATAAAGATGGGGCCTTCAGGACGATCGCGAACAATTGCTGCCCGAATCGCCTCGGACGCATAGACGGCGTACCAGAGAGTAATGGCAAAGCTATGCCGTTTGGCACGCGAATTGTGTCCCGCGCTGCATAGGCATATGTGCCAAACCACCTTTGAACAAGTGCTAGAGAAACTAACAGAGTTCAATTGTCGCGGAGCACATGTGATCAGGCATCGATGGGACGAAGCGCCACGTGAAAGCGAATCTTTGAGAAAGATAGCAGCGACGTGAAACCCTGAAGACGCTTTGACTGCGTCC
>JBPCWA010000468.1:0-10221 GCA_051009975.1 Hyphomicrobiaceae bacterium
CACTGCAAGAATGGGCGGGAAATGAAGCTGCCACCTCGGCATCCGGTCGCGAGCGGCTCTCAGTTACGGTGTGGTTGGTCCGCAGATTACGTGGCGTGAACGCGAGAGAGAATTCCAGACGCGCACAGGGCTTGGAGGTCGTTCAATGAATACCCATTCAGTGCAGATGCGGCGAAGCCGTTTGGTAGGGAATGACGAGATTGACGTTTCATTCGAGTTTTTCCCTCCGAAGACAGACAAGATGGAAGCGTCGCTTTGGGCAGCCGTAGCGCGGCTGGCACCGCTTGGACCTGAATTTGTCTCCGTGACGTACGGTGCAGGTGGCTCCACGCGGGAACGAACGCACAGCACGGTCAAAAGGCTGGTTCAAGACACCGACTTGCGTCCGGCAGGCCACTTGACGTGCATCGGAGCATCACGTTCAGAGGTTGATGCTGTCATCGAGAGTTATTGGATTAATGGAATTCGTCACATCGTGGCCCTGAGAGGAGATCCTCCGGACGGGCTAGGAGGTCGCTATGAACCATTTCCTGGTGGCTATGAGAATGCGGCAGCACTTGTGGCCGGTATTAAAGCTTTGCGCGATTTCGAGGTGTCGGTCGGGGGCTACCCGGAGATTCATCCGGAAAGCCCATCTTTGGCAGCCGATCTCGACAATTTGAAAGCCAAGGTGGATGCGGGGGCAACGAGGATTATCACTCAATTTTTTTTCGACAACACACGATTTCTCAAATTCGTCGAGCGGGTCCGGGCTGAGAGCATATGGTGCCCCATAATTCCAGGCATCGTGCCGATCCACAATTTCAATCAGATTTCTCGCTTTGCAGCTCGTTGTGGGGCAACTATTCCCCCTTGGCTGGCACGTCGTTTCGAAGGACTTGAGGATGATCCTGCTACGACACACTTGGTCGGCGCTGCCACCGCCGCAGAGCAAGTCATGGACCTAGTCGATCAAGGCACTCGTACCTTTCATTTCTACACGCTCAATCGAGCCAACTTGGTGTACGCTATATGTCATCTCCTGGGACTACGACCAAACGTGAGCGCCAGCAAACTGGTGGCGAATGGATGACGAGAGTTCTCAACTCATTTCATGCGCTAGAGGAAGCGATTGCGGAACGCATATTGATCACTGATGGTGCCATGGGAACGATGGTTCAGCGCCTTGGCATGCTAGAGGCCGACTATCGTGGTGCGCGATTTGCACATTGGAAGCAGGATGTTCAGGGGAATAATGATCTCTTGGTGTTGACGCAACCGGAAGAGATTCGTTTGATTCATGATGCTTACTTGAGTGCTGGTGCGGACATCATCGCGACTAATACGTTCAACGCGCAGCGTATCTCTCTGGCAGACTACGCCATGGAGGAACTGGCATATGAAATAAATGTTGCGGCTGCGCGCATCGCTCGAGAAGCGGTCGATTGCTGGTCGTCGCGGGCAAAGGGGCGCGCGCGGTTCGTTGCCGGCGCAGTGGGTCCGACCAATCGTACCGCGTCTATCTCTCCAGATGTGAACAATCCCGGCTATCGCAACGTGACATTCGATGAACTAACGCACGCCTATCGCGAACAGGTGCGAGGTCTCATTGAAGGCGGCGCTGATATCATCTTGATTGAGACGATTTTTGATACACTGAACGCTAAGGCCGCCGGTTATGCAGCGCTTGAAGTGTTTTCCGAAGTTGGTGTCAGGTTGCCCATTATGGTTTCGGGCACAATAACCGACCGGTCTGGTCGTACGCTCTCTGGTCAAACGCCAGAGGCCTTTTGGTATTCGCTGCGTCACCTTGAACCTTTCACGATCGGTTTGAATTGCGCGCTCGGTGCAGATTTGATGCGGCCTTACCTGGCGGAATTGGCCGCCCTTGCGGATACATATGTGGCCGCTTATCCGAATGCAGGGCTACCAAATGTAATGGGAGAATATGAGGAAACTCCGGAGTACATGGCAGATCAACTTGGCGCCTGGGCCGATGACGGCCTGGTCAATGTCGTGGGTGGGTGCTGTGGCTCGACGCCAGAACACATTGAGAGAATCCGGATGCGCGTGCAGCGCGCTGCCCCTCGAAAGCGGCCCGAGTCAAAGCAGCCCAAAATGAGATTGTCGGGTCTGGAGGCCTTCGTGCAGGGTTGAGCTGAGGCGGTAGGATTGCTGGAAGCTCGTGCGGTGGGCTTACTGTCAAGGTGTTGAAGGTCGCGATTGAGGAGTTACTTGCACTCGGCTGTAGTCAGTCAGGCGTCGCGGAGGAGATGGAGGATGCATGCGCGTAATAAAGATTGAATTGCCCGCTAGTCCGCGCGCATTGGATGATACAGTAAGCCTCTCGTCGTCGGACGTTAGGCATCAACTTTACCAGGAGTTGGCGGCCATTGAGGCGGAGGTTAGTGAGCTCGTAAAGCAGAAGGGGCGAAGTTATTTTCCTGAAAATTACAGCGTCTTTACACGTTCGCACTTCGATGAAACACGAAACTCGGTAACGACTGAGTTGTGGGTTGTTGATCCCACCATTCGTTGGCCTGCAGGACTTCTCGCGCGTTCGGCGTGGAAGCTGTTCATACCTATCATGGTGCATGTTGTGGAGGATGCGTATTCGCAACGGTTGGTGGGCGCCACTCTTGGGGTCCGGGAACGCGATGCTAGTATAACGGTTTTCGCGCCAACGCGAGGATGGCGTGATCCAATAATTCTGTCGGGAACCATTGTTCTCATCTCGGCAGTTTTTTGGTTGCTTGCGTGGCCGTATTTACAGACCTATCTGTCTAGTTTGTCGGCTGGACCGTAGGTCCGCGCACTAAGAGCACGCCGTCTCCAGAAGTACGATGTCGTTGCGTGCGGCACGACCGTGTGATTGCGAGATCCCCACACTGCAGCTGGCGCCGCAATATGGGTCCTGCAGTGGGCAGGTAGTGTTCGCAGGCTTATTGAACTCGCCGACATGCGGACGGCGATATGTACGAGGATTAAAATCGTGACCGGCTCAGCTGCTGCAACCTTTATCAATATTGGCGAGCGGACAAATGTTACTGGTTCTGCCAGGTTTCGCAGACTCATAGAAGCCGATGACTATGACGCCGCCGTGGCCATAGCCCGTCAGCAGGTGGAGAATGGCGCGCAAATTATCGACGTCAACATGGATGAGGGGCTCCTGGATAGTGAAAGCGCGATGGTGCGATTTCTCAATCTGATTGCTGCTGAGCCTGACATTGCGCGCGTTCCGGTAATGATTGATTCCTCAAAGTGGTCGGTAATCGAGGCGGGACTGAGGTGCCTTCAGGGCAAGTCCATTGTCAATTCTATAAGCCTCAAGGAGGGCGAACATACTTTTCGGAAGCAAGCGGAAACGCTGCTTCGATTCGGCGCGGCGGCTGTTGTCATGGCGTTCGACGAGTCGGGCCAAGCTGATACGGTTGACCGAAAATTCGAAATTTGTGAACGGGGCTACAGGATATTGACTCAGGATGTGGGTTTTCCGGCGGAAGACATTATCTTTGATCCAAATGTTTTTGCTGTCGCTACCGGTATTGATGAGCACAACGGTTACGGTGTTGCGTTCATTGAAGCCACGCGGAGAATTCGTCAAAACTTGCCGCACGCCCATGTATCCGGCGGGGTTTCCAATTTATCATTTTCTTTTCGAGGCAATGAGACTGTGCGCCAGGCGATGCATTCCGTTTTTCTGTATCACGCCATTCGTGCGGGATTGGACATGGCAATCGTCAATGCCGGACAGATCACCATCTATGATGAGATCGAGCCCGAGCTCAAAGAGCTTTGTGAGGACGTAATTCTAAACCGACGATCGGATGCAACCGATCGCCTACTCGCTGCCGCATCGGGATTTCAAGGAGATAAAAAAGAGCAGTCCGCGACCAACTTGGCGTGGCGCCAGCGACCGGTGGACGAACGCCTCATACACGCTTTGGTTAACGGCATTACTGACTATATCGAGGCAGATGCGGAAGAGGCACGTGTGGCTGCCGCGCGTCCGTTGGATGTGATCGAAGGGCCCCTGATGGATGGCATGAACACGGTCGGTGACTTGTTTGGATCAGGGAAGATGTTCCTACCGCAAGTTGTTAAGTCCGCGCGCGTCATGAAACAAGCAGTTGCCTATCTGAGACCTTTCCTTGAGGAAGAAAAACGCGAAGCCGGGACAGCAACACTACCCGCAGATGGCAAAGTCCTCCTGGCTACAGTCAAAGGTGACGTTCACGACATTGGTAAGAACATCGTCGGAGTAGTGCTACAGTGTAACAACTACGAGATTGTTGATCTTGGCGTGATGGTTCCGGCCGCAAAAATAATCGAGGCTACCCGGCAACACAAAGTGGATATGGTCGGTCTGTCCGGTTTGATCACGCCATCTCTCGACGAAATGTGTTTTGTTGCATCGGAATTCGAACGTGAGGGTTTGAGGGTGCCGCTGTTGATTGGTGGGGCGACGACGAGCAAAGTGCACACGGCAGTTAAGATTGCGCCGAATTATGAGCATAGCCAGGCTGTCTATGTGACGGATGCGAGTCGCGCGGTCGGAGTAGTTTCGAAACTACTCTCTCAGACGTCTAAGGCGGATCTGATCGAGGCGACCCGTCTAGAATATCGTCGTATTCGGGAGGCGCATCTGGCTGGCGGGCAGCGCAAACAGCGCATTAGTTTGATCGAAGCGCGTCGCAACAAACATACAATCGATTGGACAAAGTACACGCCACCTGTACCGCGCTCGCTCGGCATAAGATCATTTGACTCTTATCCGCTGGAGAATCTTATTCCCTTTATCGACTGGTCACCGTTCTTTGCGACATGGGAATTGACGGGACGATATCCTCAAATTTTCGAGGATAATTTGGTCGGGTTAGAGGCACGCAAGTTGTATGCTGACGCCCAGGCTATGTTGAGCCGAATTGTGGATGCGAATTGGTTGCGTGCGCGAGGGGTAATTGGGATATGGCCGGCCAATGCGCGGGGCGATGACATAGATGTGTTTGACGATGAAAATCGCATGAATGTCGTGGGCTCATTTCATTCATTGCGCCAACAGATTGCGCGTCAGTCAGGCCGTAAGAGAGCTCATGTCGCTCTGAGCGACTTTGTTGCGCCACAAGAAAGTGGCGTCGCTGATTATATTGGCGGGTTTGCCGTCACAACCGGACTTGGCGAGGAAGAGGCACAATCAGAGTTTATTCATGAGACGGATGACTACGGTCGAATCATGCTGAAAGCTTTGGCAGATCGTTTGGCCGAGGCATTTGCGGAATGCTTGCATAGGGAAGTTCGAACCAAATACTGGGGCTACGCTCCTGACGAGCCGCTCGACGTAGGTCAACTGATCGCTGAAGAGTATCAGGGCATCCGACCCGCGCCGGGCTATCCGGCACAGCCGGACCACACGGAAAAAGAGACGTTATTTCGTTTGTTGGATGGGGCTCGTAACACGGGGATTCGGTTGACTGAGTCTTACGCGATGTGGCCTGCAGCCTCTGTGTCTGGATTATATTTTTCACATCCGGAGGCGTTCTACTTCGGCGTTGGTCGAGTCGAAAAAGATCAAGTTGCTGATTATGCGCTGCGAAAGGGCTGGACGAGGGAGTTTGCCGAACGTTGGCTCGCGCCGGTGCTCAACTATGATCGGGAGTTCGGCGCGGCCTTGCCCGACTGATGCCGTTTACGTATCGTTCGATTTGCAGCGGCATCCATTGAGGTTGTTGGTGATTTCTTCCAGTGGTATTCGAGGTCGCTCATGCTGGGACGGCTCCTTCTTCTACTCGTGCAGGTTTTGGTTTGCTGGCTGTCAATTCCTTATATCGCGGAGTATTTTCCCGCTGCGGGCGCATACGATATCTTTGTTAAGGCGGCCTGCTTTGCACTGATCATTTGGCTTATCGGTCTGTTCGCGGCTTTGGCATCGCGGGATGTCAGTCGGCCGACGCCCTCGGCGCTGTTTGTTACGCTGGTGTTTGCTTTGGGTCTAGCGTTTCTGAGCGAGCACGAGCAGGCACGTCAGGCCATCAACGAAGTATTAGATCTGCCATCTGATGCTTATCCCATAATTGGAGCGGTGGTCGGCTATGCGATAACGCGGTGAGTGCTCACTAGAAAAGCTTCGAAGGTGGGCCGTGCTTTGGGTCGGGAATAGATGGGTCTCGGAGCACTGGGCAGGCGTGTTGCAGCGCTTCATGTCGAAGGCGGGTGAGATCTATGTGCTCAGTCTCAGCTGGTAGGACTTGTTTCAAGCGTGGCGCGTGAAGAACGAAGGGCGCGAAATTGACCATTTCGCGCCCGCTGAGCCTTCAACTGGAAAGTCTTCGAAAGGTAGGACCAGATCTGGCAAGCCTTCAATGGCTTAGTCGTCTAGTGGCCGTAATCTGGCAAGCTTTCCGCCGATCATTACATGCCCCGGATACCTCCCTTAGGGACGCCAAGTTGGGATAACTAACAAGATGGGACAAGAAACTCGCTGGGACGAGAAACATGTTCGGGCAAGAAAATGATGCTTCGGGTCTCTCCTCCGAGCGGCCATATCGTAGAAACTGAGCTGCCTAGATCATGCCGATGACGACAGCCCCAAGGAATACAAAAGATGCTAAAGCAAGCAGTAAATTCAAACGCATCCTCAGTTGCATGTCTGCCTCCTCCTCACCTAAACACCAAGTCTGCTCAATAGTGCTCTCCGCCCGGCTCGGCGGAACGTTAAGCATAAATTGATGAGGCAACGACTGCCTTGCAACAAAAAAAGTTGCTGCGTCGCGGCGACAATTTGCGAAATGAGCATGGCTCATGATCTGCCTTTGTGTTGCAAACGGGTGGGAGCAGGAGTGAGGCAAAAATGTCACAAATTGGGATGAGGACGGTTAATGAGAATTATTTTCTCATTTCTGGTGCTACTTCCGGAAAGTCACACTGTCAGAGAAAGACCAACGAGATGTTTGGCTCGTGATTGCGTGAGGCTGTTGGGACACGGCGCGGCATTGCTGCGGTGCGATATGATGAATCCCGATGCATCTCAAATGACCTGTGAATTACGTGTTGATCTGCATAGAGCTGTATCTTTTTGACCCGTCTGATCGTTTTGAACGGGGGATGGGAGTGAGTCGGCTCGGCACGGGTGTAGGTGGTTTGGCAGACTTTTCCTGCTAAAAACCCTATATTTCGACTGTGCCGACTGTTAGAGCATTGTGGACTATTGCTTGTTTGACAGTCCGCCCGACTGGCCGATCCGGAGTTAATCATGCCGCAGTCATCGCCTGCACACGCCGATTGTGTCGCCCCGGTAGACCCGATTTGGTCCGATATTTCAGGCGAAGCAAAGGAGGCGCTCGCTCACGAGCCTGTCCTTGGAAGCTTCCTATATGCGACCATATTGAGCCAGGAGCGTTTGGAAGACGCAATCTGCCATCGCTTAGCGCAACGTCTCCATCATACGGATGTCGATGCTGGCATACTCAATGTACTGTTTTTGCGTCTGGTCGAGGATCATCCCAGCATTCGTCGATTCTTTCGTTCTGATTTGGCGGCGGTCTATGATCGAGATCCAGCTTGCGGGAGATATTTAGAGCCTTTGCTGTATTTCAAGGGCTTTCATGCTTTAGTTAGTTATCGCTTTTCGCACCTATTGTGGCAGGAAGGGCGAAGAGACTTTGCGTACTACCTTCAAAGCCAAGCCTCACGCGTGTTTTCAGTCGATATTCATCCGGCTGCGAACATTGGGTCGGGAATTATGGTCGATCATGGTCATGGTATCGTCATTGGTGAAACAGCCGTGATCGGGGACAACGTCTCAATTTTGCATGGCGTTACGCTTGGCGGCACCGGCAAGGAGGGCGGGGATCGCCACCCAAAGATTGGTTGCAATGTCATGATTGGAGCTGGTGCAAAAGTACTGGGGAATATTTCTGTGGGGGATTGCTGTCGGGTCGCCGCTGGTAGCGTTGTATTGAAGGACGTGCCACCGAGAACAACGGTGGCGGGGGTCCCCGCAAAAGTTATCGGACCAGCTGGTTGTCCGGAACCAGCCAGGACTATGGATCAGCGTGTGGCGATCGCAGAATGATTCGACGGCGTCGCGGGCTCTCTTGGATGAACACGTTGTTAACGTCCGATTGGCAATGCGGATGGAGCAGGTCTGATTTGGCCATGGTTTGACTGGCGCGCGACACCTCGAACGGCTGGAAATGATTTGGCCAAGGGGGTGGATCAATCTTTACAGCGGGTCTGGTGCATGGAACGGGTGGCGCGGTAAAGAACCGAGGTCGCTGATTAACTGTCGCAAAGGATTTGCAACGATCAGCGCAAAGAGCTGGGCTGGAGCAAAAAAGGTGTAAATTATGATGAGAGATGATCTCGCACGTCTCGAGAGCTATCTGAGATCGATGTTTCGTACGGACACGCTTCGCGTGGTCATTCATCCAAAGAAGCAAGATATGGCTGAGGTATTCATAGGCGATGAGTTCATCGCACCGCTTTACCGCGAGGACGAAGACGGTGAGGTGAGCTACCAATTGCAGATTGCGATATTGGACATTGATCTTGAAGACCAAGCAGATGCATGAGCTTGGAGGGGGGAATTTGTAATGACTTTATATTCGCTCGACACATTCAATGTTGAAAGACCGCCATCAGGTAACTTTTGGGTAGCTGAGAATGCAACACTGCTGGGCCGAGTCCGGCTAGAGGATGATACGAGTATCTGGTTCAACGCGGTGCTACGCGGCGACAATGAACCGATTGTCGTGGGGCAAAGATCCAATGTGCAAGACGGTTGTGTGCTGCACACCGATCCCGGTTTTCCAATGACCATTGAGTCCGATTGTACTATCGGTCATATGGTAATGTTGCATGGCTGTCGGGTGGGGCGATGCAGTCTTGTCGGCATCGGCTCAGTGATATTGAATGGTGCAGTCATCGGAGAGGAATCTGTCATTGGAGCCAAAGCGCTCATTCCAGAAGGAAAAATCATCCCACCCCGCTCTGTTGTAATGGGGGTGCCGGGTCGAATTGTGCGCGAGGCGACTGATGCTGACATTGCGCGTAATATGGCTGCCGTAGAGAGTTACCAGCGAAGATGGCGGTGGTATGCTTCCCAAATGAAAGCCCAATCCTGAAGCGGTGCACGGATGTTGCGTCGAGGATTCGCGCAGCGCAGCAGAGCTGCCTGGTAGCAGCTATGAGACCAAAATTGGGCTTGCTGGGTCCGAAGGTCACTAGATGGTCTTTTGATGATAGTCGTCTAGACACTTCTCAGCGGGATCGCGGACGAGCAGATGCGACTTTTGCGGACGCTACGCGGGCGACTGTGGCACGTGGGTCAAGTGACATCCAAATTTTAGGATTGAGATATGACTGGCGCATCACGAAGCGGTATGGCGTTTGTGACCACAAGCGTACCTCTTGATACTTATTGTCAAGGACGAAGTCACCATGAACCGTGCGGGCAGTTAGGACAGCGTGACCATCACCGTTTTCGTCCAGCACTACAGTAATCAGGAGCGCACTTGCCGGCCATCCGCGCTTCATCAATAGCTTGCGCTTCAAGACAACATAGTCTTCGCAATCCCCTTTTAGTCTGGGAAATGTCCAGTATTCCTCGACGCCGTAGATGTCTCTATCAGTTGCTGGCGCTACCGCGACATTCACACTGCGATTAATTTCATCAAGCTCGATGAGGCGATGCGGCGTGGCTGTGAAACGCTCGTGTTGAGGTGTCTGAGCATGACATTCCTCGGCGAAGGACCGGCAAAACTGGACGAACCCAAACGGTGGATTGGCATGGCCATGTATACGCATGAAACGTTTCTGAGCAATAGCGTCAGTCGCCAGGGTGTTCTGGGTCAAGGAAAAAACTGCAGCCGCAATTAGAACTACGCGAACCAACGCCATATGTACCCCCGTACAATTTACATTACGCACCGCTAACCTGGCGGGCTTACTCAGATCTTTTGGCGAACCTGAGGCCGATGACCAAATTCTTATCTTCTGGGGACAAGCGCGCGCGTACGAATTCGAAATATTGGACCGCAACCGCGCGGACATTTTCTTAACCCTTCAAGTTTGCAGTTTGAGCTCCGCCATAAAGAGCGCTCAATCACGATGATCGGCCGTCTATAGGACATGCCGCCTTCAATGACTTTGAGGCTCCAGTGAGCACGACTTTCCAAAGAGTCTAGGGTTGAAATATTAATGAAGGGCAAATGACGAGGAGGCCACAGGTGTCCGGTATTGCGG
>JBPCWA010000469.1:0-22608 GCA_051009975.1 Hyphomicrobiaceae bacterium
CTGTACGGCCAGTGGTGACCCACGGTTCGAACCATATCCGATATGCAGGGCCGGACTTTTCCGTTCGTCTCACGACTGATGCGCCAATCGACTACATACTAACTGAATCGGCGTTCAATCTGAACGAACCGGTCAATCTCGTTCTCGGACCTGACGAAACACTGTCTGAGGGCCTGCAAAATACAGCCCGCCACTTCGAAGAGCAAACGTTGGACTATTGGAGAAACTGGAGCCGGCGACTTGCGTTGCCCATGGACTGGCAGGACGCGGTTATTCGCGCTGCGATTACTCTTAAATTATGCACCTATGAGCCGACCGGTGCAATCGTTGCCGCACTTACGACATCAATTCCCGAGGCTGCGAATAGTGGACGGAATTGGGATTATCGCTATTGCTGGTTGCGCGATGCATTCTTTGTCGTGAGAGCCTTAAACTCGCTTGCTGCCGTCCACACGATGGAGAATTACTTTGGCTGGCTGTCGAACATCGTTGATAGGGCCGAAGATAACCATCTCCAACCTGTTTACGGTATTGGTCTCGAAGCTGGTCTCAAAGAGCGATTTGAAGACAATTTGACTGGTTATCGGGGGATGGGACCAGTGCGTGTTGGCAATCAAGCACACGAGCATTTTCAGCATGATGTTTATGGCAATCTCATTCTTGGTGCTGTTCAAACTTTTTTCGATCACCGTCTAACGCGAAAGGCAGGTTTGGAAGACTTCAGACAACTGGAGATGGTCGGTGAGCAGGCGTTTAGACTTCACGATCAACCTGACGCCGGTATGTGGGAATTGCGCTCGAGAGCGCATGTGCACACGTCATCAAGTCTCATGTGTTGGGCAGCATGTGATCGGCTTGCTAAAATCGCCGTTCATCTTGGTGAGAGGGTGTCAGCGGCACATTGGCAGCAAAGAGCGGACACGATCAAACGTGTGATACTCGACAATGCGTGGTCAGACGAACGCCAAGCCTACACGGACTCTTTTGGGGGATCCTATCTGGACGCTGGCGTCCTTCTCATGGCCGAAGTTGGTCTCATCGAACCGCGGGATCCGCGGTTCGTCAGTACAGTTGAACGCCTCGAGGAGACCTTAGCGCGAGGGCCGCATATGATGCGTTATGAGTCTGCAGATGATTTTGGTCAACCGGAAACGGCGTTCAATATCTGTGCGTTCTGGCGATTGGATGCTTTGAGTCGGATCGGGCGCAGAGATGAGGCCGTTGAGATATTTGAGGCATTGCTAGCCACGCGCAATCATCTTGGCCTATTGTCAGAAGATACCGACTTCAATTCGGGTGAGATGTGGGGCAACTTCCCTCAAACTTATTCGATGGTCGGCATCATCAATGGCGCAGTGCGATTGTCGCGACCTTGGGAAACATGCGTATGAGTCGACTAGTTGTCGTGTCCAATCGGGTGGCCGATTTCGATAATGCCTCGCAATCCGGCGGTCTTGCGGTAGCATTGGCCGATGCACTGAGATCTAGAGGCGGCCTTTGGTTCGGTTGGGATGGCAATGTCGTGCGTGCCGGCACACGGGTCCCACCGACAGTTAAAAAATATCAGAACGTTACCACGGTAACTTTACCCCTGACGCGCAAAGACTATAACGAATTTTACGTTGGCTTTTCTAATAGTGTTCTTTGGCCAACATTCCACTACCGTCTCGACCTTTCGACACATCAAGCATCTTTTTTAACCGGCTATAAGCGTGTCAATTCAAAGTTTGCCGATGCTCTCTCGCCGCTTTTGAAGCCGGATGACATTATATGGATCCACGATTACCATCTTATACCCTTGGCCACAGAACTAAGGAAGCGTGGGCATCGCCACAAGATAGGTTTCTTTTTACATATTCCTTTCCCACCAAATGACATATTTTCAGCAACGCCTGGTTATGAGTGGATAGGCAAGAGTCTGCTTTCCTACGACCTCGTAGGCTTTCAGACGCAGACCGATTTGATTAATTTCCGCCATTTCGTTGATACGGAATTTGTCGACTTGGCCACTTTAGGCAGCGATGGCTATAGTATTCAGGGACGGGCCTGTCGCGCGGAATGTTTTCCAATTGGCATTGATGTCGATGCCTTTCGCGCAATTGCTCACAGTAAAGAAGCTGACGAGCGGATTGCGTTTTTGCAGCGGCGAACAACCGCGCGGACGCACATCATTGGTGTCGATCGGTTGGACTACTCGAAGGGGCTCCCGAGCCGATTGCGCGCTTTTCGCCGCTTGCTGCAAAAGTATCCGGTCATGCACAAGCGTGTGACGTTGATGCAGATTGCGCCACCGACCCGCGAAAATGTCGAAGCTTACAGCGATATTCGTGAGGAACTAGAGAAACTTTCCGGCGCTATCAATGGCGAATTTGCGGATTTCGATTGGACTCCGGTACGGTACATCCATCGATCAATTCCCAGACACATTCTGGCTGCTCTTCTTCGCGGAAGCCAAGTTGGTTTTATTACGCCGCTGCGAGACGGGATGAATCTTGTTGCCAAGGAATATGTGGCAGCCCAAACGGATGACGACCCTGGCGTTCTTGTCCTGTCGAAGTTTGCTGGTGCTGCCGACGAATTGAGAGAGGCACTGATTGTCAATCCCTATGATATTGACGAAATGGCCAACGCACTCTACGTCGCCTTAAATATGTCGGTGACGGAACGCGTTGAAAGACAGGTCGCATTGCTGGCACGAATTCGGGAGCACGATGCCGAAAGTTGGCAAGAAAACTTCCTAGACAGCCTTACGGCATCCCGCCAGCGTCTGGCATCATGACGGGACCCTGGCGACTCATCGCCGATATTGGTGGCACGAACGCCAGATTTGCGTGTGCCAATCAAAATGGAGAGATCGGTAATAGTTGGGTGAGGCCAGTTAGCGAATTCGCGTCTTTCAGCGATGCGTTGAGCAGTTATATTGACACCTGCACATCAGTTCGAAGTTTTTCATCAGCGATTATTGCTGGCGCCGGGCCAGTAATAGATGGCAAAATCCGACTGACGAATAGTCCATGGCAGATCGTCATGGGAGATTTGAGAACTAGTCTTGGGCCGGGTGTTGCGGTCCGAATCGTCAACGATCTTGAGGCTATCGCGCACAGTTTGCCTTACTTGACCGAGGAACAGGTCGAGTTCATTGATATTTTGCCAGGTCCACCTCAAGATCGAAAGCGAATGATAGTTGTCAACGTCGGGACCGGCTTTGGTTCTTCAACTCTTATTCGAACCGGCTCGGGTTGGACCAGCTGTCCGTCCGAATCGGGACATATGAGCCTCGGCGCCACGACGCCAGAAGACTTTGAAGTTATTCGATCGCTCCGACTATCACACGTTTCAGTAGAAGACATATTGTCTGGAGGAGGAGTTCGACGGCTCGCCTCTGTAGATGGAATCATCGATGGCCATCAAGGAACGCCGATTGGTGAGGATGATGACTTTGACCTTCTCGTCGATACCGCAAGTGCCGGACGTGTCATCGAAATATTTACCCGATTTCTCGCGCAGACCTCTGCCAATCTTGTTTTGGCGAGTGCATCTTGGGATGCCATTTTTATTTGCGGCAGCGTAGCAACTGCCTGGTGGCAGCGCGCAGACCTTGGTGCATTTCGCAGGATATTTGCTAGCCATTCCAGGATGGGTGAGCAATTGGCTCAAACGCCGATCGGATTGATTAAAGCGAAGTATCCGGCATTCATTGGATTGACCCACGTCGATTTTGCCGAATATTCGTGAGTGAGTACTTGATCGCCAGCGAGCATACCATCAGCCCGTGACTGACGACAGCGCGTAGTGGATTGCTTGCCGAACGGCTACGCGTTGGCGCGAGCGCAAGTGATGCAGGTCGGAATAGACGGATCAAGTTCCAGGCGTTTTGCAGCTATATCTTCACCGCACACGACGCAATCGCCGTAGGTACCGTCATCGATACGGGATAGAGCGCCTGCAATGCGATGCAACTCCTTGGTTCGTTGCCGCTCAACGGCGAGGGCCATTTGCTGCGCCTGCAATGCATCCACTCGTGAAACTCTTCCAACGCTGGCCTGATCCAACTCGACTGCTGACCGGCTCTGTTCACTGATATCTTGCAGACTTTTGATTTCCTCCCGACGGTCGATCAGCATCTCGCGGTAGAGGCGGAGGTCACGTTGAGTCATTTTTTCTGCGGTCCGTGCGCGAAAGTCAGCAAGGGTATGCTGTGGGAGTACTGCTTTATAGCAGAACTCAATCGCGCAATGAACTTTTTTGGATTGGGTGCGGAATTGGAGGACGGTGGACACATGATTTCCCGTAATTTGGATGATTGGAGGAAGCTCGTATCCAACGCTAGACTGCTCGGCTGTACCGGTGAAAACCTGACTGGATGGACGGCTGAAGTTTGGTGCATCTTACTGAGTTTGCGCACGCGCCGATGCCTAACCTTTCCCGTTAAAACTCGATTGATTCATGAACAATTGGAAAAGCAAGCCTGCCTTGACGATGTCCCCAATTCAGCCCACTCTCAAAGCGTTTGCTCTGCGAGGACAAAGATATGACTGTAACGGTTGCAAAATTTCTGGACGTTGCGAACGGCATCCAACCGAAACAATTCTCGATCGGGGATCGATATCAGGTTTCAAGCATTTCGGAATTGGATGAGACCTACAAGCAACTGATGGACAAACCTTTCGCCTGTACGATGGCCGTGATGGGTGGGTCTGGACGAGCAAATCTCACGCCTATGTGGTTCGACTATGAAGGTGACAAAGTTCTGATAAACGTTGCCGAGCATCGCAAGAAGACTCAGTGGATTCGAAAAAATCCAGAAGTTTCGATTTTGATTATGAACCCTGAAAACATGTACCATTGGATGAGTATGAAGGTAACCGTCGTGCGTGAGATCAGCGAAGACGATCCCAACGAGGGGCGACGCGTCACCGATCAACTCAACAAGATCTGGAAGAAGTATACCGGTGATGCGGGCGACTACGCATTGCGGGACCCATCAATAAATGAGCGCCGCGTCCTCTTAGAATGCCGCGTTGACAGTATTGCGACATTTGGGCAACCCGCCTGAACCGATCGGGAATTGGTGGAAGCAACCAACAAACGGACTAGCAGCGACCGGTGGTCGTAGAAAACAGAACCGAATGGTCTGGCCGGCAAGCTCGATCACTCGGTACAAAGGATGGTCCTGGTTCTCGGACTTCTCGGTATTGGTGATGAGGTGCGTGATTTCTTCATTTTGGGACTTGAGAAAACTGCTGCTCAATCTCAATCCGCCAGTCGGAAGGTGATGTTATTGCGACATGCGGAACGGTACGTATGGCGTTCCTATTTTCAATGGTACAATGTGCTCCTTTGTTCCAGGGACCTGATTGAGGTGGTGCGTTTCAATCAGTGCGGCCGGCACGTTTTTGGTTGAGCCGGGCGCGCTGTTATTCGCCAGATAGCTTTGGTCTGGGCGCACTGTATTGGAAACTTAGGGAGAAAGTGTTATCGAGACCATCACCATCACCATCACCAAAACCATCGTAATGACAAAGGCGAGGCTGAACAGGTCAACACTCCATGATTGCGCAATCAACAAAGCTCAGAAAAATTATTGTTGCGTCGGACTTGTCGGATCAGGCCGGGTTGGCGATCGATCGGGCAATAGAGCTCGGCTTTGAGCACGACGCGGAAGTCGTCATCGTCCACATAGTGGATGAAGGCTTGCCTGCCGACGTTCAAAGCTATCTGATGACTGCGAGTGACCATGATATTCGCAAGAAGCTCGAAGATCATCCACTTGCTCGCCAGGTGACAGCAACCATTGACATTGTGGCGGGACGGCCGGATCTCGATATCACTGAGCGAGCCGATATTGAAGAGTGTGACCTTATTGTATTGGGGCTCCACAATCGCATTCTTGAAGAAAATCTGGCAATTGAAGGCAGCATTGTCGAGCGCATTGTCGCGAATACACATCTGCCGGTTCTGATCGTCAAGAACACGCCCAGTGGAGCCTACAAATCGGTCGTTGTTGGGATCGATTTTTCCGTACATGCGCTTGAGGCTGCGACGTGGGCATCAACGATTGCTCCAACTGCGTCAATCCAATTGATCCATGCCTATCAGAACCCCCTTGATCTTACATCGCGCCTCAATCGGACAGGGGCCAGTTCCCGGTCACTGGAACGCAGACAGGCGCTCATGACCGAGGTTGTTGCGCGGGAAATGTCCGAGTTGGAGGAGAGGGCACTGTCAGGATTTTCTGTTCGTCCTAAGGTTCAGCGGATTTCAATAGAGGGGCTGCCACACGAAGTACTCAGTTCCGAGGCGACCCGCCTGCAGGCTGAATTGATCGCGATCGGAACGCATGGTCGTTTGGGACTGGCAAGAACCGTTGTCGGCAGCGTTGCAACAGAAATTCTGAACAAGAGAGTAGCCGACGTCTTGGTCGTGAGACCGTACTAGAAGTAGGCAGTTACTGCGGCGATCCGGGAATCCCGCAGCTGCCTTATGTAGATATTGTCTCTTGCAGGCCATGTTGTGTGGATCTCTACTCGCATTGGGCCAATCGCATTCGAAGCCAGGTAGATACGTTCTCGGGCCTCAATTTGAAGTTGATTGATTAGTGGTCATGCCTTCTTCGTGAGTAGGTTTAGTAGATCCACGGGAAGCGGAAAAACAATTGTCGAACTTTTCTCTCCGGCAATGTTTCCAAGAGTTCCCAGGTATCGAAGCTGCATCGACTCGGGATGCGCTGCCAATTTTTCGCCGGCCTGGACGAGCTTCTCTGCAGCTTGCAGCTCACCTTCGGCATCAATGATTTTCGCCCGACGTGAACGTTCAGCCTCGGCCTGCTTTGCGATTGCGCGCACCATCTGCTCGTCCAGATCAATGTGCTTGAGTTCGACATTGGAGACCTTGATACCCCAAGCATCCGTTTGCTGGTCCAGGATCGTCTGGACATTGTTGTTTAATTGTTCGCGTTCTGCCAGCATTTGGTCCAGTTCGTGCTGTCCAACGACCGACCGTAGCGTTGTTTGAGCCAATTCGCTTGTTGCCTCATTGAAATCTTCGACGTGGATGACAGCCTTCTCAGGGTCAATCACACGATAGTAAACGACAGCATTGACCCTTACCGAAACATTGTCGCGAGATATTACGTCTTGTGGAGGGACGTCAAATACGCGGGTTCGAAGGTCGATCCGCTCGACCTGTTGAACAATGGGGATTACCAAGATTAATCCCGGGCCTTTGACGCCCGTGAAACGCCCCAGCGTAAAAACGACGCCTCGCTCATACTCTCTTAGGATTCGAATCGCTGAGACCACGATGAACAGGACGAGCACGATTGGTATCAAAAATGAGAAAACATATGTTGGGACCATATTCGTCTCCTATTCGGCGCTATTGCACCACCAACGTAAGGCCCTCGCGGGCGACAACCTTGACAGTGTCACCAGGATTAAGGCTCGCGTTAGAGCGAGCGGCCCATACTTCACCATGAACGCGGACTCTTCCGCGATCGCTCTTCCAACTCAAAACCTCGGCCGCAAGTCCGATGAGATGTTCGCTGCCGGTTACCACCGTTGCGCGATGCGAGCGCATGAAGTAGCCGACTACGCCGATCAGCAGAATTGCGCTTGTTGCGGCCGTGGCAACAATCAAGGGCGTGTAAATTGAAAATTCGATATCCGCTCCCGCGGGATCATAGAGAAAGATTGCTCCGAGAACGAACGCGACTACGCCACCGATACCGAGTATGCCAAAGCCGGGCGCGACTGCCTCGCCTACCATTAGAGCCAGCCCTAGTAACAACAAAGCGAGGCCAGCATAGTTCAGCGGGAGAGCGGATAGAGCAAATAAACCCAGTATCAAGCTAACCCCGCCGATGATGCCAGGACCTGTTAATCCAGGACTCCAGAGTTCGAAGAGAATACCGTAGACACCTAGTAGCAAAAGTATGAACGCGATGTTGGGATCCGTAATTGCGCTTAAAAATTGCACTTTCCAACTTGGCACCATGATCTGGATTTCTGACGCCTGGACAGAGAGACGCCGTTCACCGCTCGACGTCTTGACAAGTTTCCCGTCAACGCGTTCCAGCAGGTTTGGGACGTCGCTTGCCAGCACATCTACGATCCCCTCTTTGGCAGCTTCGTCAGCTGTTAGTGTAGCAGCGTCTTTGACGAAGCGGTCGGCCCACTCCTCACTTCTTCCACGCAGTTGCGCTAGAGCCCTCAAATATGCGATCGCGTCATTCAGGGCTTTCCGTTCCATTGCTGAACGACCTGGTGTGGCGGGCTGCACGTCATTTGGCGCCGGTTGCATCGGGCGCGGTTGTTGCGGCAGGCCAGGAAATGTCATCTGAACAGGTGTTGCAGCGCCCAAATGAGTCCCCGGCGCCATGGCAACGATGTGCGCTGCATAAGCGATATAGGTCCCCGCGCTGGCAGCTCGCGCTCCACTGGGGGATACGAAGACGGCGACGGGAACGCGCGAGGCCAGAATGCTCTTTATGATGGTCCTCGTCGCTGCGACGAGCCCGCCGGGCGTATCAATCTCAAGGATGACCAGAGGGGCGCCTATAGTGTCTGCCTCGGCAAGAGCTTCACTCATCAGAAGACTGCTACCGACACCAATTGGTCCCTTAATCTGCACAACAAGGACCTTCGACGTTCGGTCTGCCCGCGCGGTCGCGCCGAAGCCTACCGCCCCCAACATTGCCAGGATCAACCAAATGGCAAGCACAAGGAGAGGAGGGATCTCAATCGGAGCCGGTTTATATTGCCTGATCATAACCGCACCCAGTCAACCATTGTGTTTGTTCGCATGCAATGCGTTGGATCAAATCGCACGTCGCATGGAACTACCTGTTTTAGGGATATCCGGGCAATCGTACGAGGCAGGAAGGGATGTTGCGATATCAATTGATGAATGGCTAGACTTTGGATGGTTTTTCTTATTGATACCAATGTTTTCGATTGGGCAATATTAAACGGCCGAAGGGTTTCATGCATTCAAACAGCATCCGCTGTGGGCTGTGTTCGGGAGATTAGAAAAGCAAATTGATGGGGACCAAGACCGGGCGCTCAATCCAGAGTAGGAGAAAATCCAATGCGCGCCATGCCGTGAACCAAAAATGCCGTGAATCAACATGCCATGAACCAACTTATCGCATATCAACATACCGCGTTTTCTGCAATGTCGGGCCGGGACTAGGGATGCGGATAGGTCATGCAGAGCGGGCATGCGGATTGGGGCCATCGAGTTGATTTACTGCTGATGTCGCCGGATCACGACCGACACATGTGTCTGCTTGCTGATATGTTTTTATTTCTCGGGTGGTCATCTTCAGCCTCACAGACTCTCATCAAGGTCCGAGCGGGAGCTGCGCGACTCATTTTTTCACTTCTTGCGAAGTAGTCTTTCTCGTGGCTCAAATGGTGAGCCTAGAACGTGGCAGTTTGTGCATCGTTGACACGCGCAATAAATTTGGCCAACACAACCACATTGCTGGAGAAAAGCCTCGTGGCTGACACAAGATTCGGTCCGCAGCTCATGCGGAGATTTAGTCAATTTGCGCGCCATTCCGATGAGCCGGAGCAGCTAACACGTGTTTATCTCTCTCCGGCACACAAACGTGCCTGCGAGGAGTTAGAAGGGTGGCTGCAACAAGCCGGAATGACAACGCGTTGCGATGCATTGGCAACGCTTATAGGTCGTTATGAGGGGACGGAGTTGGCGGCGCCCGCTCTCTTGATCGGCTCGCACATAGATACAGTACGAAACGCCGGCAAGTTTGACGGGACGCTTGGTGTCTTGGCGGCGTTGGCTGCCGTTGAGGAACTCCATCGATTGAACGAGCGGTTTGCATTTGCAATTGAAATTGTCGCGTTTGGTGATGAGGAAGGCGTGCGTTTTCCAATCACACTCAGTGGCTCAAGGGCGCTGGCAGGTACGTTGGGCAGGCACGCCTTCAACGTTAAAGATGCTGCTGGAATTTCTCTGGGCGACGCATTGCGCGAATTTGGTTGTGATCCGGAACAGCTTTTAGAGGCTCGGCGTTCACCCGTTGATACTGTTGCTTTTATAGAGGCCCACATTGAGCAAGGACCGGTACTGGAGCAAAATGACCAACCTCTCGGCGTCGTGACCGCGATAAGTGCGGCTAAGCGGTTTAGTGTTACCGTCACCGGCTCTTCCGGTCATGCCGGTACGGTGCCAATGGACATGCGTTCTGATAGCTTGGCGGCTAGCGCCGAAATGGTTCTAGAAATTGAAGCACTGGCCAAACGTGCTGACCAAGTTGTCGCGACCGTCGGTTTCATTGAAGCCAAGCCTGGTTCCGTAAACGTTATTCCAGGGACCACTTCGTTTACCATCGATCTCAGGTCGGCGACGAACTCGGAATGCAAGGAGCAAGCGGACAGGATAGAGGAAAAGTTGACCGAGATTGCCCGGCGTCGCGGTGTGTCCGTCTCAGTTCAACCAACACACGCGATGGAAGCAGTAGAGTGTGCACTAAATGTCCGGAACGAATTGTCGCGTGCCATCGAGACACTGGGCTACCAGCCAATCGCCTTACCCTCGGGTGCCGGACACGATGCCATGGCCATGGCCACTCTGTGCGACACGGGTATGCTGTTTGTTCGATGCAAGGGCGGTTTGAGCCACCACCCAGGTGAATCCATTGCAGAAGCCGACGCCGACGCGTGTGTTCGCGCATTGTTGGCGTTTATTCGCTCGTTTGAACCGGCGAGGACGGATATATGACAAGAGTGCCCTTCCCCTGTCAGGGTAAGATCCATGACTGCCGAGGCACACGTAGAGCTTGTACTGCTAAGATCCAGACAACGGCCAATTGTAAACAGAAGTCGGCCGCTCGACCCGGGTCTACTGCAGACGTCACAATTACGGGAAATTGGGTTGACTTGGACAATTGGCCTGCGCAGCAAATCAGATCCCACAACGACGCTGCAGGGGGAGTAGACATGGCAATGGAAGTGTGAGGAATAGCCTTGGTAAACTTTGAGACACCGAATCTGTTTGGCGAATTGGATCCTGCACCGCGCCTTCTCATGGGGCCTGGTCCAGTTGATGTCTATCCTCGCGTGCTTCGTGCTATGGCAGCTCCGATGCTTGGTCAATTCGATCCTGAATTTACCGCGTACATGAACGAGACTATGGCGCTTTACCGACAGGTGTTCAGAACCAGTAATCAATGGACGCTACTTGTCAATGGGACCGCACGTGCTGGCATCGAAGCTTGCCTTGGTTCGCTGGTTGCGCCGGGTGATACGGTTTTGGTCCCGCGATTTGGTCGTTTCGGCTACCTGCTGACAGAGATTTGCACACGTGTTGGCGCCAAGGTTGTGACCCTTGAAAAGGATTGGGGGAGCGTATTTGAAATTCATGAGATTACTGATGCAATTCAATTGCACCGCCCGAAGGTGGTGGCATTGGTTCATGGTGATACATCAACAACGATGGCCCAGCCCCTAGACGGTATCGGCGCAATCTGTCGCGCGCATGACGCTCTCCTTTACGTCGATGCGACAGCGACGCTTTGCGGTATGTCGCTAGACGTAGACGCGCTGCAATTGGATGCGGTTAGTGCCGGATTGCAGAAATGTATGTCGGGACCACCCGGTACTTCGCCCGTGACTGTCGGCGAAAGGGCGGTAAACGCAATCCTGAAACGCAAACATATCGAAGGCGGAATTCGTCCTGCGGGTTTTGTACCTGGCGATGGTCCAGCAATAGTGTCAAACTATCTCGATCTCGGGATGTTGATGGACTACTGGGGTCCGAAGCGTCTAAACCATCATACAGAATCGGCATCCATGCTCTATGCTGCCCGAGAGTGCGCGCGAGTGATCTTGCAGGAAGGATTGGAAAGTGGGTTTGCGCGCCACGCAGTCGCCAGTCAAGCACTGAGGTTCGGCCTTGAGGCCATGGGGCTTCACCTGTTTGGCGATTCCGAAAGGCGTATGGCAAGTGTCACTGGCGTCCTGATCCCAGAGCAATGTGGTGACGGAGAGCAAGTGCGCAGTCAAATGTTGACGGATTTTGGAATCGAGATCGGTACGTCGTTTGGGCCACTGGCTGGAAAAATCTGGCGCATCGGTACGATGGGATACGTCTGCCGCAAATCTAACGTTTTGCGTTGCCTCAGCGCCTTGGACGCAGTTCTCCGACGGAACGGTTTCGAATCTCACCCCAATGCGGGAGTGGATGCTGCTTGCGATGTTTACGAACGATTGGATTAGGCCTTGCTGGGACCGAGTGCACGCATGAGCATGATCATGGTAGGATTGCGACTTGAGGACCAGCACGAAGTTTTTAGGATCAAACATGAGTGACAATGCAGCCAAAGGGCTGTTGGACCGACCAGTAAATGTCATCAACGTCGGCCTCCAGAGGTTCGCAGAAGACTTACGCGACCAAGACGTCGATGTCGTCCAATTGGATTGGGCGCCACCGGCCGGCGGCAATCCGCAATTGGCGGATATTTTGTCAAAACTCGGTGGTTCGGTGGGCGAACGCATAGACCGCGCCAATGCGGAAGCAGTAGACCGAATGCTTGGAGCTGAGCCCGTTCTCATCGATGTTGCTCCTGCCAGAACGGCTATCCCTTCGTTGAAGGACAGGATGATACTCCACGCTGGTCCCCCCATAACCTGGGATCGCATGTGCGGGCCTATGCGTGGAGCGGTAACCGGGATCGCAGTATTTGAAGGTTGGGCAGATGGTCTCGAGACAGCGGCGCAGATGGCAGCCACAGGTGCGCTCGAATTTCATCCCAATCATGACTTCGATACTGTCGGGCCGATGACCGGTATGACGACTATTGGGCAGCCGGTAATGGTTGTCGAGAATCGCACCACCGGTAACCGCTCTTACTGCACGATCAACGAGGGCCTCGGTAAGGTCATGCGGTTTGGCGGTAACGATCGCGAGGTCTTAGACAGATTGCGCTGGTTGCGGGACGGATTTGGCCCGGCTCTTGGCAGGGCTCTGAGGGAGGCCGGAGGTCTGCCATTAAAAGGCTTAGTGGCGCGAGGTCTGACGATGGGAGACGAAATGCACCAGCGCAATGTCGCCTGTTCAGGATTGACGCTGCGGGCATTAGCGCCGTCATTTGCAAAGACGATTGAGGATCAGGCCGGCCTAGCTGCGGCTCTTGAGTTTATGGGCGGTAATGATCAATTCTTCCTCAATATTGCTATGGCCATGGGGAAGGCTGTGATGGATCCGGTGCGCGATATTGGGGGATCAAGCGTCGTAACTGCCATGTGTCGAAATGGGACCGAATTCGGAATTCGCGTCAGCGGCACGGGGGACACCTGGTTCACCGCACCGGTTGAAATGCCCGAGGGGCTTTTTTTTCCCGGCTTTACCGAGGCAGATGCCAACCCCGACATGGGCGACTCGACGATCGTAGAGACGATCGGCCTTGGTGGCTTCGCGATAGGAGCCTCACCTGCCGTCGCCGGGTTTGTCGGTGCCGGCACGGCGTCTGACGCAGGATCTATAACGCGGACTATGTCGCAGATCGTCGTCGGTGAGAATCCGGATTGGACGATCCCGGGGATGGATTACGTTGGTACGCCGACCGGGATCGATATTCGTCTCGTGGTCGAAACCGGCTTGGTTCCGATTATCAACACAGGCATCGCTCATAAGAAACCGGGCATAGGACAGGTAGGTGCCGGCGTTGTAAAAGCGCCCATGGCCTGCTTTGAGCAAGCACTTTTAGCATTAACTGAGTCACTAGGTGTGTCATGAGTGAGACAGTCGTCAATCGAGTCCGCAAAGGCAACTACGTCGATTCAGTCGCTCTAATGCGGATGTCTAAGTCGATTGGAGCAATGCCGGAGATCTGCGAGGCCGCTCTGATGATGGGAACAGTTGCGAACCGCGAGATTTTGGCCACTGCAGGGCTTCTGGTCGCGGCAGGGCAATCGGCGAAAGGCGGTGATTTGATTATCGCGGTCCGCGGAGCAACAAAAGAATCTGCCGAACGGGCCGTTGATGCGGCTGAAGCACAGCTCAATCAGCCGACGACGCGGCGGGAAGGAGCTTCAACCTGGCGTCCACGCAGCATGCAGGCCGCTTTGAAGAGTGCGCCGAACGCGAACCTCGCACTAATATCGGTGGCCGGTGAGTTTGCGGTCGCCGAAGCGCGCAAAGCAATCCGTCAGGGGCTGCATGCCATGATATTTAGCGACAATGTCCCATTGGGCGAAGAGGCGAAACTCAAGCAGGAGGCGGCAGAACTCAATAGGCTCGTAATGGGGCCTGATTGCGGTACCGCCATCATCAATGGAACACCTCTGGCATTCGCCAACGTCGTCCCGCGCGGCAATATTGGCATCGTTGGAGCCTCTGGTACTGGGACTCAAGAGGTGTCGTGCTTGATCGCGCACTACGGAGGCGGCATATCGCATGCAATTGGTGTTGGCGGTCGGGATCTCAGCAGTGAGGTCGGTGGGACGTCCACCTTGCAAGCGCTTGCGGTACTCGCGGCCGATGAGCAGACCCAAAAGATTGTGATCGTTTCTAAACCACCTCCCGCGGACATCACAGCGAAGGTACTAATGCGAGTAGAGGCGATCAATAAGCCGGTCGTTATCTGTTTTATTGGTGCTGACGAAATGCCCATGCCTGTCAATGCGATGCAGGTCTTCAGCCTCAAGGCCGCGGCACGGACGGCAATGGAGCTCGCAGCCGAAGGCGACGTCGCGCCATCGAAACGGATTGCGGCCCCGGTGGGACGGCCGCGCATCCATGGATTGTTCTCGGGCGGAACATTGTGTGCCGAGGCTCAAGCCATTCTTGCTGCACGTCGGCAGGCCGTTTGCTCCAATACGCCGATCCCCGGAGTGCCAAATCTGGACGAGGCGACCGCCGGCCATGTTATGCTGGACCTTGGCGATGATGAATTTACCCAAGGCAGACCTCATCCAATGATCGATCCATCAGTCCGTGACCAGACTGTCGTATCGGCGCTAAGCGACGAGACCGTTGGTGTCGTCTTGCTGGACGTGGTTATTGGCTTTGGCGCTCATGCCGATCCCGCAGGCCACATTGTTGCATGCCTTATGCAGCATGCCGGACCAGATAGCGCCGCGATTGTAGCGTCAGTCACTGGTACCGACCACGATCCGCAAGTTCGATCTGCTCAGATCAGCAAACTGGAAGCGGCTGGCGTTCACGTCGCGCCAACGAACGCCGACGCATCGCTATGGGCATTGTCCGCGATCAGCGCTTAGCTAGCGAGGGCAACATGGCACGCACGTTCGAGATTCCGGACAGGATACTTGTTGCAATAGGTGGAAACGCAACGCATCCCGAGAATATTGAGGGCACAGGGGATGAGCAAAAGGCCATTGCTGCCAACACCGCACAAGCACTCTTGCCACTCGCGTTGTTGAACAATGAACTGATCATAACACACGGTAATGGGCCAGTTGTCGGCAAGATTCTTATGCGCCAGATTTTGACCCGAGATCGAATTGCGCCCATGCCGTTGGATATCTGTGTCGCTCACTCGCAAGGTGGTATTGCCTATTTGCTGGTTCAGGCTTTGGAGAATGCGCTGCGCGAAGCGGATAGTTCGCGCCACGTTGCATGTCTTTTGACGCAGGTCGAAGTGGACGAGTTGGACCCCGCCTTTGAAAATCCGGTCAAACCTATAGGTGTCTTCTACGACAAGGAGGAAGCTCAACGGATTACGGCTGAGTTGGGCTGGACCATGAAGGAAGATTCTGGTCGAGGTTGGCGACATGTCGTCCCTTCACCGGAACCAAAGCATATTTGCGATATTTCCCTCGTTCAGGCGATGGCTCGGCGAGGCACAATAGTGGTTGCTGCTGGTGGCGGCGGGATCCCCGTAATCCGAGGCCCGAAAGGCGTTCGAAAGGGGGTGCAAGCCGTAATTGATAAGGACCTGACATCAGCTCACATGGCCAATGTTCTGGGAATTAAGGTTTTGATGATACTGACCGCGGTGCCAAGAATTGCAATTCACTTTGGCACGCCGCAGCAGGAACATCTAGATCTTGTAAGCGTACATCAGCTGCGCTCGCATCGCGACGAAGGGCATTTTCCCCCTGGGAGTATGGGACCGAAAGTGGATGCGGCATTGCGCTTCCTCGCAGGTGGCGGGGAGCGCGCAATCATCGCCCATCTTGACGAGGCCATGCCTGCCCTTAGGGGCGAAGCTGGCACGCACATCGTTGTCGAAAATGTTTGATACCGGTTCGCCGTTTGAGTATCGGGCCATGCAAGTGGGGTGCCTCGTTTCACAACGGCTGCGCCAACGGTATTCCGGACGAGTACACGCGGTCTTCAACTCGACGTTCTATGTTGAGGTCGGTTCCCAGCTGATCTGTCTTGGTTCGCAAAAGATGACTTGTGGACCACTCAACATCGTCACATCTGCTCCCACCAATACGAACTGGTGCTCCAGTGGAGTGTACGTGGGTGCCGCGGCGTCTTTATCGCCTTCACGAATTCGGATCGCCAATTTGCTCGGGTTCGAAATATCGGATTGCCCTGTCTGGTCGCCTCGCAATGTTAGCGGCTCCATCGACCCGGGCGACGTCGAACGGGGCCTGGCGCGATTTCGCAAACTTGCTATTCCGGCTGGTCCGCAGCAAGGCATGAGCCGGTTCTTGAACCCGGAGTATTCGCCAGGAGGCGGTGACATTGTCGGGCATGCCGCACTTCAGCCCGTCGCCGATGCGCGGTCTTGGCTGTTAGACGCAATGAACCACAATCATTTACGAGAAATAGGCGATCCAATTTGGATGGAGCGACTTGTCGGACTCGGTCCTGGTTTGACGCCGTCAGGCGACGACTTTGTGGGTGGTCTCATGATCGGGCTTCATGTCTTAGGCGAGACTAGTGTTCAATCAGCTCTATGGCACGCTGTTAGACGACTTGGACCGCAGGACAATGCCATCTCCCTTGCTCATCTGGAGGCGGCAGCCCACGGCCTTGGAAGTGAGGATATCCACAGCGCAGTCTCTGCGATCATTTTCAATAATGGCGCGGAGGTGCAGGCCGCCATTTCCGATATAGCGGACATTGGAGCATGCTCTGGCTGGGACATCATGACCGGTGTCGCAACTGTTATAGAGTGCTGGCTCGACACTCGGTCGGGTGAGCGCCAATTCAAAGGGACTAAAGGGACCAAAGGGACGGTTGATGCTGCAAACGACGCGCGCTTATCGAGGTATGGTCACGGCTCCACATCATCTTGCGGCGCGTGCCGGGCTTCGTGTGCTTGAAGATGGCGGCGATGCCATCGAAGCTATGATCGCTGCAGCGGCCGCAATTACGGTCGTCTATCCGCATATGAACGCTATAGGCGGTGACAACTTTTGGCTTATTCATTCGCCAGGCAAAGGAGCCGTCGGCATTGACGCCTGTGGTGGTGCGGCGATGGCGACCAATATCGACTATTTTGGCAGTCGAGGCATCAATTCTATCCCGACAAGAGGTGCTCTTTCCGCGCTGACGGTTGCTGGTGCTGTATCCGGCTGGCAGACAGCATTAGATTTTAGTCGGTCCCAATGGGATGGAAATCTCTCTTTGGAAAGATTGCTGGAAGATGCGATTTTTTGGGCCAACGACGGTGTCGCCGTCAGTGAAACGTTGGCCAAAAATGCTGAACTGAAGTACAGCGAATTGAGGAGTGTGCCCGGATTCGCCGGCGCGTATCTGAGTGATGGGCTACTGCCCAAACCTGGGCAAAGGTTGCGCCAGCCGCGCTTGGCTAAGACGCTTGACCGGCTTGCTAAGGACGGTCTCGACGGGTTTTATCGCGGCGCCCTAGCGGATGATATTGTTCTGGATCTGGCGAACGTCGGTTCTCCACTCCGTTCCGAGGATTTTGCAGCGTATCGTGCGTCGTGTGTCGAACCTCTGTCGGTTGACGTTGCCGGCCATCAAGTCTTCAACTTGCCGCCTCCGACGCAAGGAGTTGCGTCACTCATGGTCCTCGGTATCTACGAGCGCCTTGGAATCGCTGAAGCGGAGACGTTTGACTATGTTCATGGGTTGGTTGAGGCGACAAAGCGGGCCTTTTTGGTGCGCGATCGATACGTGACTGATCCTGATTATATGGTTGCCGATCCGCATCAATTTTTGACCTCTGAAGCACTGGATGCAAATGCTGCTGTCATCGACCGCGAGCGAGCTCTGCCTTGGCCTCACCAGGCAAAACTCGGAGATACGGTATGGCTCGGTGCTGTCGACCATAAGGGACGTGCTGTCAGCTTTATTCAAAGCGTCTATTGGGAGTTCGGCTCTGGGATCGTGTTGGATAGGACAGGCATTACATGGCAGAACCGCGGGACCAGTTTTTCATTAGATCCGGCGCACCACAATTGCCTGATGCCGAGACGTCGGCCGTTTCACACTATCCAACCGGCCATGGCGCTTTTGTCCGACGGGCGCGTCATGGTCTACGGTACGATGGGCGGCGAGGGGCAGCCTCAAACTCAGGCTATGATCTTCACGCGCCATGTTCTGCATGACCAAGATTTGCAGTTGGCGGTTACGGCACCTCGTTGGCTGTTGGGGCGGACCTGGGGCGCGGAGACGACCAATCTCAGGATCGAAGGCCGCATGCCTGCAAACGTCATTTCTGCGCTGTCCAATGCCGGTCATGATGTCGACGTTATTGCTGATTTTGACGATGTTACAGGGCATGCGGGCGCGCTTGTGCTGCATGCGGACGGTCTCATCGAAGGGGCTGCCGATCCTCGGGGGGATGGCCAAGCCGCCGGTTTTTGAAACGTGGATTGTTGCGCTGAATTTAGTCAGAAGATGCGCGTCAGAAGATGCGTGTCAGACTAACCTACCGCGATAGAGCCAAACGAATTGTTGGATGCGAATACGCGGAGGGAAAGGAGGGCAATGTGACGAAATTGTCGAGGAGCCTTGCTCCTATTATTTTCCACCTTCGCTGTGTTTTCCTTTTCCTTTTCCTTTTCCTTTTTCTCAATTTGGTTTCGGCTGCTTGCGCGCGCGCGACGGGCGGTAGAGGAGTGTTGCAGGTTGATGCTCATTGCGAAATAACGGAGTTTTCTAGCGCGCGTCATAATGAACTGCTGAAAAAGTACAATCCTCCATTGCAGCGTTTGAGGTTATTTGTTTTTCACAGGAATGAGAGTGGACTGTGGACTTGGAAAGTAGTACCGCAGTGGATCCGTTGTCTTGGCGGCTGGAGCGCGCATGTGACCAAGGAAAGCCTCTTGGCAATGTGCAGTGATGCTCTTCCGGGCGTGCCCATCAAGGATGATATTGAGCTCGAAATCGACCGGAAGTCCGGCAGGTTAAGCTTCAAGGTGCGTCGCTACGCTTACGGTCAATTGGTCGGTCTGAAACGTTTTGTCGGAAAATGCCGACTGACATAGCTGTAGTCAACGCGACTACCTCGGATCCTCAGGAACGGTTCATCGCAGGCCTGAGAGTCTGTTGCGGACTTCGGCGGACCGATTGCGATCGTCGCTATGTGATCCTCTCCGACCATTTCTCGATACGCCTCGCATGGAGGTGAAATGGAATGGTCTTCCAAAGTGTGATGAGCCATGCCAGCGCCATGAGAATTTGCGCCGCCAGGAACTGACGTGCGGACTGAATTGGGGCAGATTTCAGTTGGTTGATCTCTCCCTTTGATCCCGCCGGTTTGCGATTGAGAGCCTGATCGAGCGGTCTGGGCGTCTATTGCTGCTGCTGGTATTGGTATCGGTATCGGTGGTAGCATCGATCCATTGGCCTTGCATTGAGTGATAAAACCCTGCTTGTCAGGCCAGGATATCATGCAGATAGTCGTGCCTGGCCAATGTCATTGTTGGCCGTGGCGAAACCGGCCTAGCGCAGTTGCGGCAAGTCAATTGAACGCCCGTTCATGCAAATGGTTGGCCCCGTGGCCGAATCGAATTTGCAACGAGACGTCGCATTGCAATCAAGCAGCGTTCTAATATCGAAAGCTCAAATTGACGCTGCCAAATCGTTGATCTTGATCTTGGGTGGAGAACTCGTCGGTTCGAGTTACGTACGTGTAACTCAATAGGGCACCGTGCAATCTCAGACCGATGCCCACCTGCAAATCCGCAACGAAAGGATGCTTGTTGACACGCAAACTGTTGCGAAATGTATTCCCGTCAAGAAATATGTTCTGTGCAACCGCCCGCCCGGTAAGGTCTGCAAAGACAAAGCAGCTCATGGGCGTGGCGGCATCGAACAATCCTGCACCGGGCAGTGCAGGGCGGACCCGAGCTGGCAAATCTGTGTTGCCAAGGTCTGTTCCGATACGAAATCCAAGTCCAAAGCTAGCTTGGGTTAGGACATTGCCAAGTGAGAGCCCGTAGTGGGGGACGATGTCAAATCCGAAGGCGTTGGTCCGATCCAAAATTCCATAGATGGCTTGCCAGCGTCGATCGTATAGGAGAGCAAACCCAAACTCGTCGTGCAGCTGATTATGCCATCCACGCGCGATGGGGACGCCTGGCAATCTCCGGTGGACGGCGTTTTGGACTTCCTCACCAAGAGCACTTGGACCGACGATGCCCAGTTGAATGCCAACGCTACGGACATCGCGTCTTTGGAACTCGCGATCGCCCAGCGCGGGGGTGGCCAACGCCTTCAACGCAACAACCGAGTATTCGCCGTATAGCCAGCCTGCATAGGGATGTTGACCGGGCAACGGTTTGATTTCTTCAATATTCTCCGGTGTGAATATGCTGTGGCCCAACGCGAGACCATAGAGAACGTTGCTGTTTTCCTTTGTGCATGGTGAGCCACCACGGTCGAGAAAATTACGGGCAATTTGACAGTGAGAGTTGTTCGGACCCTGCTGTGCGGTAGAGGTATAGGCTAGTCTGAACCCATTCGTATAATTCTTGTCCGTATTTGCGAAAACATCATTCTCCAGCGTGATATTGAAAAAACCTGAAGAAGGTTCAGCGCGGGACTTTTCAGCGGGCAAGACGGTAAGGATAATCGCGAGCGAGCTCGAGATCCTGATAAACCAGCACAAATTGAGCAGAAAACGCATTACTACAGCCCCGGCACTGCGCATGTTGTGACCAACGCCGGGCTACCACACGAAGAGTTTCTCAGCCAACACGTCATTCCCCGTTTCAACAGGCGCTTGCTCGCGATAATGCAGTTTTCGAACATTCGTTGCTCTAGAGCAACATCATTGTGCCACGCCGTTTGATGACTGCTTTGTGTGGGTCCCATTCCGCCGTTTGAAGGGGCTGGAAGATTTCTTGTAGGAAAGGAAATCATGCAGGATAAGGAAACCCGAATGAAAGGACGGCTGGAAGGAAAGAAAGACGTGATCGTAATCATCGTGTAAGAAGTATGTGGGTGTTGTGGGTGATGTGGGGGTCTCCGGTCGTTATAGTTGATGCAATATTGCGCAACATTGGTGGAAGGGAGACAAGACCGACGGGGTGCACGAAGCGGTCCTGGTGCGCGCTCCGGGGCCTCAGTTCGACAAGGAATACTCCGCTTCATATGAGGCGCAGTCAGAAGGCTCATCTCCGATCCACCGACAAGTTCGAAAAGGTGTTGATCAACGCACTTCCAAGTTTCACGTCATCATAAAGAGTCATTGACCCTTATTATCCAGACGGACCACATCACCTTTTTGAAAGGGAAGATTGCCCGTGCGCTGCGAAGTAGTCGCGATAGGTACCGAACTGCTGCTCGGTATCATTCATGATACCAATTCCTCTTGGATCGGCGAACAATTGGCGCTGAGCGGAATAGATTCCTTCTACCAGTTAAAAGTGGGAGACAATTTCAAGCGTATTGAGGCCGCACTTCGCACCGCGCTAGAACGGTCCGATGCGGTCATTTGTTGTGGTGGCCTTGGTCCCACACAGGACGACATTACCCGCGATGTTTTGGCCCATATTTTGGGCAATGGAATGAAGCGAGATGAAGAAATCGCAGCCGAGATTCAGCGGCGATTTGAGCGACGCGGGCGGACTATGTCGGCCAACAATCTTCGCCAAGCAGACGTTCCGGTTGGGGCACGGATCATCGCGCAAATGCCCGGCACTGCGCCGGGGCTTGTCTGCCCCATAGGCGGTAAAGTGATTTATGCGGTTCCGGGTGTACCGCGTGAAATGCGAGAAATGCTGGAGGGCACCGTGCTGCCGGACCTGCGCAAGCGGGCGGGCAATCGCAATGTTATCCGCTCACGCGTTTTGAAATGTTGGGGTGTGAGTGAATCGACTTTGGCAGAAATGCTGAACTCTCGTATCTGTGAGTTGGACAGAAACGGGATAGCTACAATTGCCTTCCAGGCAAGCGGAATCGAGGGCATAAAGGTTCGTATTGTTGCAAAATCAGAAACTAAAGCCGGTGCCGATGCGGTTCTTGATGCGGAGGAAGAACTGATCCGGCCAATCCTTGGTGATGCAATTTTCGGCATAGACGATGAGACTATGGAGATCTCGATCATGCAAATATTGCGTGATCGATCGCTCACACTCGCTGTGATCGAAACTCTGACTGGCGGTATTCTTTCGTCGCGCTTAACCGCCGCGGATCCGGAGATGCGGATCTTTCGAGGGGGCACGGTCATGCCGCTTAGCTATGTTC
>JBPCWA010000470.1:0-7091 GCA_051009975.1 Hyphomicrobiaceae bacterium
CCCCGGAAGGTGTGTCGTTTTCTTCACGTTGACAAACCTCAGCCAAGCATTCCCCGAATTTTATTCGGGCCGCGCCCTCGAACACAATAAATCGCCAAGGCACGAGTTTTTTGTGATCTGGAACCCGTGATGCGACCTTGAGAATTGTGGAAAGTTGGTCGGCGGAAGGGCCCGGTTCTGTTAGCGTGGCCGGACGCGCCGAGCGGCGCGTTAAAAGTGTGTTGATCAGATTTTGGTCCAACTGATGACGTCTCTTATTGCGATGAATGGTCAGCGCTGCGTATCAGGAAAGAGGTAGGACTTTGGTGGTAGATGAGCAAGATGAATTCGCACTCAAGTGGAACGATCGGTGCCACGTTCCGGCCAGGCAGTGCCCGTCTTTTGCTTCGCGCCAAGCGATCATAGCTGCTTTCTTGGGCCTTACGGGGCTCGGGACTTTGCCCTTTTCGGCGACGGCAGAAAACGCGCCTGCTCTCGCCATAGTGGTGGATGGCTCCGGTTCAATGTGGGGGCGTCTGCAGGGCTCGAGCGAACCTAAATTCGTAGATATGGGTGAAATCCTCTTGAAAGGGCTCACTCAGCACGCGACTGGCGCGGTCATTGGTGTCGTAAGTTTTGGCGAACGCGGACGAGGTGGTTGTTCTGCAGCGCAGGTCAGATTGCCCCCGGCGCGATTTGATGTGGGTCGCTACACGGACGCCATGCGCGGCTTCAGTCCCCAAGGCAAGGGTCCCATCGTGCTCGGGATGCGACGCGCAGCGCAAGCCTTGTTTCGCGCACCATTGCCACCGGAAACCCCTCGACACATGATCGTTGTTCATGATGATCCCGACAATTGCTTCGCTGATCCGTGTGCTGCGGCGAAGCAACTTAAAGACCGATATAGAAACCTCAAAATTTCAGTTATTTCATTGGCTCCCAAGTCAAATGATCGTGGGGCATTGCGCTGCGTCTCCGAGCTGACAGGGGGGCAGTTTTCGGAAGCGAGCGATGCTGATGCGCTGTCAGGAGCTCTTCTGGGCACCATAAAAGTTGCCCTGAATCGGCGTGATCCGCGTACGGCACCACCGTTGGCGCGGCGAGAGGTGCCGCCGCAAGCTCAAGGTCCAAAGCCCGCCCAACGTGCAAAGCGTGCTCAATCGTCCGGGTTGACACTGTCGGCGTCGATGACATCCGCGGGCCAGCCGCTTCAGCAGGGATTGATATGGACTATCCGACCGACCGAGCGCGAAAACGGGTCCACCATTCGCACGACAAATCCTCGTCCCTCTCTCGCCCTCCAGCCCGGTCGTTACATCGTCACGCTTGAGTCTTCCGCATTTCGAAAAACCCGTGAAGTGGATGTTGAGGCGGGCCCACGGGCCGATTTGGCATTTGATCTCGGGGTCGGAGCACTGGACCTGTCCGCCGAACTGGCTGTCGGAGGAGCCACCGTCGATGAAGCGGTGTTTCGGATACGATCGCTCGATAGGCCAGTGCCAGACGAATTTCGGTCATGGTCGGGACTTCGACGGTCGTCTCCCCTGCTTCTGCCTCCTGGCCGGTATCGCGTGACAGTCTCAGCGGGACACGTTCGGCGCAGCCAAGAAATCGCGATACGTGAAGGTGAAGAACGCGATCTGCGATTGGTGATGGATGCCGGATATTTGATCGTCAAAGTTCCTGCTCGTCCCGGCGTGCCGAAGCTCACCCAAATAGCCGTCTCGCGTACCAACCCCTCGACCCCCGATAGTCGTCAGCAAATCGTTGCTTCTGTGCGACAAGATCCGAGTTTTTTATTACCAGCCGGTACATATAGCGTTGTGGTTCAACGGGGCCATCTCGTAAATGAACAGAGCGTGGTTGTCATAGCGGGCAAGGCGGTTGAACAGACGATTTCGTCCCCTCGAATGGACCTCAAAATCTATTCGAAGCTCAGAGGTCGCGAGGGCCACTTGAAAACAGGCGTCGCTTACCGGATTTGGCACGTGTCAACCCCAGGGCAGCCTGTCATCATGCTGAATGATGCCGCACCGACGGTTGCGCTCAGCCCAGGCGCCTATCGTATCGAGAGTCGGATTGGGGATCACAATGCAGTCGTCCTGCGTGAATTTGAGGTGTCCTCAGCTCCGTCTGGAGAATTGATGCTCGAGCATGATGCTGGTCGTGTGCGCCTATCCTCTGAAGAAGGTTCCGTTGACGGCGACGTTTCCTGGGTCGTTCGTGATCGTACGGGCCGGACGCTGTGGCGAACTTTTAAGCCGTCAGCTGAGTTGACACTCAAAGCGAGCCGCTACGAGATTCTGGCCGAGTTACCAGATCGCAGCGTTTTGAACGCAATAACACTGGAAAGTGGGCAGGTTCTGGATATCAAGCTAAGTGAAGAGGCCGAATAATGTTACACTTCGTGCCAACCAAGAACGATCATGTGGTGGGCTAATGACGGGTTTAAACGGGTTTACTGCAGGACTAGCGGTCGGCCGGCTCCTCCCGGCAGTCTTGATGGCCCTGTCTGCAGCGACAATTGCGTGTATGACGTATTCGCCGGTTTGGGGACAGAAACTACCTGACACGAGCACTACTTTGTTTCCGGCTATTACGACGCCATCAGTCGGCCAGCCAGACGCGCAACGGCGGCGGAGGAGTGTAGGTGCTAATGGGGAGCTTCGTCTCTCGGCAGTCATCACCGACACTGGCCCTTCTATCGATCGTGGACTCGTGTGGCGGATCTTTCGCATTACCGGCAGGTCTTCGGCTCCGGTGCTCGTGAGCACCGTGGATGCCGCGCGACCTGTCCTTTCTTTGGCACCTGGCAGCTATGTTGTAAACGTTGCTTATGGGCTCGCGCATTTAACGCGGTCAATCCCAGTAACACCTGACCAGACGCGCGAAGAGCAATTCGTAATCAATGCCGGTGGATTGAGAATGCGGGTTAGGCTTGATGACGGCAATTTTGCCTCTCCGAGGCAAGTAACATTTGACCTATTGTCTGATGATAGGGATCAATACGGCAATCGAAAACGCATTCTGTCGAATAAGAAACCTGGTGGAATAACGCGGCTTAACTCTGGGATCTATCATATCGTTTCGAGGCTTGGGGATGCCAATGCGGTGGTTACGTCTGAAGTTGCGGTTGAAGCAGGAAAGCTGACCGAGGCGACGGTCGTCCATGAAGCGGCGAAAGTTACGTTTAAGCTGACACGGGCCGCCGGAGGAGATGCGTTGGCTGATGCTCAGTGGGTCATCATGAGCATGGAGGGCCAGGTTGTCAGAGAAACGGCAGGCGCTCTGCCGTCACATGTATTAGCACCTGGTGAGTACACGATTAGCGCGCGATGGGGCGGGAAATTGCACACGCGCTCGTTCGCGGTGACTTCGGGCGACAATGTCGAAGTGGAAGTTGTTATCCAATAGCGCGATTATTGATCCCAACACACATGTTGGAAAGGGCCAGTGTTCAGCCAGTAGGCCCTCCGCCATTATCTGCCAGTACTGCAAGAACTAGGAGCCAAAGCGGCGCTGCAATTCATCAACTTGATTTGCATCCAGGGAACGCGTGCGATGGCCTAGCAGCAAGAGGTGGAGGCGGGCAGTTTCCTCCAATTCTTCGATTGCATCGCTGGCTGCACTAAGTGTGCTTCCCGCTACAACTGGTCCATGATTAGCGAGCAGAACCGCGCGGTGTTTGTCAGCCAAAGCGCCGACGGCTTCTGCGAGCGACTCATCTCCGGGCGGATAGTAGGGCACCAGTGGAAGTCGCCCAATGCGCATCGCATAGTAGGCCGTAATCGGTGGTAGGCAATTTCTATGGTCGATCTCTTCAAGGCAGCTGACTGCCACTGAGTAGGTTGAATGGAGGTGTACCACCGCACCGGATTCGGGTCGGGCACCATACATTGTTAGGTGTAAAAAGGCTTCTTTAGTGGGTTTGTCTCCGCCGACATGCGCGCCGTTAGAAGTGAGCCTGGAAAGGCGATCCGGATCCAGGGTTCCGAGAGAAGAACCGGTCGGCGTGAGCAACCAGCCACCATCATCCAGGCGAACAGAAATGTTGCCTGTCGATCCGTGGGTGAGGCCTCGATTGAACAGCGATGCCGCGGTCAGACAGATCGTCTCACGCACTTGTGCTTCCGAACTCATGCGAGTTTGTCCCAAGCTTTCAGAAAGAAGTTCTCGGACCCAAAATTCCCCGATTTCAAAGCCAAAACGAGTCCTGTGCCATCCAGGCTACGGGTCCAAGGGACACCAGGGTCAATTTCCGGTCCAATCTCGATTGCCTCGATGCCGAGACCGCCTACGACTGCACCGGACGTTTCGCCACCGGCTACGATGAGTTTGGTCACGCCATCGCTGACGAGGGACTCTGCCGTTTTGGCCATCGCATTCTCCACGATCATCCCGGCCTTTTCCCGGCCGAGCTGCTCTTGAACCCGCGCTATAGCTTGAGGTGTATCGCTAGAGTAGACCAAGACGGGGCCGTCACCGGTTTGTTGATTTACAAATGCGATTATATCGTCGGTCGTCGTTGTGCCCGCGGCAAGCTCTAAAGCTTCAACGCGCAGTGCTGGAATTCCAGCCTGTATGGCGTTTGCCACTTGTGCGCGTGTGGCCTGCGAGCAACTTCCGCACAAGATGAGGGCGCGCCCGGGCGAGGCTTTCAAAGGCCGTCCGAAGTCTGCTTTCTGCAATAGGTTTTGGCCGACATAGTTTTCGGGCAATCCGATCGCGATACCTGAGCCACCGGTGATCAGTTTATGGTCTGCCACGGCGGCGCCAATTGTCATAAGATGGGCATCATTCGTTGCGTCCACCACAACGAAGCGCTCTCCTGCATTGCGGGCGTGTTCGAAGGCGGCCCGCACGGCGTCGCACCCCTGTTCCACCACGTCCTGGGGCACTAGACCCGTTTTTAAGCTAGTTTGCGCCTGCATGACGGTCACGAGGTTTGAATCTCGCATTGGCGTTAGCGGATGATCCTTCATGGGACTGTCGGATAACAGCTGTTGGCCAACGAACAAGTGTCCCTGGTAGATTGTCCGCTTGTTCGTTGGAAACGCCGGGCAGACCACCGTCAGTTCAGCGGCAAGCTCTGCAGCCAATGCCTCGGCCACCGGACCGATGTTGCCTTCAGGCGTTGAGTCGAATGTTGAGCAATATTTGAAAATGATTTGGCGCGCACCTGCTGCCAAAAGCATGTGACAGCTTTTGATCGACCAATCAATCGCCTCATTCACAGGATTGGTCCGTGACTTCAGAGCGATCACTACAGCATCGAATTCAGCAAGCCGGTCAGTATTTTTGGGCACACCCATTATCTGCACGGTTCTCATGCCTCCGCGAGTCAGGGTCAAGGCTAGATCGGTGGCCCCAGTAAGATCGTCCGCAATACAACCTAAAAGCAATCGACAATCTCCTCACAACCTCACGCGATCGTGCTCGTCTCCGCCCCGCAGACGGGCACTCTAACATGGTTCTGGAAAAATCAGAGAAGTTCTAGCGGTCGCACAACGCAACATTTTTCGTTGAGGGTTCGGTTTGTTGTTCTCTTGGACAGGAACAGCCAGGTAGACAGGAACAGCCAGGATCATAAGGTCATGACTTGAATTCGGGTGTCCGATGGTTTCCTAAGGGGATGGAGGCTGTTCCAGCTATCGGGTCTATTCCTGCCGATAGACCTCTACGGATCCGTCATCAATGTGGTAGCCAACCGATACATCAGTGCTTCCATCAACCAACGTGAGCGCTTTGCTCGACTGTTTGGTCTTCATTGTGCCCGTAACCCAAACGGCCGTAAAAAGATCGTCAACTTTGAAACGCTCCGTCAGCCGGACGAAGACGATCTGATTGGCAGGCGGTGGCGGCACGTGGATGCAGGCACCAACATATGGAACCAGAAGAAAATCTGTCTCACCTTCTTCGGAAAACTCCAATGGCAGGAGATATCCCGGCATCCGAATCTGCTCGCCATTCAACGCCGTATTGACGAGTTTTCTGCGTTGCTCAACATCGCTTTCCCAAGAGCGGTACTTAGTCAATATCTCGTCGACCTTGAGGCCGGCTTGTTCGAACTGACGCTCATACTTGGCCGCGTCTTCAAGACCCTGCTTATTTTGGATAAGTTTGCGCTCTTCCTCGTTCAACCCGCGCGCCCACGAAATAGTTTCGATATCGAACCGCTGGTCCTGTGTCAGGCCGGTGAGAGGATCTTTAAGCGGCGGTAGTTGCGGCAACAGTGTTCGCCACTCGATGGTCTTAGCCGCGTACGCTGGTTTTGGTGGCACAAGGAAGCCGAACACCGACAAAAGTGTCATAGCAACTCCCAAAATACCATTGATTCTTCGCATCGGTGATCTCTCTTAGCAGCTCTTATGAGACGTCTCGCGGAAACGTATTCAGCATATCGTGCAATAGCTTCCCAGTCACATGCTTGCGAGCACTGCTCGTCGATTTGGTTGGCAAGAAAATCCATTGCTCTCTTTGCGCGACCAATCGCCGAAGTTGATTTCGTTCGATCGACCGCATAGCATTCTAGCTGATCCAGCAAAAGTGGGCGCCAACACGGACATTACGCCACCGTTCAAAGCCCCTGTCGTACTTCAGTTAACAAATTCAGGAGGGGTCTGAATGTCAAAATCCTACAATGTGCTGCTGCTTGGTGCATCTTACGGTTCGTTATTGGCCACTAAGATGGCGTTGGCCGGCCATTCGGCGACAATGGTTTGCTTGCCGGCGGAAGTCGAGGCCTTTAACGCGAATGGTGCCATTGTCCGTTTCCCAGTGCGCGGGCGTGAGGGATTGGTCGAAGTGAACTCCAAATTGCTGCCGGGCACGATTGCGGCAGCTTCGACTACGGATGTTGACCCACAGAACTTCGATTTAATTTGTCTCGCCATGCAAGAACCTCAGTACAAAGCCCCTGGCGTGCGGGAGCTGCTAGATGCTGTGGCGCGGTCCGGCAAGCCGTGCATGTCGATCATGAACATGCCACCGCTTCCCTACATGAAGCGAATTCCTGATCTCGATGCGAGTTCGATAGAGAAATGCTATACGGATCCAAGCGTTTGGAGTGATTTCGATCCAGATCTTGTCACTTTGTGTAGCCCAGATCCCCA
>JBPCWA010000471.1:0-14190 GCA_051009975.1 Hyphomicrobiaceae bacterium
GGCCTACCACACTCATCCGCAATTCGCCAGCGACAACCGAGCTCACCATGTAATTAGACCACTTCGGGTGGGGACGAGGGTGAGTGTGCCATACGCGCTCAGGCTATGGCATGGGAGCGACCGATCCGAATTAGAGGCTTCTTTAGTGAGCGTACGCAAGAGTGTCGCTCATTCCGAGCTCCGAGGGAGGCAGCTGTCTTCGCGGTTGCAGCATAGGACGCTTGCGGAGTAGTTTCTTGTGAGTCGGAAATGCGACGTTTTGCCATGTTAGTAACTGCGCGGCAACGACCGAGCACTACGTCGACTATGGCCGGAAGGGCCAGCGCAAACCACCACAGCGCCAAGCCGAGCAGGCCAGTCGATGCTGAAGTCGCGCTGGACGCATAAGTGGCGAGCGACGCCACCAAATCTTGCTGACCGGGTGATAGGCCTCTGGATCCGGTATGTCAGAGGGCCCGACGCCGGCCGAGCCGCCCCCCATCTAGCCCAAGTGGCTAACAAATTTGTTGGACATGTAGGCTTGCAAGCCTTCGATGCCCTGTTCGTGACCGAATCCGGAATCCTTGATGCCGCCAAACGGGGTTTCGGGGAGCGCCAGGCCGTGATGGTTTATGGACACCATGCCATGGTCAAGCGCGTCAGCCACCTTGGTGGCCACTGCAGCGTCGCGCGTGAACGCGTAACTGGCCAAGCCATAAGGTAGCTTGTTTGCCCGCTCGAGAGCCTCATCGGTATCTTTGAATGGGAGCATAACAGCGACGGGACCGAACGGTTCCTCATTCATTATGCGCGCTGACTCAGGCACGTCAGTCAGAACAGTCGGCTCAAAAAAATTGCCTTGATTGCCAATTCTGTTGCCGCCGGTCGCCACTTGCGCACCTTTTTCCTGGGCGTCGGCGACGATTGATTCCATTGCGTTGATACGACGAGGGTTGGCAAGAGGGCCCATCTGGCTGTCTGCATCTAGGCCATCACCAACCTTCATGTTCTTTGCAATGTCGATGAATTTCGACACAAAGTTATCATAGACTTTCTCATGTACGAAGAAACGGGTCGGAGAGATGCAGACTTGTCCGGCATTTCGCCACTTAAGGCCGGACGTCAGTGTCGCTACTTGATCGGCATCAATGTCGTCGAAGACGAGCATTGGAGAGTGGCCGCCAAGTTCCATGGTAATTCGCTTCATGTGCGCGCCAGCGAGTGAAGCAAGGTGCTTGCCAACTGGTACTGAGCCGGTAAAGGAGATTTTTCGGATCGAGGCGTGGGGTATCAGATACTCGGAGAGTTCTGCGGGAACACCGTATATGAGGTTGACGACACCAGCGGGGACACCCGCGTCGTGAAAACAACGTACCATGGCTACCGGTGAGCCGGGTGTCTCTTCCGGGCACTTGATGACGATCGCACATCCAGCTGCCAAGGAGCCAGCGATCTTACGGATCGCTTGACTTACGGGAAAGTTCCACGGCGAAAATCCCGCCACAATACCAACTGGCTCAGGTATCACCATCTGACGCACGCCGTCGGATCTGGCAGGTATAATACGACCATATGCGCGACGGCCTTCTTCTGCAAACCAGTCGACTATGTCGGCACTCATGAGGACTTCGAGTTTAGCTTCTCCGTTGACCTTACCTTGCTCCAGGGTCATGGCTTTGGCGATGTCGTCGGCTCGCGTGCGCATTAATTCTGCAGCCTTGCGCAGCAATTTCGAGCGTTCGAATGCTGAGGTCCTGCGCCATTCGGCATAGGCCTTCTCCGCTGCCGCGACCGCTTTATCCATTTCTGCGTGCTTCGCATAAGGAACGTGACCCAACACTTCGTCTGTCGAAGGGTTGAGCACGTCTTCTCCCGCGCCGCTGGAGCCGGACGTGAATTCGCCATCTATATAGAGCTTGAGATCTTCGTACATACTAGGTCCTTCTGTGACGGAGCGACTCCGTTTTTCCAAATCGCATTGTTCTGACAAGGCGCGCGGTCGTAATCCTGGAGTTCACCTTCGGTATTAGGGCTCAAATTTTGCGAATGGAAGGCCTGGTGGCTGGCAAGTGTGGCCAAATCTCCGAGGTTGCGACGATTTTGGCCAAGAAATTCTGAGATAACCTCCTGGTGGCTTGCGCAAATCAGCTAACGCGCGTATCCAACTTTGCCGCGCTACATCGAGCTGAGTTGTTCCCGACACCAAAAGGACCGAGCAATGGGCTATAAGATCGCCATCGTTGGCGCCACGGGAAACGTGGGCCGCGAAATGCTTAATGTTCTCGCTGATCGGGATTTTCCGGTCGACGAGGTTTATGCCGTTGCCTCACGACGCTCGCTGGGCCGTGAGGTCAGTTTCGGCGATGCAACGCTTAAATGCCAGGATCTCGAGAATTTTGACTTTTCGAAATGCGACTTTGCGTTGATGAGTGCAGGTGGCAGTGTTTCAAAGGAGTGGTCACCAAGAATTGCTGCGACGGGATGTGTCGTGATCGATAACTCTTCGGCCTGGCGTTACGATATTGATGTGCCGCTTGTCGTGCCAGAAGCCAACGGTGACATCCTGATAGACTATATGGCACAGAATAATCGCAAGAACATAATCGCAAATCCGAACTGCTCGACCGCGCAGCTCGTAGTGGTGCTCAAGCCATTGCACGACGAAAACCCCATTAAACGAGTTGTGATCTCCACCTATCAGTCCGTTTCCGGCTCTGGCAAAGAGGCGATGGACGAGCTTTGGCACCAAACAAAGGGCAAATATGTTCCGGGCCAGGAAGTTGGTGCTCAAAAGTTTACCAAAGAAATTGCTTTCAACGTCATTCCTCATTGCGACGTCTTCATGGAGGACGGGTATACAAAAGAGGAATGGAAAATGTTGGCCGAGACCAAGAAGATCATCGATCCGAAAATCAGGTTAACGGCGACATGCGTCCGAGTACCAGTTTTCGTCGGTCATTCGGAGGCCGTGAATATTGAGTTCGAGCGCCCAATGTCCGTGGCTGAGGCCCGCAGCATCTTGCGCGAATCACCTGGGATCATGGTTGTCGACAAACGTGAAGATGGCGGGTACGTCACACCGATTGATGCTGCAGGAGAGTATGCGACCTTCGTCAGCCGTATCCGAGAAGATGCGACAATCGAGAACGGATTGAATATGTGGATCGTGTCGGACAACCTCTTGAAGGGCGCCGCGCTTAACACGGTCCAAATCGCAGAACTGATTGTGCAACGCGGTCTCATGCAAAAGGCCGCGTAGTCGTCAATTTGTGTCGAAGCACGCTGTATAGTTTGCGGCCATCGCGGTGGTGGTCTCGGATCCAATTGAGCTCCAGAGCGACTAATCCGTGGACCACGGCCGTTCAACACATGCAGTGAGAATGGTGTTCCGATATCTCGTGGCGCGCGTGGGTCTGGATTGGCTTTGTATCAATGACTACCCCGGCGCTTTCGGTTCGAGCGCGAGCCATGGCAATAGGCGGCACGGGTTCGGGTGCGCTTGTGACAGTGGCGGTAACTTCGAGAATCGACGCGGTGCAACAGGCCAAGTTCATTTATCTGGTCAGTGGCGGCACGACCAGTATTGTTGACGTCAGGAATGGCGACGAACGCGCCAGAATTGGCGACCAGAGTGGTGCACACCATGGCGGCGATTGTGGACACGACGCTGACGGTCAGATTTGTTAGCAGGCGCATGTCATTCTCCAGATCAATCCGGTCGTGGCACGACCATTCTTGCTCAGCGTTGCCTGAAAATACGCCGCTCACGCAGATTGTCTTTTCACGGTTGTTCACGATCGCGCCAACGACGGGCGAGCAGCTGAGCCGAGCACTCATATTAGACGAATATGAGTGCTCGCCGACTACTATTGCACGTTAACATTGACGGTTTGTGGATCTCCGGAATTGGCACCCTGCGCATCAGTGACCACGACATCGAAGCCTGCCTTGCTGCCGCCGCTGCCATCGTGCACAAACATAATTACACCTGACTGCAGCTCAGCTTGCGTGAACGCCGACAAGGCAACAGTCGCCGCTCCTGCCCTGGCGATAAAACCGGATTTTGCGTTGGAGACTGTAAATTTTAAATCTTGGGCAGTGTCATCGGGATCTATCGCTGTCAGATCCATCGGCGTTATGCGAACGTGTTGGCCGCGACGAACCGTAACGTCCAAATCACCGGCGATATTGGGAGGAATATTGCGAACATCAGCAGTTAAATTGCCTCCGGCCTCTACCGCCATTTGACCGTATTGGACATTGCCGGATACAGATCCGATGCGACCAATCTTAATCAGATTTGCAACATTAACCTCGCCCTGAAGATCTCCGTTGACCTCGATGTCGCCAGCATTCACTGTTCCGTACAATCGCCCAGTGTCATGTACGATTATCCGATCGGCGTTTACCTCACCGTCGATATAGCCGTAGACTTCAAGGCTACGGCAATTGCCGATCTTTCCGGATAGCGATGTGTGCTCCATCACGATCATCACGCCCGAATGCTGACTCACGGCTAATCTCCACTATGTTTGACAGCATGTTTTTTACCGCGCTGATGAACGTAGATTGCTCTCGGAGAGCGGTATGATTGACTTTATGGCCTGTCATGTTTCGCTGCAATGACGATTTGGTCGCTTTGGAGGGGCGGGTTGTACGGATTGTGGATCGTTCAATCGGCCTCAGTGGGCAAAGTAATATTGCTCGTGTGCGCACTAGCGGTTTTGCGAGCGCGTTGGACTGCAATTCCCGCTATCCATGTGTTTTGCCGCTTCAAAGAAGCATCCAACGTTTTGCCAGGTTCCGCTCTGAACTCAATCTCTCTTCGAGACACGGCCTGCAACCCGATCTAGCCCGAAAGTGCGACAATCTTCGCGCAACTGACACCAGGCCGCAAGGCACGAGGAGGGGCCAAAGAAAGCTGAGAACAGTGGTCTCACAACGCGGTGCGAAATTCTAACAAGGGCATTTGATAGTCTAATTCTATCCTTGAACGGTTTCTGATCGCATGGCGCACGTCTGCGATTTCGAAACTGATCGGCTCTTTGCAAGTCGTGCCAAATCATCGATTTGCGGTCGCTTGATGTCGGTCCAAGTTAACAACTGACGACGGGATATGTGTTTGATCGGTTGCGGTTTCGAGAGAGCAGACTGATTAACGACCGATTGACTTTGCTTGACGCCAAAGCCCCCCTCTTTCCTCTCCCATCCTGGATCTCCTGGCACCGTTTGTTAGGAGCTATGCAATCTCATGACATCAGGGTGTCAGTAGCGATGTGGCAATCTCTCTTGCGTTGCTCGTTTGTGCACCATATCTCAGCGCCCGACACGAACAAAAAAATTGGAGAAGATCATGAGAACAATCCTGCAAACGGGGGCTGCCGATTCGCAGCTCAACGCCACAACAGCGACACTCTTTGCCCATGTCTATGAAGTTTTCGCCGGTATGCGGAAACGCGCGCTGGCTCGCGAAGCGGCAGCAAATCTGCTCTCCCAAGACGATCGTATGCTCGATGACATTGGGATCACGCGCGCCGATGTTATCGCGGCGTTCAGGACTTCAGGTCACGAAGACGTGACTGAGGTTTTGGCGCGGCGGCGCTCAGAAAGGCTGCGCACGCAACGTGCTCCGTAGTGCTCATCGCGAAATGGCGACCAGAAAAAAGGGGTGTGAGCAGTACAGAACCGTGAGCGTTGCAAAAGGGTGAGCAAACTAGAAGAGTGAGCGACGCAGAAGCTTGTGCCCGTTATCGACCAATGATTGGTTGATGACTGGCGCAGTACGCGACTGAGGCAGTATGGTGTGAGCAGGTCGCGCGAGCGGTGGTAGAAGAGCGTGTCTTTATCGAGAAAGAGTTTTTCTGGGTCGTGTCAGTCATTGGTCATTCGTCATACTGTCCTAATTTGCGAAATGGGTCAGAGGTCCAAGGCACCTTGCATGTCGTTGCCGGCGATGGCAGCGATCAATGACAACATTGGATTTTGCGAAAGCCAATGCCCGGTGGTTGACGGCCGGAATTTTGTTAACTTGGTCTTCCAGCTTCGGTCAGACCTACTTTATCTCCCTGTCTGCGGGTGACATCCGAGAAGCGTTTGCCCTCAGTGACGGCGAGTTCGGCGCAATATATACGGCCGGTACCGTCCTCTCCGCGGTGACCCTCGTGCAAGTAGGCTGGCTTGCCGATCGCCTGCGGGTACGTACTCTAGCGGCGTACGTGATGGCACCTTTCGTTGTCATGTGTATCGCCATGGCGGTCATTCATCATTGGTTTCTGCTTATTGCTGTGGTCGCAGGATTGCGATTCTGCGGTCAAGGTATGATGAGCCATCTCGCGCTGACTGCTATGGGGCGTTGGTTCCGTGCGCAACGCGGCCGCGCGGTGGCCATCTGTTCATTGGGCTTCGCCTTTGGCGAGGCCCTCCTTCCAATAATCTTCGTGTCCGTGAGCGCTGTGGTTGGGTGGCGCGGAGGGTGGCTACTGGCGGCGGCAACCTTGGCTCTTTTCAGCTTGCCGCTCCTCATGCGTCTTCTGCGACGCGAGCGCACGCCGCTGGCGATGGCGCCCAGCAACCATAGCTCCGGGATGGGCGGACGCCACTGGAGGCGCAAAGATGCGCTTGGCCACTGGTTATTTTGGTCGCTGATGCCCGGAATCATGGCTCCATCGTTCTTGGTCACGGCATTGGTGTTCCATCAGGTCCACCTGACAGAAACAAAGGGCTGGTCGCTTGCCAGTTATGTGGCGCTTTATCCAATCTATTCAGTAGTTGTAATCGCAGCGAATATGGTTGCGGGTGTCTTTATTGATAAGTTCGGCGCCGCGCGATTGCTGCCACTCTATCTGCCGCCGATGGCCATTGGATTTGCACTTTACGGATACTACTCCAGCTACTGGTTGGCGCCGGTCGCACTTACGGCAATAGGGCTCAGTCAAGGTGCCGGGCAAGCGCTGCTTGGGTCAATTTGGCCGGAGTATTATGGAACGCGGCATCTCGGCGCCATCAGATCTTTGGTGGTCGCATTTACCGTCGCTGCCTCCGCGATCGGACCAGGCATTACTGGCTGGCTCATTGACAAAGGCATTGGGTTTGAGCACCAATGTGTTTATATGTCTGCCTACTTAATAGGCGTCACCTTGATGTTTCTTTGGGTTGCGCGCAACGCCGAGAATGAACTCGGGCCGAGAGGCTAGAGGCTAGAGGCAAACCGGCCAATAACTCGGCATGGGAGAAGTCCCTCGGCTTCGTCAGGGCCTTATTCCGATCAGGAGGCCGTAACTGCCTCGCACACCGTGATGGAAAAGCGTGGCGACAACTAGTGTTCTGGAGGCCAGGACATGCCGGAAAGCAGCTATCGCGAACGACTGCAGGCCAGTATCTTGTCGGTTGCTCGTGAAATTGTGTCTTCTGATGGCCTACAGGGTCTGCAGGCTCGTCGCATTGCACAAGGGGCGGGATGTTCTGTCGGTACCATCTACAATCTTTACAATGGTCTGGATGATCTGATCATCAAAGTGAACGCAGCAACAGTTGGGCAACTTTGCGATCTGCTAAATGCTGAAAACAAGCAATCGATTGGGCTGAGTTTATCCGATCGCCTACTCGCGCTAGGAATGTCGTATCTAAAATTCGCATTTGAAAATCAAGCTTCTTGGCGTGCGGTCTTCCAACATCAGCTTCCGCAGGATCGTTTCATCCCGGATTGGTATCGCGAACGGCAAGTTCTGCTCTTTCAGCCAATGGCGGATATTCTTGCGGAAGTGGCTCCTGAAATAGACCAACGTCTGCAGCTCGCCAGGACACTATTCTCCAGTTTGCATGGCATCATCTCAATTGCGCTCGACCCCAAACTAGGTGACTTCGACAGGGAGGCGACGATTGGTCAAATTCAACTGGTCGTTGTTGCTACTGCGCGTGACATTGCGCATCGGCAGTCTTCCGCTCAAGGTTCGCGGGCGGACGAATTTGGCGACGTCGATCGTGTCCGAAACTAGCCTCGAGCAGTCTCGTTGTCGCCGCTCATATCATATTTTTTTATCAGGCCCAGCTGTGCTATCGCAAAAACCATGGTGATTGGCATAACCCCAAGCAGTTTAAAGGCAGCCCAGAACTCGGTGGAGAAAGAGCGCCAGATGAACTCATTCAAGATGGCCAAAAATACGAAGAAACACGCCCATCGGAACGTCAAGAGTTTCCATCCGCGATCCTGTAAGCGGAAGACTTCTCCAAAAAGATAGCGCAGGAGCGACTGGCCCATCAGCAAACCACCAAACAATATCGACGCAAAAAGAAGATTGACGACGGTGGGCTTGATCTTGATGTAAAACTCGTCTTGCAAAAGTAGCGTCACGGCGCCGAAGCCCAAGACGAAAACACCGCCGACCAATGGCATGAGCGGGATTCGCCGGAATAGCAATCTTGAGACGACCAGGGCAATAACCGTCGCGATCATGAACGCTCCTGTAGCCCAAAAGATCTTGGCGTAGGAGTTGGTAACGAAAAAAACGACCAGCGGGCCGGCCTCCAGCAAAAGCTTGGCGAATTGATTGACATCAACTTCGCCCTGGTGATCTGCGTTCAGCGCGGGTTCCGCGTTGTTCTTGCTATGTATTTGGCTCATCGTCATCTTTCTGGCGCGAAGACCAGTCCCGGTTGGATAAACGAGCGCCAGCCTATCACGCTACGTTGGCTCGCGGTGCTACCTGCTAAAATGCTCAATCTGATGATGGTGCGTTAGCTCTTACCCTTCTTGCACGGCCGTCTGAGGCGTATCTACATCTACGCGATACCGATGCATCAAGCGCGTCAGATACCATGCGTAAAGCCCACTCAGTGGCATGATGAAAAAGACTTTGAACAGAACCCACACGTTTACCCCGTCGAACGAGTAGCCAAGAATATTAAACATCTCATCTTTGGGAAAACCTAATCGAACGGCCTCATTCAAAACAGCGGTTAGCACAAAAAACCATGCAAAGCTCCAGGTGAAACGATCCCATCCTTCTTGCGTGTAATGAAATGTGCGCTCGAAGATGTATTTAAAGAAGTTTTTACCCATCCATAGTCCGACGAATAAAAATATAGCAAACATGATGTTGAATATCGTCACCTTAATGATGATCCACATTGGGTCGCCGGTGACGAGCGTCAAGACGCCGAACAGCACGGTTATCAGACTAGCTATCAACGGAAAGATGGGTAGCCGGCCGAGGATAACCTTCATCGCAATGACCGAGAGCCCTGTAGCGATGATCAGGGCCCAGGTCCCCGCAATAACTCCAGCAAGCGCATTCACAACAAACAGTGCTACAAGCGGACCGAATTCGCCCAGGATGTTGACTGTTTGTTCGGCGTTGAACGGATACTTGCTCAATAGCCACTTCATTGCGTGCTCATGATCCTGACTTTTAACTAGGTCGATACTTCGACCCGTCGTTTGTTTCGTAGACCGCCCTGAGCATGTAGCGCCTTATCACGACTGCGCAATAGCCTGAGCGAACTCTTTCGCGTTGAATGCGGCTAGGTCTTCGATGCCTTCTCCGACACCTATCGCATGAATGGGTAGGCCAAACTTCCCAGAAATCGCTACGAGAATTCCACCACGGGCGGTACCGTCCAATTTCGTCATAACTAGGCCGGTCACGCCCGCGCGTTCACGGAACACATCCACCTGGTTAAGGGCGTTCTGGCCAGTTGTGGCGTCGAGGACCAAAAGAACATCGTGTGGCGCAGTCTCATCAACTTTACGCATAACACGCACAATCTTTTCGAGTTCGTCCATCAGCCCGGCCTTGTTTTGCAAACGTCCGGCCGTATCGATCAAAACCAAATCAGTTCCCTGCTTCTTCGCCTGAGAAATTGCGTCGTAAGCAAGGCCAGCCGGATCGGCACCGACGTCACGGGAGACAACGTCACAGCCGGTCCGCTCGCCCCAAACCGACAGCTGTTCGATCGCAGCAGCCCGAAATGTGTCACCTGCGACCAATACAATCGTCTTTCCCTCGCGCTTGAATTGGGCAGCTAATTTGCCCATCGTCGTGGTTTTACCTGTGCCATTGACGCCAACCATCAGGACCACATGAGGCCGATGTTTCGGATCGATCGTCAATTTTTGTGCGACAGGCGTGAGCACGCTCTCGACTTCGCTCGCAAGAATTGAGCGGACCTCGTCGGGCGAGATCGCTTTGTCATACCGGGCCGCCGATATTTGGTCCGTAATACGCGCAGCAGTATCGACGCCAAGATCCGCCTGGATCAGGAGATCTTCAAGTTCTTCAATACTACTGGCGTCGAGTTTTCGCTTTGTAAATACACTCGCGATCCCCTCGGTAAGGTGGTTCGAGGTCTTTGATAGCCCAGTTTTGAGGCGTTGAAACCAACCGCCTTTTGCAGTCGGTGGCCGTGTTTTTCCCTTCGCCTCGGCCACATTGACGTCAGGTGTCGTTGTTTCGGGATCGTCCGGTGGTGCTACGCCCTCGTCTTCTATTGTCTGAATTCTATCGGAACCGGTTTGCTCGTCACCGCGCCCAAATAGCTTTCCGAACACTCGCGAGGATCTCTTGCGGGGCGCGGTGCTGTCACTCATTCTGGTCCATCCGAAAGCAGTAGCGAACCGTCGACACCGCCGATTGTTGCGGACGTCAACGTGCCCGGTTTTAATTTTTGCATTGTTCTAACTTCTGCGTATTGAGGTGTGCGTCCGATATCTTCGCGCTCCATTAGAAGTTCTGTTTTGATCCCGATCTGCTCTGCCAGATAATAATCGCGCCTCGCGGTACCTTTCTCTCGCAGCATCTGCGCGCGAGCCTTGATGACCTGGCGATCGACTTGCGGCATCCGAGCTGCAGGCGTCCCAGGGCGCGGTGAAAATGGAAATACATGAAGAAAGGTCAAGTCGCAGGCTTCAATCAGATCAAGTGTATGTTGGAACATGACATCCGTTTCTGTCGGGAATCCGGCGATCAGATCGGCGCCAAAAACGATGTCTGGGCGTAACGATCGGGCCTGCCTGCAGAATGCTACAGCATCGCGTGAGAGATGGCGACGCTTCATGCGCTTCAGAATCATGTCGTCGCCGGCTTGCATTGACAAATGCAGGTGAGGCATCAGACGGCCTTCGTTCGCAATCGCATCGAGCAAGTGAGGGTCGACTTCGACCTGATCAATGGACGACAAACGAAGACGTTTGAGGTCGGGAACGTGCTTCAGGATCTGAAGCACAAGGCGACCGAGCGAGGATTGGCCCGGGAGGTCGTCGCCGTAGGACGTCAAATCAACCCCACAAAGGACGACCTCTTTGTAGCCGTTTTCGACGAGCCGATTGATTTGGCGAATGACATCGCCTGCGGGAACCGAGCGCGACGGCCCGCGGCCGAACGGAATAATGCAAAAGGTGCAGCGGTGATCACATCCGTTTTGGACTTGGACATAGGCTCGTACTCGCGCTCTAAAACCATCGAACAAGTGCCCAGCGGTTTGCCGAACGCTCATAATGTCGTTTACGCGCACCTGTTCGAGGCCATCCACAGCCAAGTCGAGGTAGGTTTTCTCGTTTAATTTCTCGGCGTTGCCAAATACATGATCGACTTCCGGCATCGCCGCGAATCGGCCTGGATCTATTTGTGCTGCACAACCGGTGACGATGATTCGCGCATTCGGCCGTCGCCGCCGCTGGCTGCGAGCCGCTTGCGCTACTTGGCGTACTGCTTCACCGGTTACAGCGCAGGAATTGAGGAGAACCACCTCCTTAAGACCGGCAGCCTCGGCCAGCGCCCGCATTTGCTCTGATTCGTTCGCATTGAGCCGACAACCGAAAGTTATGATCTCTGGCAAGCTTTCCGTTTCGGGAGGCATGTTAGATTTCAATACCAACTCGACCGTCCTCTGTCAGTATAAGTTCACCTTGAGATACTAACTCCGCCGGACCGCTCATAATTACGCTATTCGCTGCAGTCCAATGCACCTGGAGATCGCCGCCTGGTACCGCTATGGTGGCCGAACGGGCCAAACGACTAGTGCGAACGCCGCACGCTAGTACGGCGCACGCTGCCGACCCGCAGGCGCCGGTTATCCCAACTCCCCTTTCCCAGGTCCGAATTCGGGCGTGATCCTCAGCGATAACTTGGGCCACGCTGATGTTGGCGCGCTCCGGAAAAATTTCGTGCGTTTCCAATTGGGCACCATAGGATTCGAGGTCGACTTGATCAACATCTACAACCCAGAAGACAGCATGCGGATTTCCCATGCTGCAGACCGACGGTCTAGCCAGGACCGGCCGATCAAGCGGACCAGCCAGCAGATCAATTGCCGTTGTATCCTCAACGGCATGGCGCAACGGTACGTCGCGCCAGCCGAAACGCGGCTCCCCCATATCAACACTTATGATGTCTGGCGTGGGAAATGATACAGCTAGAGTGCCCGAATCGGTTTCGAATAACAAATTTCCATGGTCGCTCGTACCAGCGATAAGGCCGATGCAGCGCATTCCGTTACCGCATGCGCCAGATCGCGAACCATCGGCATTGAAGATTGAAACGCGAGCGGCAATATCTGCTTTGGATGGTGCATGCAATACCATGAGCTGATCGAACGGCGTACGGGGATCGGCAGCAATGGCGCGAACTTGATCCGCGTTCAGCACGGCCGGTCGGGCCCTTAGATCGGCAACGACAATTGCGTTACCGAGGCCGCTCATATTGTAGAGTGGATATCTTGCAGTCGGCATGATCGTTGATGCTGCGCATGATCGTGGTAGTGGCATTTGTCCCCACCCTATATGGCGGGCTTGGCAGTAGAACACAAACAGTGAGATTGCAATGCAAGCAAACTGTTTTTTGGTCCGCCGGCCCGCAAACCCCGCCGGCCTGCCAGCCCGCGCCAGTTCCGCTGCCCTTGTTGGTCCCAGAACCTTCGCTTGTCTCGTTGCTGCTTGCTACTGCGGCAACTGCATTTCGAGCTGATAAGAAGATGGGCGGGAAAATCACATCGCGCCAAGAGGCTGCCCATTTTTCATCCAATATGCGAGCGGCAGTTGCGCAAAAAATGGGCAACACGGCGCTTCTGGCTGGAGCGGCGGGGCAAATATCGCAGTCATTTCAGCATATGGCGTAAATGTGCGGCATGGCACATTTCTTGATCTTAATAGCCTGAACCCAGGCAAACGCCAGTTATCCAAGCGTCTGCTCAATAATGATGCACGCTGGTGGGCAGCATCTCTTGGGAGAGAGACATGGACAAAATTCAACCCGGCGCCGACGTCTTCTTCTTGTTGATGGGGGCGATTCTCGTATTTGCAATGCACGGAGGATTCGCATTCCTTGAAGTTGGCACTGTGCGGCACAAAAACCAAGTGAATGCGCTTTGCAAAATTTTGGTCGATTTTGCGATTTCGACGGTTGCTTACTTTTTTATTGGGTATGCGGTTGCCTACGGGGTGACCTTCTTGATGAGTGCGAAGGATATTTCAGGTGCTGCAGCGGGATTCGACGGTCAGGGCCTTAGCTTGGTGAAATTTTTCTTCTTGTGCACGTTTGCCGCCGCGATTCCTGCAATCATTTCAGGGGGAATAGCCGAGCGGGCGCGGTTCTTGCCGCAATGCGCCGCGACAGCTCTCTTGGTTGGTTTATTCTATCCCTTCTTTGAAGGCATTGTATGGAACGGCAATTTGGGCCTTCAAAGCGGCCTCTTTGGCGGAGTCTTTGGTGCAGAGTTTCACGATTTCGCAGGTTCTATCGTTGTGCACGCCTTCGGCGGTTGGGCAGCTCTGGCAGCAATTCTAGTGCTTGGTTCGCGCTCCGGACGTTACAGTGAGAGCGGCGGAGCCGTGGGTATTCCTCCTTCATCCATCCCTTGGCTGGCGCTGGGTTCCTGGTTGCTGTGCATTGGGTGGTTTGGATTCAACGTCATGAGTGCACAGTCCCTGGAGGGTGTCTCGGGGCTCGTTGCGATAAACTCCTTGCTGGCGATGGCCGGCGGCATCATCGCCGCAGTGATTGCTGGGCGCAATGATCCCGGATTTGTTCATAACGGGGCACTTGCTGGTCTCGTCGCAGTCTGCGCCGGTTCTGACCTCATGCACCCTATTGGCTCACTCATAACTGGCGGAGTGGCCGGTTTTGTATTTGTCTCGCTCTTTCAAATTGCTTCTAACTCTTGGAAAATCGATGATGTGCTCGGCGTCTGGCCCCTGCACGGACTTTGCGGAGTCTGGGG
>JBPCWA010000472.1:0-8811 GCA_051009975.1 Hyphomicrobiaceae bacterium
AAAGAGAAAGAAGGAAAAGCGGAAAAAGGAACAAGAAAGAGCGGAGCGGCGGCGGAAAGAAGAGAAAGAGGGGCGAAAAGCGGCAGAAGCAGGGGGAGCAAGGCACCTTGCTTCGCTTGAATTGCGGCATAGGCCAGCAAGAGGCCAAACCGAATGCGTGTTTCCCAGGATACGATGAAGCATGTCTATGGCTGGCTGCTGCTAACTCCGGCTGCCATTTTGCTGATCGCGTTCACCTACTATCCGACCGTCGCGACTTTAATCGATAGCTTCTACTCGAAGGGTTCGGTGATCCGGCCGTCCCGCTTTGTTGGCCTAGATAACTATGCGCAAATGCTTGAGGATCCGATTTTTTGGAAGGTCCTCGCAAACAACGCCTGGTTCGCAATAGGCACAATTCCAACCTCAATTGCGTTGGCGATTGTAATGGCATTACTGGTCAATCGAGCCATGCCCGGCCGCTCGCTGGTTCGCATGGCCTATTTCACCCCTACCATTCTTCCGATGATCGCTGTCGCCAACATCTGGCTGTTCTTCTACACGCCTGATATTGGCTTGATTGACCAAATCGCTGCCAACTTTGGTTTCGCAGGTCACAATTGGCTTGGAGATCAAGCAACCGTTCTACCTGCAATCATTGTAATGACTGTGTGGAAAGAAGCAGGCTTCTTCATGATCTTCTATCTGGCAGCCCTGCAACACATACCGCCAGAACTGCGCGAGGCTGCCCAACTGGAAGGTGCATCGCGTTGGTACTTCTTCCGACGTGTCATCTTCCCGTTGCTGATGCCGACAACATTGTTCGTTCTGATCAATGCTATTCTCAATTCATTCAAACTCGTCGACCACCTCTTCGTCTTGACCAAGGGCGGACCGGACAACGCAAGCAACTTGCTGCTTTATTACATCTTTGAAAGCGCGTTTTCGTACTTCGACCCCACCTACGCGGCAACACTGACTGTCGTGCTGCTTCTGCTCCTTGCTACAATGGCCTTAGCCCAGTTCTTCGTTTTGGATCGGCGGATACACTATCGATGACAAAGCCAACCGCCGCCACGATTGGATTTTCTGACGTTCTCGAGGTCGCAGCCGCCTGGCTCCTCGCCATCCTATGGATATCGCCATTGCTCTATGCGTTTTGGGCCGCATTTCACGCCAGCCAATACGCTACCAATTTTGAATTGTTCGCGCCGCTGTCGCTTGAAAACTTCAGGGAAGCGTTGTCGCAGGCACCATTCTTCCGCTATGGGCTGAATACTTTCATTCTGGTCACGACGCTGCTGGCGTCCCAGATGGTTGTTGCGACCTTGGCAGCCTACGCCTTTGCGAGATACCAGTTTTTTGGCAGCAATATCGCGTTTTCGCTTGTGCTAGTTCAGTTAATGGTCACGCCTGAAATTCTGATTGTGCAGAATTATGCGACGCTTGCGCAAATCAACATGGTCGACACTATTGCTGGTATTGGTCTGCCTTATGTCGCCAGCGCATTTGGCATATTTCTGTTGCGTCAGGCCTTTAAGTCGACGCCCAAAGAGTTGGAGGAAGCTGCACGATTAGAGGGCTGCGGGACACTTGGGGTTCTTTTAAGGGTCTACGTCCCCCTCGCCTGGCCGACCTATCTAGCTTTCGGCCTGGTGTCGATCAGCCACCACTGGAATAATTTTCTGTGGCCGCTTGTCATCACTAACTCGGTTGAAACGCGACCGTTGACCGTTGGCCTTGGCGTCTTCGGGGCACCTGAGTCTGGTGTCGATTGGTCGATTGTCTCGGCAGCGACGTTGTTGTCGGTTGCACCGCTGTTGATAGCGTTCCTTCTGTTTCAGCGCCAGTTCGTCCAATCCTTCATGTATGCCGGGATCAAGTAATGCTTATCCTTTCCTGGAACATTCAATACGGCAAAGGATGCGATGGCCATGTCTCGCTTGAACGCATCGCATCTGTTATTCGTGGCATGGGTGAACCTGACGTTATCTGTCTACAAGAGGTGTCGCGCTGGCTCCAGTTGCAGGACAATGTACCCGGCTCGGATCAGTTGGCGGAGATCCAACGACTATTTCCGGATTATGAAGCGATCTTTGGTGCGGCTGTTGAGGCGCGTCTTGCCAACACCAATCGGCGCTGGCAGTTCGGCAATCTGATGCTCACGCGCCTCCCAGTTTCCTCGGTGTTTCACCACCCTCTGCCACGGCCGGCAGACGCAGGCGCGCGCCATATGCCGCGGCAGGCCACAGAGTTAAGCGTAACACTCGCTGCTAGATCTGTAAGAATTGTCAACACGCATCTTGAGTTTGGGTCGTCACTCCAACGCACAGCCCAATTGAAACGACTTTGCGAATTGAACGAAGAGGTGAATGCGAACAATCTAGCGCCGCCTTCGAGTGATCTGAATGGGCCCTATCAAAAACTGAATCGCGCTGAGCATTGTATCATCTGTGGCGACTTTAACTTTGGCGTCGATTTCGCCGAATATGCCATGATGTTAGACGCAAGCGGCGAAACAGGGACTTCGTTCAAAGATGCGTGGTCAATTGTGCATGGCCCTCGACAGCATCATCCGACGTGTGGTGTTTTCGACCAAATCCAATGGCCACAAGGCCCTCATTGCCGAGACTTCTTCTTCGTCACAAATGGACTTTCTGCAGCCGTATACGATGTCATCGTGAACACAGACACTGACGCTTCAGACCATCAGCCGATCATGATGTTTTTGAGCGATGAATTCTTCGCCGATAACGAAGCATAGTGTTGAGCCGGAGCATTCTCAAAGTGCATTGTCTCCGAACGGCTGCCTAAAAGGGGAACACGCCAGTATTCTTTCGCTCGCCGTCGACAGGCGTTGCCTGAACTGGATTGGCCTGTACTGGATTAGCCTGTACTGGATTGGCTTGACCTGGACTGGCTGGTACTGGACCGGCTGGTACTGGCCCTCAATGTCGCCCAATTCGAATGCTATTGCGACGGTGGAACATGGCTTGCAGGAGGATCGATATGCAGTTTCAGCTCAATACGGACAAAAACATTCACGGCGATGATCGCCTAGCGGAGGTAGCCGAGGCCACCGTTGTTTTGGCACTCGGGCATCTGACAGGGCGCTTGTCCCGGATCGAGGTGCATCTGGCAGATGTCAACGCCGCCAAGGGAGGAGCCGACGATATTCGCTGCACCATCGAGGCGCGCCCCGAGGGAATGCGGCCGCAAACCGTGACCCACACGGACGCGAATGTCGAGGCGGCCCTGCGCGGCGGAGCGAAGAAAATTCGCGCGCGTCTGGACAGCGAATTTGGCAAGCTGGGGCGGCAGTGAGTCCAGGATCGATTGCGCTGAGGTTGAGCGGGTACGTTGTGAACCTTTGATTGTCATCGCACCCATCGGGCTTGCGGCACCGCCTGGGCGCGGCATCGAAGAACGCCAACACTATCCGATTTTGCCATTTGAGCCGACCAGCCACTTCGGCATCAATGGTTCTTGAGCGAGGGTACATCGACCCTCGGCTAGAGTTGCATATGGACCGCGAAAACTCGGGAAAGTAAGCTTCGCCTAGATGGCGAAACCGGGTCGAGACTGTGGCGCACAAGCCCCAGATCCAGCAGGTTAATTTCGACAATGGAGCCCGTGCGAATGATCCGCTTGGTAGGGAAACCGCTGAAGGAAAAAACCATATCCCGGGTCATCCTGGTCCTTCATGTGAACCGTGGCCGGCGCGTGCACTGGCCCCTTCCCAGAAAAAGAGGCGGCCCCAACGAAACGAGGGACCGCCACTGAGTTTAGATAGACAGCAAAACATCACGACGCGAACCCTACGGGACGCATGGAGGACGGGGTCCCTGAGCCCAAACCACGCTTTGCAAATTCAGTCAGATGACAACATCAGCAGTGGACGCTACATGCCCATTACGTAGAGTGCCCCGGCTTGGATCATCTCGACCGGCGCTTGGAATACATCGATGTGACTGAGCTTGAATTTTAATTCTAGACCTTCCTGGTGCGTTCGCTGGCGCTCGAACGGCTCGTCTTTCGCGGCTTTCTTTTCAAGTGCCCTAAAGGGACAGCAAACCAGTTCGAGAAATCACCAATAGTCGAACCGGTGCAAGCGCAACCAGCGAACACTTCTCAGGTGTATCCCAGCGCTGATTTATTGGCCTCAAGTGCTCTGGTGTATTCCATCACACGAGCCACTTCACTTGCAACGTCTTGACCATGGCTGCGCGCCAAACAATAAAACATGGCATCGATGCCGAGTGTCACGCCGCCGCTTGTGACAATGCCTTGATCATCGACGACCGCAGAAGCTTCGGTCCGCATCCGTGACGCCAATATGTCGAGTGGCGACGTTTCGCCCAAAAAAACCTCTTGTTTGGTCGTCGCACGTTTGCCTGCCAATACCCCGGCTGCTTCAAGAATCATTGCGCCCGTGCATATTGCAGATTTGCGCGCCCGTGTCGATCGCACGAACTCCAGCATTCTTTCATCCTTGACAACATCAATCCAGCCGGGACCGCCTGTGATAATCAGGTCGGAAAGTGAAGCTGGCGGTTCATCGATGCCATAGTCGGCAATAATGCGCATGCCGCTGGCACATGCCACTTCACCGGGCGTGCGTGCGATGCCGCCGAATTCCAGGTCAGGAGCAATGCGACGCGCCAATGAAAGCACACCAAATGTCGCTCCAACATCGATGGGTTCGACACCGTCATAGAGCAAAATTCCGTACATAAACTTTCCTCATCAAAATCGCATTAAGCACACTAGATCCCATGCTGGTGCCAACGCAAACCAAGACAGTTGGAGAGAGGCAATAGGTGCTCGAGGAACGACCGGCGCTCCGCGACGGCAGGCCATGTCCGAGATAGCAAACACTTTGTCGAGTTACGGCTTCGCGGATTGCCGCGGCATGGCAGGGCCTGATTGGATAATCCGATAGCCGAGCATCGGCATTAAGGCCGGATCGCATTTCTTCATCGTGTCCCTTGTCCCTTCCAGAACAAGCTGCCCGAACTCGCCAATGCCGGCGCCAGATCCCTGTGTCGTGATCCACGATGAGCACGGTTGTGACCGAACGTATCAGTTCATGCAAAGACCAGACAACGAACAGCTAGCTACAAAGACCTGCTTGCTACAAAGACCTGCCAAACCAACCCCGCACCATCATTCCTTGGATCATTGCTATTCATTATGGACAGGCGCGTGGTTCACGGTGAAGTTGTTGCAATGTCGAAGACAACTGTCTCCCACTCTAACACCAACAGTTGGCATGCGATCATCGGTTCGTCATCGATTATGTCGTTGGCGCTGTTGGGCGACGCGCTGCTCTACGCCGTATTACCGGCTTTTGCCGAACAATTTGGGCTGACACTGCCGTGGGTCGGCGTCATGCTGTCGGCAAACCGATTTGTGCGCGTGTTCGCTTATGGTGCCATCGCACGTTTAACACAGGCAGTTGGTGTTCGTCGCATATGCATTGCCGCCGCGGTCACAGCGACATTTTCCACCGCACTTTACGGTTTCGCCCAAGGCCCATGGGTTATGCTAGCGGCACGCGTCTTGTGGGGCCTGACTTATGCGAGCCTTATTTTGGCAACGCTTGCATACGCGGTTGAGTATCGCGAGGGTGCCGGGACGCGCGTTGGCGTTAGCAAAGCTATTCAACGAGCAGGACCGATCCTCGCACTTCTCGGCGGGGCATGGCTGGTGGGACAAGTTGGACCCAACATAACGTTTGTTGTCCTTGCAGTACCAACCGCACTTGCAATCCTGATCGGGATGTCGCTGCCAGAATGCACCATTTCGAACTCCAAGACAAAACCATCCGGATGGCTCGAAAGACCCAGACCAGTCGATATTGTCTTTTTTCTTCAAGGATACGGTGTAGATGGAGTGTTCGCAGTTACGATCACGTTGATACTGGCGCGCGAGGCATCGTTATCAGAGGCGGTATTGGGTGGAAGTGCTCTCCTGGCCGTGCGCCACCTTGGAGAGGCCATTGCAGCTCCGTTGTTTGGATGGATCGCGGACCGGATGGGTGCCCGCAATATATTCATTGCTTCGACGATTTTTACGATGGTTGGATTTGCCCTTGTCGCTGTTGGCTTCACGGTCTTGGGGGCCTTTGCGATGCTGTTATTTCGAGGGGCGTTAGCGTCCTTGGGCCCCGCAGTGATTGTGCAATCACTCTCTGAGGAAGATGATGCCATCGGACCGCTTGCACGGATGCAGGCTTGGCGTGACCTAGGTGCGGCTTGCGGCCCACTCGCTACAGGGTTTCTGCTGTCCATTTCATCCGCGGAACTTCAGCATGGTGCCGTTGCAGTCGCCTTGGCTGGTAGCTTGGTCTATTGGATCGTGGCTTCATCAAAGAGGCGCCATGGAGGGCAATAAGGTCGGCTCAAAAAGGTCCACCCTCGCATTTGGCGGAGACGGGCCGAATCTACTCTCTTTGAAAGTGCCCATGTGGTTGCCTTCCTGCTGGTAACGTCGAACCAAGCCTTGATTCTGTTGCAATGTGTAGGCTTTCTCTGCCGGTTCGAGGGGCTGCGCGCGCCTCGCGTCGGCAGCAGATACGGCTCAAGTCTATCGAAGCCTCAAGCGCAGGGACGCTCGGTGTTGCGTCAATTGACCTGGAATTCACTCGGCTGGACTACAAGTCGATGTTTGCCGCAGCAAAGCACAAATTCACCAAAGCAGCCGAAAACTCTAGTTGCCCATCAGTTTCAAATGTCCGCAATGTTTCCAGTTAACCGGACATTGCTAAACCGCGCGCTCGCGAAATTGGCACTCTCAGAAGCCATGGCAGTTTCGCCAGTCTCCGCATGGCTCACCCGGATTACAGTCTTGCCAAATGACGGACAGCGCATCAGGATGCAATTGTCGCAACCGTGTCACGACCCGCACTGGGCCGCCCTCAAATTGCAAGAACAGGAACTACAAACAAAATGGCATTTCTTGAGAAAATCTTTGGCGTCATTGGTGACCTGACCTGGGGGTGGGCACTGATCCCCTTCCTGGTAATCTTCGGCCTCTTTCTAACCATCGCAACGAATTTCGTTCAGTTCCGCTACTTCATACGGATGTTCCGTGTCCTCTCGGGGGACTATCGATCCGCCGACCCGAATACCATCTCAGCGCGTGAAGCTCTGCTTGTTTCGGTTGGGGGACGTGTCGGGGGCGGCAACATTGCCGGTGTCGCGGTGGCGATTACCCTTGGCGGCCCGGGCGCTGTCTTCTGGATGTGGATGATAGCGATTGTCGGCATGGCAACCAGCCTTGTTGAATGCACCCTCGCGCAGCTGTTCAAGCGCAAACAAGAGGATGGCTCTTATCGTGGTGGTCCGGCACGTATGATTATGTACGGGCTGGGTGAAGATTATAAGTGGCTGGCAATACTTTACGCAATTTGCCTGATTGCTGCTTTCGGTATCGGTTTCCCAGCGTTCCAAGGAAATACTGTTGCGGGTGCAGCTGAGAATTCCTTTGGGCTGAACCGATACATCACTGCTGCCTTGCTCACTGCGGGCACCGGCTTCATCGTATTTGGAGGGATCCAACGTATCGCTAAAGCCGCCGACATCATCGTACCGATCATGGCCATTGGCTATATTTTTATGGCGCTGATCGTCATCCTGTTGAACATCACTGAGATCCCGTCCATTATTGCCCTGATCGTTAAGAACGCTCTCGGATTTGAGGAAGCTGTCAGCGGCGGTATGGGTGCGGCAATCGCTCAAGGCCTGCGCCGGGGATTGTTCTCAAACGAAGCTGGTTTGGGGTCCGCACCGAACGTTGCTGCTGCGGCTGACGTCAACCATCCTGTTAGCCAAGGCATTACGCAATCGTTTTCGGTTTTCATCGATACGATTCTCATCTGTAGTTGCACCGCATTCATTATTCTTCTGAGTAATGTTTACAATCCAGGCACCCAAGTCGACGGTGTCGTCCTCACGCAAACTGCATTGGCATCTCATCTCGGCAACTGGACGCAATATTTCCTGACTATTGCGGTATTGCTCTTTGCGTTCAGCTCGATCATCTACAATTACTATTTGGGAGAAAACGCAGTGTCGTTCATGACCAGTGCTCCTTCGGCACTGTTGGTATTCAAGTTTGTACTGATGGCGATTGTATTCCTCGGCGCAGTCGCACCTGGCGCAACGTCCGTGTTCTTCTTCTCTGATCCGATGATGGGCATCCTAGCGATAGTCAACCTGCTCGCACTGATGATGCTCTTCCCGATCCTGCGGCGCGTCCTTCGCGATTTTGATGATCAGAGAAAATCTGGTGTTGCTCGACCACTGTTTAACCCCGAAAAATTCCCGGATTTGGACCTCGACCACTCAGCCTGGCACCACAAGGACGCTGGCTAGCTGCTACAGCGACAGGAGTTCCCGGCGCTCAGCCGGGAACTCAATCATCGAGTGACTCATGTGAGAAAAACAGCTTGGTACGAATGAACGACTTTGTGGAACGCGCTCGCTCAGAGGGACGAAAGCGATTCTCATCTACCAGCGCACCGGGAATTTGCCTGCCGTGCAATTGTTGCTGAACCACCATACAGTTTGAATCATAATCGCCATGCGTATAAATGGTTCAACGATCAAGATCGTTGCGCCTACCTATGCCGAGAACACTTAGCCGATCTCAGCGAATCCGTCGATCGTCGTGGCGCGTTGAGAATGCAACAACTCGTCCAGCATCTCACCGCTATATCTGGACTCGACGAAATTAATGACCTCGCTGGCGCCGATGGAATCCACGCAACCATAGTCGAAGAGATGCACCTGCCGACGATATTCTTCGTCATCCTCGCCGACCTGAAAC
>JBPCWA010000473.1:0-15210 GCA_051009975.1 Hyphomicrobiaceae bacterium
TAGCCTGGAATAACGCGATCCGTCCCGGCCGCAGATAGATTGGCGCTCTTTGAGATGATCGAGGGCCGGTTTGTGTTCCAGGCGCGCATCTCGACGCTTATCGCCGGCGCAACCGGCTTCTACATGATGCAGCAACTTGATTTCTGGGACGGGTTCGCCCGAGCAGGCGTCGTCAGCACCCGAGCAGATTTTTGCGCTCGTGCTGAGAATGCATCGCATCTTGCTAACAGTAAGCATTGTGACGGTCGGTGCCAGCGTCCTGGGGCCCATGGCGCTATCTGACCTTATACCCGTGGCGCAATCAGCATCCGCCCATAGACGACCGCGAAACCAAGAAACGCTACACACCAAAGGACTGCTGATGCCTCTAGAAGGGTGCGCGAAACCTCGGGGATGAGCGCAGCGGCGAGCCGCGTGAAAGCAGCTCCGATCGCCGCCAGGTAGATCACGACGGTCGTACGTGACGCCGTGATCTCGCGACCCGTGTGTCCAAGAGTTGCTCGCGTCATCACGGCGAGCGTCATGACACCGATGGCGCCGGCAGACCACGCGTGAATGCCCGCAATTTCCGGCGTATGGAGCAAGTCCGACAAAGCGAGCCCGGTCAGCAAAAGGCCAACGGGTACGAAAAGGTAACCGATATGAAGGATGAGCACGATCGGTTCGCGGATAACCCGATGAGGCACCCAACGCAATTGGCGGGCAAGGTGCATTAGCCCGGCACCGAGGAGGATCCAGCCGACGGGCACCGGGGTCCAATCAGGCAGCAAGGGCGAAACAGCCCAGAGGAGCAAACTCGATGCGCCGACAAGCAAGGTTAGGAGATCGAAACGGCCAATTGGCGATGGTTCACGTCCTGGGTTGGATTTGCGGAGCCAGTTGCGCGTGAAGCTTGGTGTGACGCGGCCACCGATCAGCATGATCAGCGCAACAATGGCAGCAAGGCCGAGCCGCGTGCCAACCGGGTTAGATGCCTCCGACCAGTGCTCATATTGGGTGAGCGCCTGTGAAAGCGTGAGGACCGAAACGGCAGCAATGATGATCAAGTTCTTCGTGTTTCCGCCAACAAGGATTTCGCGGCCCATAACGAAGACCAGTGCGATAGGAAAGACCAGCGACAGCAAGGCTAAGCTAATCGGATCGAGTGCGGCAGAGACGGCCACAGTGAGGCGGCCCATGACCCACAACCCGAAGAGCATCATCAGCGAGTAGCCGACAACCGGTAGGCGTCCCGTCCAATTTGGAACGGCAGTCAGTAGGAAACCTGCAATAATTGCAAACGTCGAGCCGAACAGAAGTTCGTGAGCGTGCCATGTCAATGGCCCGAATGCTGTCGGCATTTCGATTGCGTCCAGATACCATGGCACCCAAAGCGCGACGACAAGCCCAGCATATACAGCGGCTCCAAGAAAGAATGGGCGAAAACCGAAGCTGAAGACCGGCGGCCCCTGCCAGTCGCGCGATTTTTGCATCGTGGACATATCAATTTTGCACCTGCATTGGTGGTTGGCTTTGGGCATGCCAATCTGGTTCGATTGCGAACGATCCTACGCTGGGATTCAAAAGGACCGCCTCCTTACCAGTGTCGCAATGAACACGACCAAGTGAGTCAGGCAGATTGCCCATGGGGGCGGCTCTGTTTGTCGAGCGAATGTCAAGTTGGTCGCCAAGGCAACGACAATTGCTTGAACCTTGCGTACCAATCGTGGGCCAAAGTCACACCGACGGCAATACCATGTCGTCACCAGTTTCCATCTGCCATATTCGCATCCGAGCGGCCAGGTCCCGTATGCGGTCGCGTTGAGCTGGGTCGTCGAACAAATTTTGCTGCTCGAAAGGGTCGTTTTTCAGGTCGTACAATTCACCCTGATCACCGGGGGACAAGTTCAACTTGAACCTATCTGGTGAAATGACACTGCGCCACGGAACGGCAATCATGCGGTTAATCTCCGGCGTGCCCAAATTACGGTCGCCGAATCCATCCCATTCAATGAAGACTTCGTTCTCGCTAAGGTCGGCCTCGCCGCGCAGCACGTTAGCCCTGCTCTTGCCATGTATGTCAGGAGGTGCCGTCGCACCTGCGAATTCAAGCAGGGTCGGCATGATATCGATGAGGCTTACCGAACCGTCAATACGTTTTACTTTGCCTTCATTGAGCCAGGGTACATGGATGAACAGCGGAACACGTACTGCTTCTTCGTAAAGATTCCGCTTCTCACACATGCCATGATCGCCAGCCATTTCACCATGGTCGCTCGCGAAAACAATGATCGTCCGGTCCCACTGACCCGATTCCTTCAGCGCTGCCAATATTCGACCAACCTGCCGGTCAACCAAAGTCACATTTGCAAAATACTGAGCGCGGAGTTTGCGCCAGCCGGCTTCCGTAGTCGTGTCGTGTGTATCTCCGCCCTCGAGGCCCAGCGGATTGTTGCCACCTCCAAGATAGAAATCGGCTCGAAGGCGATTGATCAAGGAACCGCTGTCAGGCCGCTGCATAAACGCTGGGCCAACGTCAATGTCATCTGGTGAATATAGTTCGTTAAGTGGACCGGTGTATGGTGGGTGTGGTTCAAAAAATTGACATGTAGAAGCCAAGGCTTGGCAGCATCTGGACCAGTGGGATAATCCCTGATGAACCGGGATGCGACATGGCCTAAGAAGCCTGCTTGTGTTTGTTCCTCAGTGAGACCGGCACCGCCCATCCAAGCTTCATAGCTCTGTGTATGAGGCGGCGGCGTTATACCATGTTCCCGGAGCCAGTCGTTGTATGCAGGCTCGACTTTTCGGTATTCTCTCTTGCTGTAGGGGCGGTGAAAGTCTTCGATTGCAATCCAGGTATCGTATCCGCGCTGTGCTATGGAATCGTCCCCTAGATGCCACTTGCCCATATGTGCGTTGTGGTAACTCTCCGGCATTAACTCGCCAAGTGTTGGTATTTCTGCGGGTAGTGGGATCTTGTTGCGTACAACACCCGTTGTATGTGGATAGAGCCCGGTCATCAAAGAACCACGCGATGGTGTGCAAACCGGCTGAGTGCAGTAGCAGTTCTCGAAAACAAAACTCTGTTCCGCAAGTTCATCCAAATTGCGCGCATCAATCCAATCATTCCCGTATGCGGCCATCGAGTCACGGCGTTGTTGATCGGTCAGGAGGAAAAGAATGTTAGGTTGGGTGTCGGTCATGCGGCGCCATTCTCTCACTTCGTTAGTCAATATAATTGGACCTGCAGAACCAACTATGCTTGCTGTGGTTCAGGAGTGCAATACATTGTCCCCAAGGCTACGGACGTGAACTGCGCGTGTGACCGTTCAGCAGCAAGTTGCTTGGCATAGAGCGTAGAGCCTCGTGGGGTCAGGCGTTATTGATGAGATCATTCAAGTTGAACTCGATTTCCGAGCCTTGAGGTGTCGTGCAACAAGACGAGCATACATGGAATTCACAACCCTGGGAAATACCAGTTTAAATTGCAGTGTCGCTGGGCTGGGATGCGGTGGAAATAGCCGGTTGGGCCTGGGGCGCGGCTCTAGTCCAACAGAGTGTGTCGAGCTTTTGCGGACAGCGATCGATGCCGGAGTCAACTTCATAGATACCGCGGAGTCGTACGGCACGGAGGCGATAGTCGGTGAGGCCGTGAAACACTACGAGCGAGACAAGCTCGTGATATCGAGCAAAGCCCAGTTCGATGCCATTGGGCGAACGGCCGATGTGATGTTGAAGATCGATGCGGCCCTGACACGTTTGGACATGGAATATATCGACATTTTCCATTTGCATGGAGTACAACCTGCCCAGTATGAATTTGCTCGAGAGGAGCTAGCTCCCGCATTGTTACGTGCTAGGGAGCAAGGCAAGATCCGACATATCGGCATCACAGAAGTTCCTCCAAAAGATCCATTGCAGGAGACCATATGCCGGGCAGTTGCCGAGCCGCCTTGGGAGGTTGTTATGCTTGCCTACAGCATGGTCAATCAAGCAGCCCGAGAAACCGTGTTTCCGCTTTGTGAAGCACGTGGAGTTGGCACTCTCTTGATGTTCGTCGTTCGCAATTTCTTCAGCCGCTTGGAGCGCCGTCGCTCGGTTTTGAGCGAGCTTGTCCAACGTGGTGAATTGCCTTTAGAGTTCGCCGGTAGCGGTGATCCGCTTGAAGCGCTTGTTTGCAACGGTGGCGCCAACAATTTGGCAGATGCTGCCTACCGGTTTGCCCGCCATCAAAAGGGAGCTCACGTCATCTTGTTCGGAACTGGGAGCAAAGATCATCTCAAAGCAAACATCGAATCAATCCTTCGCCCACCTCTCGATCCGGAACTCATTGAACAACTGAAAACTTTGTTTGGCGGACTAACGGGCGTTGGATTGGACCTGCCTGATTCCAATGCTTCTTAACGATCGACAAGCTGTAGTTTGATTACTCTATGAACCGAATATTTAAAGCTCCGCAAGCGGCACATCAAAAACGGACGTCGCACCAGATTTCACCTCAGCGCGCAGCGCCTTTGTAGTCCTCAATACGAATATCAAATGCAGGATGCGGTTCAACCGGCCAAGAAATTGTATGCATGGGCTCGGAAACCAGAATCAGAATACCTCAGGTTTAACAGGTCTAGACCCGGCACCTGTGGCAATAGCTGTCATGACACTTGTAGGAACCTCCCCGCATCACTTTTCCCGACCCTTTTGGTGGCCGTTTGCGATTATCAAAACTGGCTTTCGCGTGGCAACTCGTATGGAACCAATCGGCACACCACTCCCATGCATTTCCAACGACGTTATAGAGGCCAAACGCATTTGGGGCGAATGCATCGACCGGTGCGGTTGAGACAATCCATCATCAGCCGTATTGTGATCTGGAAAGTGTCCCTGTCAGATGTCAGATGTTGCAGGCATGAGCCTCGTCGACAATCAAGTTATCCCCCCAGGGGTAGCGTTTCTGTATAAGACCACCGCGAGCCGAAAATTCCCACTCAGCTTCTGTCGGCAGGCGGGCGTCCGCCCACACGCAAAAAGCTTCAGCATCACAATGCGATATGTGAGTGACCGGATCATCGAGGCGACTCTCAATGGCGGATCGTAGTCTGAGTATCAACGGCTCGCAACACTGCTTGGCAAGTCAACTCGTATTGGACATAGTGGACCAACAATGACGTCAACCAACACCAACTCAAAATTCTCGGCACTGCGGCTTGATAGTCGGGACAATGTCGCGACTGCGCTGCGGGATCGTTGGGCCGGCGAAACGTCTGTTCTCGCAGATGGCGAGATGATTGTTCTGTCGGATAATGCGATGCGTCCACTCGGATGCCACGTCGGGCCTCGTCGCGAATCCGCTTGCAGGCGACCTGGCATGCTGGCTCGTCGGTCAGGGCAGGCATGCGGGCCGGCAGGCAGGCAGGCAGGCAGTTTTTTGTGAAACATTGGAGTGGATTGGAACAGAACCGATTTTGTCAGAACGCGCAGCAGCTCCTACAGTTGCAGAGGCGATCCTTCAAGCCATGGAGCGGCGCCAGGAAACCGCGCACATTGCAGGTCAAGATGTTCAGGCGAACTATCCGGGGCCGCAGAATCACGATGGTGGAATAACAACCCTTAAAGAAAAATCTTTGGGCGCAATTGCGAAAGGCGGAGAGCAACCCGTAGTTGGCCTTTTGGGCCAATACAGACACGGTCGAGCGCGTCGTCGAGCAAATCGACGTAGATGCAGGTGCTGTGCTCGATGGCAGGACGACCTGAGAGAGCATCGTTCCCATGGCATGCGATACGATTCTGGAAATTGCCAGTGGTGCACTGACTTGGCCTGAAGTCGTGGGCGAGAAAACGGAAACGATCAGTCGATTGGGTTCATCAATCTAACGGTGAGTTTCAAAGAGGCTTGAGCAGTAAGGAGTGCAAGCATTGGTCACCCCAAGGAACCTACTCTTCCTACTCTCTGACAATCATGCCCGCGGATATCTCGGTGCCTATGGTCATCCTGACGCCAGGATGCCGAACCTCGATCGACTGGCTGTAAACGGTGTGCGCTTCGACAACGCCTACTCAGCGAGTCCGCTCTGTTGTCCCGCGAGAGCCGCCATCGCCACCGGTCGATATCCGCATCAAACAGGTATCTGGGACAACGCCATCGTCTACGAAGGGCAGGTCGCATCCTGGATGCACAGACTGAGAGAAACCGGTCATCCAGTTGTCTCCGTGGGGAAACTACACTTTCGAGAAAGCACGCCCGCCAATGGGTTTTCCGAGGAAATTCTCCCAATGCACATCCTGAATGGCAAAGGTGGTGTGCACATGCTGCTGCGTGGGCTCGATGACGAGCCACCCAATAGAGCGCAATGGGATCTTTATGCTAGTCGATCAGGCCTCGGCGAGGCACCATACCAACCGTTTGATCGCAAGATCACGGAAGCCGCGGTTGATTGGTTGAGATTGTCAGGTGCACGCGCCGAGCAACCGTGGGTTTTGTTCGTTTCTTATCCGAGCCCGCATCCGCCTTTCTCTGTTCCCGCGGAATTCTACAATCTCTTCGACGAAGCACGCGTCACACTTCCGAGTGCGACGGCCTTTGATGCAGCCGTCGACCACCCGGCCATTGCTCACTTTCGTCAGAACCACGGTTCTGATCAGACTATGAACGAAGCCGCCCTTCGCAGGGTTGTAACCGGTTACCTTGGTTTGCTGGCGCATCTCGATTTCGAAATCGGCAAAGTACTTACCGCACTGAGCGAAGCTGGGCTCGAAGAGGATACGCGTGTTGTCTACACGAGTGATCATGGCGAAATGTGCGGCCACAGTGGTTTGTTTGGGAAGTGCTGTCTTTACGAGGGTGCAATTGGTGTGCCCCTAATCATGTCAGGACCTGACATGCCGTCCGGCCGCGTAGTGAAGCAAGTCACGAGCCATGTCGATCTATTCCCGACAATTCTCGAGTGTACGGGAGTTCCGCTCTCCGCAGGAGATCATGATCTGCCAGGAATTTCATTGTGGCCGGCAATCGCGGACGCCGATGAGGACCGTGTTGGATTTGCTGAATTTCACGCCGCCGGTTCAAAATCGGGCATGTTCATGCTGCGCGAGGGAGACTGGAAGCTGATCTACCATGTCGGCATGGCACCACAACTATTCGACCTCAAGAATGATCCCGACGAGATGACAGACCTCGGCGCTGATCATCCCAAGGCCATGCTTCTGGAGACCCGATTGCGCGAGATTTGTGATCCAGAGGCTATAGATGCCAAGGCAAAGGCTGATCAACGAAAATGGATCGATCGGTGGGGTGGCAAAACGGCGATCCTGGACGAGGGATCATTAATCTTTACGCCGCCCCCCGGCGGTACAGCGGAACTCGAAGGTTGATCGAAACCGATGCAGTACTTGTTAAGAAACCCATAGTCCAAGGTGCAAGCACAGCGACTAGACCAGCTTGCGCCGGGCAAGTATTTGTTCTGAACGCAAGTTGCGCGACGTTCAACAACGTTAGTTGTCAAAGCGCCCTGTTTGACTGTCGAGCCAGTCACCGATTGTGCAGAGTCGTTTTGCAGAATTGAGCTTATCTGTGAAGGCCATTTGGTTGGCGAGAAGTTATGGCTGCAATCTGTACGATAATTGTGATTTCAGGGTGGGCCAACGAGCAGTCATTTATCAACTGGCTAGCCCAGATGATCGATTGCTTGATTGGTCCTACTGTTTTTGCGTTTGGCAAAATCCAAGTTGATCGCCTAACATGCTGCGATGGGGAGGGACGATTATGACGTTGGATGTCCGATAATATTCGCAGCAATAACCTTGGAGGAAACAAATGACATGGATAACACGTAGAGAATTACTGGCCTCGAGTGCAGCGCTTGCCGGGTCAGCCGCACTGCCAAATATTGCTCATGCTGCATACCCAGAGCGCCCAATAACAGTTGCCATGATGGCGCCTCCGGGTGGGGCTACGGACCGCGGGACTCGTCCCGTAATTGAGCTCATGAAAAAGGCTATGAATGCGCGCGCTGTTGCATTGCAGAACATGTCCGGCGCTGGTGGCATTCAGGCGATGGATTATGTCCGCTCCCGCCCGACAGACGGGTACAGTTGGCTTGGGGCAAATGACGTAATCGAGTCATTTCCATCTTTGGGGAAAATTGACTACGACTGGCGAGAGTTTGATTTCTGGATGTCTGGCGGTACCGCCTGTGGTGTGTGCGTACCCGCCTCCAGCAAGATAGAGACTTTCAAGCAGTGGATAGAGGAAGTCGGGTCCAACCCGGGCAAGTATTCGATTGCAACCACCCCTTCCGGTTCGCTCTGGTCCAATGTGGCTGTCTTCCTGCGCAAGAAGGTTGGTCTTGATTTCAAGATCGCAAACTACAAAGGCGGCGGCCCGTCTGTTAGAGCAGTCATTGCCCAGGAAACCAATTTCGGCTGTATGGGCGTGACACCGCAGGTTAATTTCATGAATGCCGGCAAGTTGCGCTGCCTTGCAGCAACAGTTCCAGATGATTGGAAGACTGCAGGGACGACAATTCCGACAATGCTTCACGAAATAAAGGATCCTCTATTTTCGAAGACCATGCCATGGACAAATATTCATGGGGTAGCCTTAAAGAAGGGGGCACCGGCAGACGTTCTAGCCGCGGTCGACAAGGCGTTTGCGACGGCGATGGCTGATAAGTCTATGGAGAAAGTATACAATGATAATGCCTTTTTCCCGTTCCGCGCCGGACGTGAGGAAGCGAATAAACTCATGGGCGAACGCACTGCTCTCCAGGCCTACGTCGTTGAAGTAATTCTGGGCACAGCTAAGAAAACGCGTGACGAGCTGAAGATCAATAAGATCGAAGGCTAACAGGTAATACTCAATGAACGACGATAATGGACGGCCGGCCTCAACGAGGCCGGCTAACAGTGGCAGCGCGGGTGATTTTATTGCCGGCTTGGCAATTTTTCTGCTAGGAGCCTATGCGCTCTATGAATCGGTGAACATGCCGCATTACGGCGACTCTGGATTATTGGGCTCGCCTGGACTGACACCGGGCCTCATAGGCTGTGTGCTACTATTGCTGTCCGCTATGCTCATGATACGGGCCAGGGGGTTCACTTGGTCTGACATGAGTGTCTCGATCAATGTTGACATTTGGCGCGGGCTTTCAGTGCTCGGCATCATACTGGTCTACGTCGCAATGCTGCCATACATCGGCTACGCGCCAGCGACGTTTGCCATGCTGTTTGTCTTTCAGCTTGTTTTTGCGCCGGTTCGCAACTGGCAGTACATGATTATTTGGGGCCTGGGTCTTTCCGCTGTCCTCACAGCGGTCCTCTACTACGTCTTTGCAGAATTCTTTCTCATCCCCCTACCTCTAGGCCTCAGAGTGTTTGAGCAACTGTTTATCTTGCTAACGGATCCGGTTGCGATTGGCATCGCATTTGGAGCGGTGACTCTTGGCGTCATTCTCGGTGCGCTACCGGGATTGACTGGCCCGATGGCGATGGCGCTGCTCATTGGTGTGTCGTATTCGATGAAGACAGAATACGCGATCGTTGCCATGATGCTGATTTACATGGCGGGCGCGTACGGCGGATCAATGTCTGCGATCCTGCTTAATGTTCCTGGTGCGCCGGCCTCTGCTGCGACTGCGCTCGACGGCTACCCCCTTGCGCGTCAAGGCAAAGCGGGCCGTGCAATCGCAATGGCGACGATAGGTTCGTGTATCGGCTCGATGATGGCTGTTATTGCGATGGCGACATTAACACCCTGGCTTGTTGAGGTGTCTCTCCTTTTCACATCCTGGGAATTGCTGCTGCTCGTCATTCTCGGAATTGTCATGGCTGGCGGACTTTCTGGTGACGACCCCTTGAAAGGTCTAATTGCTGGTGCCCTCGGGCTGATGCTTGCCATGGTCGGCCTGGACGATCTTCATACGCACCCGCGCTTCACCTTCGGTTCAACTTATCTGCAAGCCGGTTTTGCTCTGATCGCAGCGATCGTTGGTTTGTTTGGGATCAGTCAGGTCATTGTCACGATGGCGCCAAAGGAGGTCGGCCTGACGCGTACAGCCGGAAGCATTGGACGCGTTATCCCGCGTTGGTCTGATATAAGCGGAAAGTTCCGTGTCATATTTCAGTCAGGAATTATCGGAACTTTTGTTGGCATTTTACCCGGACTTGGTGCTGACGTCGGTGGATGGGCGGCCTATGGGGCAGCCAAACGCACCAGCAAAGAGCCCGAAGAATATGGCAAGGGGTCAATCGAGGGGGTTACCGCGGCGGAGACAGGCAACAATGCTGTTATTCCCGGTTCATTCATTCCGATGATCGCATTGGGATTGCCAGGATCTGCCGGCGCTGCAATCGTCATGGCGGCGCTTTTCGTTCATGGAATGAAGCCTGGCCCGACTTTTCTCATCGATAACCTGCAACTCTTCGAATACATGGTTGCCGGCCTGATGATTGGGACTGTTGTGATGTTGATCGTGGGTCTGTTGCTGGCCCATGTGATCGTTCACGTACTGCTGATTCCGCGCGAGAACATCATGGCTGTCGTTGTCGCGCTTGCTGTGATTGGGGCCTACGCCAGTCAACTGCAGTATGGCGATGTCTGGATGATGATGGCATTCGGCGTACTAGCCGTCATCATGCGGGCGCTATCGTTTCCATTGGCACCGCTGATTCTTGGGCTCGTTTTGGGTAAGCTCTTCGATGAGTTTCTGCGCAATTCGCTGATCATTTCGGATGGTAGCCTCATGCCGATTCTGCAACGTCCTATCGCTCTGTGTCTTGCCATAGTCATTATTCTCTCAATCGTATTGTCGATCCCAGCTGTGCAGAGAGGCATTCGAAGTACAGCAGGCCGCCTTGGATCGAACACCAGGACCAACTAGAAGAGATAAGAGACGAGAGACGGCAGGCTTGATGGATCGACGTCCAAACATCGTGCTTATTGTCACCGACCAGCAACGTCGAGACACGGTGGGTGCTTATGGAAGCGAGATTTGTCAAACGCCAAGCATCGATAGACTTGCCGAAGAAGGAATGAGGTTCGATCGAGCATTCACGCCGACCGGACTTTGCTCACCGGTGCGCTGCTCCCTATTGACAGGTGTTTATCCGCACGAACACCGCGTCCTGACAAACGTCGGCCTCCACCCAGTCCGCGCTGAACTCGCGCCAGAAGACGATCAACTATCCAAAGCACTAAAGCGCGCGGGCTATCAGCTTGGTTGCATCGGAAAATGGCACGTCTCATCAAAGGAGCCACCTGAATTCGGCTATGATCGTTACATATCGCTTGGTGATTTTCTGACGTGGCGGTCCGAGATCGGCAGACCGGCACACGATGCATTGATGCACTACACCACGCAGATCGCAGATTTCGATCCTCAACCGGCCGAATTTAGCCGACCTCGCTTTCTGGCCGACAACGCTGTGCAGGTCCTAAATGACTTTCAAAAGAATCGTGACCCGTTCTTTGTTCGCCTGGACTTTCATGGCCCGCATTTTCCCAATGTTGTCCCCGAGCCGTACTATTCGATGTACGATCCAGATGATATTCCGCCCTGGCCAAACTACACTGATGACTTGTCTGGCAAGCCGGCCGTGCAGCGCATCAAGCAGCGCCATTGGCGGACGGAAGGATTACACTGGAAAGACTGGGCACCGCTCGTGTCAGCCTATTGGGGTGAGATCTCGCTGATCGACGATGCGATTGGCCATGTGCTCGGCCACCTCGATCATTTAAGCCTGTCCGACAACACTCTGGTCATCTTTACGAGCGATCACGGTGATACCATCGGGGCTCATGGGATTTGCAACAAAGACTATACGATGTACGAGGAAATCTACCATGTCCCGTTGGTCATTCGATGGCCGGGCGTGGTGAGAGCCGGCACGTCATCAACTGCGTTTGTACACCATTTTCTCGATCTCTTCGCTACGATCTCCGAATTGACTGAACACAGCCTGCCCTACCCATGCCACGGACGATCACTCATTCCAATATTGTCGACCGGACAAGAACCGGCAGATTGGCCACAGAGTGCCTACTGTGAATTTCACGGCAGCCATATGGGGCTCTATTCGATGCGCTTGCTTACGACCGAGCAGTTTGCTTACATCTACCATACCAACGATATCGATGAGCTATACGATCGATCGATTGATCCCTGGCAACTCAACAACGTTGCTGAAGATCCTGACTACGCTTTACATCTTTCTGCCCTGAAACGCCAAATGATCGCGTGGATGTCAGACAGTGGCGATCATCTGCACAACGAGTGGACAGTTGACTGGTTGTCGGACGGCGATCAAGAGCTGATGGCTGCGGCGCCAGGTCGGAGAAGAACCAAGTGGTGAGTTAATCGGTCATTGTTGTAGAAGGTTTTGTAAAACAAGTGTAACGTCCAAAAATCTCATATTCACCACGTCGGATGAACACAACCAATTGCCCAATCTGCGTGCCTGCGCAGGCGAGCTGTGCAACAAGACGGTACGTCCATGATTGTGGCAACTGGGACAATGCTTTTCCATATCACGGTGAACTGCCGAGTTGGGGCCACAGGAGTACTTTAGAGGTGCGCGAAGCGCTGAGCTACGGGACATCACACGGTTCGGAGCGTCCGGCACAACCCGACGGGTGGATGATCGGATCCTATAGTTCACCGTCAGCAGTCCCTTGCCCCCCGATCAGGAACTGGAAGTGCAGGTCACCTTTATCCACGGCGTGCTCAACTTGCCGGTGCCTGACTGGCAAACCAATCAGGTCAATCGACAAAACTGGGCCTACGGCCTTACCGTTCCCCTGCTGTTCGGACTGCTGCTGGCTCTCTTCGTCTGGACGCGAACGCGTCCGTGGCACTACACCTACCCCGAACCGGACAGATCCCAGCATGGCCCGCCCAGCGACTTGAACGCGGCGGAAGTTTCCGGACTGGATTCCCACGTCGACCACCAGAAAGGTGCCGATATGGGTCGTATCACGCCGATAATAAATCTCTGCATGGCAATGGCATCTCCTTCAGAAAGCCCTTGTTCGCACCGATGCTTCTCCTGAGCCTTCAGATAATCATTTTGCACCTTTAACTGCTCAAAGCCCGCGGCTCGCCGCGTTGGTCTATGACACTTGTTGGCCGCAGCGCTGGGACGGGCCGGGCTGCCCGAATAGCCTACTACACAGCTCAAGCTGGCTCTTAAATAGTCGTTGATGTGCAGCTGAATGGCTCACACTGGCTGCTCTGGCTATGGACGCTGGGCGGTAAACAGGTTGATCATAGCCGGAACCCGAACGCCGTCGGCGGATTGGTAAGTGCTAAACGCCGCGGTCGCCGTTTCAGCGATCGCTTGGACATCCTCAGGTGTGGCGTTGAAAGCGGCGACGATGCGGGAAGCGGCGCCCACGATGACTGCCAGGCGGCCGGCGTCTTCTATAGCGTCGGGTGCTACCAGGTCCACCGTCACCTCGTCTGCATTTGTCTCAACAAACCCGGCATCATTCAGAATACCCAGCACATACTGACGGTCGGCGAACGCAAACGGCCCAGGTGCACGCGGGTCTGCCAGCGGTAGCTGGCCAAGCTTGGCAATTGCCGCGTCTCTGCTGACAGTGAACCAAGGATTGTTGGTGAGGGGAGCCCAGGTTGCAAGACAAACTCGGCCGCCAGCACGCAGCCCATAACTCATGTTGGCGAAAGCCGCTATAGGATCGCTGAAAAACATGCAGCCGAAACGCGACGCCAGCAAATCGAATGAGTTGGGTTCGAAATTGTAAATCTGTGCGTCGGCCTCGTGGAATTCGACATTGGCAATGGCTGTGTTCTCTGCTCGCTGACGTGCCCGGTCCAATAAGATTGAAGATATGTCTAGACCCATCGCAGATCCGCCCGGCGCGATCCGTTTGCCGATTTCGAGCGTCGTTTCACCGGTTCCGCAACCGAGGTCAAGCGCGCGTTCGCCTGGTTGAGGCATAGCCGCGTTAAGAAACGTCGCAGTGATATTGCTAAAAAGACGATCTAGCGCTTCTTGTTGGTTCACCCAATTCTGGCCCGTGCGAGAAACCCAATAGTCTGCTTGATCAACATTCGGCCCAGTCCGTTCAACGGTGGTCATCACTCTCACCTTTCTCACAGCTTTGCTCAGCAGACCCGTCAATGGCTTGAGTTCAGGCACGGCAGTACGCGCCACACGCTACACGGAATGCGTTTCGATGTCTGCACCGAGTCAAAATTTGAAAGCCTCTGCAAGAGGTCATCGCTTCCGCTTAGCCCCGAGCTTCGTGCATGCTGTGCTCCGAACCAGCTGAAAACCTACGGGCCATAAGCTGACATCATGGACGGACCAGCTACAGGGCCTAGGCTCGCATTGGCGGCTGGGCTTCGAATGCTTTGTGCTGATCGGTAGTGCATATGCTTTCCACCTCTGATAGCCTTCATCGTGGAGGTTCCCATGCAAAGCAGGCCTCGGGACTGGCTGGAGGGCCTTGGGCTTGAGCACTTGTCTCCGATGTTTGAGGAGCATCAGGTCGATTTTCGCGACTTGGAGCTGTTGACGGACAAAGACCTCAGAGAGATCCGTCTCGTGCTGGGACCGCGAAAACGCGTGCTCGAAGCGATCGCGGGTGAAACCCCAAATCCGGCGACTCGTCTCGAAGGGCTCGCACGGCGCAATACAATCGCTATAACCGATGTCACCTACAGTTTAGTCGAAGGATTGTTCGAGTGTTCCAACCTCGGACCTCTAGGTCTCAAGGGGATTGCCCAACCTGTTCACGTTTACCGGGTGCTTGGCGAGTCTAGCGAGGTCGCGCTTCGAGGCTTCAGTTAGGCGCGGAATGGATCCAATTGTTGGTCGAGAGGAAGAGCTTAGCCTTCTACTCAGTCGGTGGGCTCGAGCCAAGGATGGCGAAGGCCAGGTCGTCTTACTCTCTGGCGAGACTGGGGTTGGTAAATCGCAGATTGCACAAAGATTGCGAGGCAGCATTACCGGCGAGGCGCATTCGGAGGTTCTCTGCTTCTGCTGGGCTTACCATCAAAACAGCGCTTTTTATCCGGTACTCCGGCAGCTTGAGGCCCGACAATGCGGTGCCAGCACTGGCAAAGCCGCTTTCGCTACCTCACAAATCAAATGACCCGCTCGATGGCCTCAGCCCTCAAGAGCTGAAATCAATACGCTAATCGCAATAAGACCCCGTTCATTGTTCCGGCTCGACCTAGTTGGACGATGACAAGATCGAAGCCTCGATAATAT
>JBPCWA010000474.1:0-10376 GCA_051009975.1 Hyphomicrobiaceae bacterium
ACACGCCTAGCAATGTCCAGGGGCAGTTCGCGTTCGGCGCCCGCTTCTTCGAACCGCCGCCCCAGTCGCGGTTCGAGTTTTTCCTCAGAAACATACCAGAAAACAGCATTCTGGTTCTGCAAACTGAAATCAGTCTCAAGTGCGAAATTCCAATGGGTTCGGACGAGGTCCAGCAACTCCGTTACTCGCATGCCCGGTCGCAAGCGGTCCATCGAGTCGTCTGACATATGCATTTCGATATCGTCTATGAGATCACCGTGAGGCTCCAGGACCAAACTGAGAACCAGTTCTTGGCACTCTTCCGAGTAATCTTGTGACGCGCGCACAAGTTGATCCCATGGATATGAGACGTAACGAATCGAGCGACGCCATCGCAATCCCAAATCAGTGAACTCTGAGCGCAAAATTTCAATTCTTCGCATTTGGCGAACATCCTCGACCGACCAGTCAGCCAAATGGTGCCACGCCCGATCGATCAATTGCTCCATACGTGCGCAGTGGTGGGAAGAGGCGGCGGACAGCGCGCGCACACGTGCAAGAGCCAATTCGCGCGCGTGCATCCAGTTATGCAGCAACTTAGGGTGGTTAACGAGAAAGGGCGCCATACCCAATCCTGTCGCGTTGCCAACCCCCAAAAACTTTTTTACTTTGCTCTCCAGAGCTACGAACCGCCCGGTCTTTCGTTGGCGCGCGATGTGCTCGACAAGATCAAACGTAAATCCTCGGATCAACCAGACAGCGAGCATTTCCAGACGAAACGGGCCGTCCAGGAATGGTCGGTTTGCTATCCCTGATCGGTCGGCAATGCCAAACTTGCCATTACCATATACCGCAGTAGTGCGCATCAGGTAGCCGATGGATCGAATGAGATTGCCTTCCGGTTGTCGCCCATTCGCCAAACACTCAATGACGTGGTCAAACAAGCGCATTGATCTGTTCGCTCTACTCAGTATCAGGTCGCGAGGCGTAAAGCGGCCGGCCTCTTGCAGCGGTACGGCGGCCGCAAGTCGGTCGATGTCAGAGCGGCCGGGCACACCGTCAAAAAGGACATAGCTTGTGTCCCAAGCCTCTGCGATTACCCGGTCAGTTCTTTGCTTTGCCGACAATGGTTGGGAAAAAGCCACCAGGCTGTAGGTATGCTCTCCGAGCCCAATACAATAAACGGCCCTGCCATAACCTTCCGCATCCAATTGCCAGAGCGGGTTCGTTACCTTGGCCCCCGCTCGTGACAATTCGCGAATGAGCGTGCGCATGAAACTGAGCCTTGTCGGAAAGAATGCACCCAGGCGAGACAGACGCATGACCATTTCCGGAGGTCGCAGCTCTACCTGTGGCGGTACAGACTTCGCGGAGTCCGTTGCGTTCATCTCGTTACATTTCCAAAGGTTTCGTTGAAGAACCTCCACCAATTGCCCCCCATGATTGCGCGCACCTCTTCGGTAGAGAATCCTACATCACCCAGTCCTACTGCAATGCCAGGAAAATCTTTGTTCGAGGAAAACCATTCCATCGGCTCTGGAAAAGTGGCACCGCCAAGTTGCCCCTCCGCCGGCGATACTTTTTTCCACCGCCCGTCACGCATCCACTGTACGATCCTATCAGCTCGACCCTGGCACAGATCCGAGCCAAGACCGAGCATTTGAGGGCCGTGTCGGTCTGCAACCTTGGCAACCATCTCGCAAAACTCCCGCAAAGTACATTTCGATCCGCCCTTGAGATGGTTGGGATAAAGCGAAAGCCCCAACATACCCTTGGTTTCCGCCAGTGCAGCGATGACATCATCTGAAACGTTCCGAAGTTCGTTTCGCCAGAATCGCGGATTGGCGTGCGTTACAGCAACCGGCCGCGCCGACAATTCGATGGCCTCCAAAGTCGTCCGCTCGCCGGCGTGGCTCATGTCGATAGCTATCCCCGTGCGGTTCATCTCACAAATCACTTCGCGCCCGAAATTCGAAATTCCTCCATCGTGCGCTTCTTGCCAACCGGATCCACAGAGCGACTGATTATTGTATGTCAGTTGGATGAAACGCACGCCCAGCGTATGACAGATCTCAACTAGCCCGATGTCGTTTTCCAATGGTGACGGGTTCTGTATTCCAAAGAAGATAGCTGTTCGATTTTGCTGAATTGCTTGGCTGATATCCTCCCCCGTGCGTCCCTGGAATATCAAGTCCGGAAATGCCTCAAACCATCCGTTCCACTGTTCGATATTCCGCACCATCTCGCGAAAAGTCTCATGATAGGCTATTGTAACATGCACCGCGTGGACGCCCCCTGCGCGCATCTCACGAAAAATATCTCGTGACCAATTCGCATACTGCAAACAATCCACGATTGCTGCCTGATCCATGACTAGCGTTCCAATCCCCTGACGATCTTGAGACAATCGTCCTTGCGACGGCACTTTAAGGAAACTAGCACCACACTACCTTTCGGCAAAGGTGCTCTTCTACATCATCTTCCAGGTCGACAAGCGGGTTTGTCTGCGCTTACATCCACTAGCTCATTGGCCAGTTCGCCCGGAGGTCGATTACCGTGCAGCCCAAACTTAAAACCGCCTCAACCACAGCCATGAAAAGCGGCGGGTATTACAGCGCACGAACCCGCGGTGCAAAGGATGTGATTGACAACGCGTCCGACATGCTACTTGACGCAGTCGCCGCCATCCCAGAACCGCCAGCGAGTTTGCCTGTCCAGATTGCAGACTTCGGTGCCGCAGATGGCGGGACCTCAAAAGAAGCTATACGCAACACTGTCGCCGCAATTCGAAACCGCCTACCCCAACACCAGATACTCATCACCTACACTGATCTTGCGAGCAATGACTTCTCGACTCTTTTCAAGTCTATGCAAGGTCTCGATGGCAACGCGGAAGATACCTATCTGAATGAGTTTGCCGACGTCTTCGTTCACGCCTGTGGCATTGGCTTTCACCGACAGCTTTTCCCCGACCAGTCGCTTAGCCTGGGCTTTTCCGCAACTGCGATGCACTATCTTTCGGAAAAACCCTGTGAAATAGAAAATCATGTCCACATGGTCGGCGCGACCGGTCGCACGCTTTCTGCCTATAGAAATCAAGCCGCAACCGATTGGGAGAACATTCTGCTGGCTCGAGCGCGCGAACTCGTGCCTGGAGGTCGTCTCGTCTTCATGAACTTCGGCAAGGACGAAGAAGGCCGCTACCTGGGTGGGACCGGCGGTGTCGATATGTTCGACACTTTTCATTCCCTTTGGAAAGGCCTAGCTGACGATGGCCGTATCTCTGAGAAAGAGTACATCAACGCCAGCTTTTCGCAGTCTTATCGCACGAAAGAGGAGTTCTCTGCCCCACTGTTGGACACAGACTCACGGGTTCATGCAGCGGGGCTGCGTCTGATTTCGGCGCGTACTGGTATCGTTCCCTGCCCGTACCGCGCTGCCTTTGAAGCATCAGATGGTGCCATGAGTGCAGGAGAATTCGCGGCCACATATATACCGACCTTGCGGTCTTGGAGCGAAACCGTTTTTGCAACCGCACTCAATTCAAAACGCCCTGCATCCGAGCGGCAGACTATCATTGATGAATTTTACAGCCGTTACGAAAATCTGGTCGCAGCCAACCCTGAGGGACATGCCATGGACTATGTCCATTGCTACCTAGCTATCGAAAAAATGAAGGCATCCTAAACGGAGACCAGAGGAGCCAAAGTTGCCACAGCTGCCACAGCTGCCACAGCTATAAATGTCTCAAAATCTGTTGGCAAATATTGGCCGCGCGGTAACATCAGCAATGCTGATCTGCACCCCGATTGAATTACCCCCATTCACGTACCATTCATTCATAGTTGCGTACAAACTTGGCTGCTGTTTGATGTTACGGCCCGGTCATCTGCGCCTTCAATTGCAGAAGATGCCGATCTGCGACGAAGCCTGCGTTCAATAAATGCGGAGGATACATGAAGCATTCACTACTACTGACAATGTTGTTTGTTGCTGTTTCGTCGATTGCGTTTCCAGCGCATGCAACGTCACAGCCCAACGTGAGTATCAATGCAATTTTGGGACAATCGGCGCTCCTGTCCAAGACGGCGCAACGAACCTACCTTCGAATCACCATCAAAGGCGGCAACGCAACCGAGCTCGACCGCCGGACACCGGTCAATCTCGCGATCGTAATCGATACATCTGGCTCTATGAAAGGCCAGAAGCTGCAACAGGCCAAAGAAGCCGCCATCATGGCTGTCAACCGCCTGGCAAAACGTGACACCCTTTCCGTGGTTGCCTACAGCGACGGCGTCAATGTCCTCGTCCCCTCACAGCATCCAACGCAGTACGCGGGCATTCAGCAAATGATCAAAAAACTGCGCGCCCAAGGACGAACCGCACTTTATGCCGGAGTGAAGCAAGGGGTTCGCGAGCTGCAAAGCTATCTTTCACGCAACCGGGTCAATCGGGTCATTCTCATATCTGACGGACTCGCTAACATCGGGCCTAGCACACCGACTGCTCTTGGAAAATTTGGTCGCGAGGTCGCTCAATCTGGCATCTCGATCACGACCATTGGTCTCGGCCTTGGCTACAATGAAGATCTGATGAGCAAACTTGCTTTTAACAGTGATGGTAACCATGCCTTCGTCGAGGATCCAAAGGAACTCGTCCAGATCTTTAACAGGGAGTTTGGAGACATCCTGTCAGTTGTTGGGCAAGACGTTGAGATTGAGGTGCAACTGCCAAGGGGTGTTCGGCCAATGCGATCACTGGGTCGTACTGCCGAGATCACCGGAAACAAGGTCGTTTTCCGACTGAACCAGATCTACGGTTCTCAAGAAAAACATGCGGTACTAGAACTGGAGATCGAGCCGGAATTTAATGCCGCAGTCAGCGAGATAGCAAAGATTGGGGCGCGTTACACCAGCATGAAGAATGGGACGTCCCAAACAGTTACTCAGTCCGTTGTCGCGCAGTTTACAGATTCGCCCGAAGAGACGAACGCGAGCGTTGATCGCGACGTCATGGAAACCGTGGTGACGCTCATTGCGACGGAAGAGAACGAACGGGCTGTCCGCCTGCGCGACCGCGGCCGCATCGAAGAGGCCAAAAAACTCTTGGAGAAGAACGCGACATATTTGGACACGAACGCCGCTCAGCTAGAATCGCAATCTCTGATCAAATTGAGAGACTCCAATCTCAAAGATGCTCGTGGCCTGTCCAACCAAAACTGGAATAAGACGCGCAAAGCTATGCGCGCAAAACAATTCAAAGACAAGACCCAACAATCCTATCAATAGAAAATGCGAATCTAGCACATTTTTGCTCGTCTAAGCGCACCTGATCATTAGTGATCTCCGCCCTCCAATAGACTTGTGCTACACGGAAGTCAGGAGGGCGGCATGACGCGCAATTCCAAGTGACACATCGGCGGTTCATTTAGGGCAATCGTCGGAATGCGCCAGAGATTTCCAAATCGCAGTCGGAACAGCCACGTTGAGACCGCTGTTCGCTGAACCCACCATGATAGCGGCTAGTTTGAGCACTTTGCCTTCCGACACAAAAATCGGACCGCCCGAACTCGCGAAATGTGTATCGCAATCCACCAGCCAAAGTCGTCCATTTGGATCGGCACGCATCAAATGGCAATCAAGATGCGCGGAAAGTGCATATCGCCGATCTGCAGGGTAGGAGGCATGGAGCAAGCGTAATCCTATTCTTGGGCGAGCCGACTTTTGAAGGGGAACCGGTGCGATGGAAAGCCTGTCTTTCAGGACAATAACGACTGCATCTTTGAGAAAAGCTTGTAAGCCCTGCCTCCTGGAAGACGTGGACGAACGCCTTCCAGCTAGAGGCCAATATTTGTATCCGGGAGGAAATCTCAGGCACTTCGCCTTGGCGTGGGCCTTGTATTTTTCGCCGCTTACGCCCGCTACAAAGTGAATCCGCTCAAGCCGATAGGGTTCCCTTTTCCATGGGTCTACGACGCAGTGCGCCGCTGTGAGGACAAGGTTTGGAGCAACCAAAGTCCCAGTGCAAATTCCTCGCCTCCGAAAACCGCCAATGTTGACATGACCAATGGCGTCCCACGGCGAGCCTTCCTGGGTCAAACGCACCCTGTCGTCTTTGCCAACAATCCCCGGATACAAACTCTGACTTGCCACATCATCAATGCTCATCGACACGCAAACGCAGAAACTAAACAGAGTTCGCATGAGCACCATTCTCATCTTCGGTCCCGTAGCTAGTCTCGTTACCGGGATAGTTGCCGGGAACCTTTGAGGGGATCGTTTGCGGTCCAGTGTCTTAAAAAAAGAACTATGATCCTACGTAGAATCCGAGAACCGCCAGCAATCCATCCTTTTTCCATAGACCGCACGCCGATGCAGCATTCCAAGCGAACGAACTGTGTCAAAACATACCTAGAGCGACAGCAGACTGCCATATCCCGCAACTTGCTCGTTTACACCTGCCAGGCGCAAGCTGTGCCAAAGACTGGCCTGGTTGGCAGCAATCACAGGCCGCTGCAAGTCCTGCTCGAGAGCTTCCAAAATCGAAACACAGCGGAAGCCTGTCCCCAAAATCAGAACGCTGTCAGCCTCCGAGGGACAGCCGGACCTGACCTGAACATACAATGCCTCAACATCTTGCGCAAAACCCATACCGTGACGATAGAGCTCTCCGGGAGGCAGGTCTCGCCAGTTCCTGCCGGGATCAAAACGCATGTACGTCGACGGTTGAAACCCATGGTCTGAGAAGTATTCGATGCCTTTTGCCTGGACTTGACTATCAAACCAAGCCGGGAAAACCAAGAATGGCCGCCTTACCTTCATTGCATGCAGCGCTGCTCGACAATCCAACCCGTTCGTAGTCACCAACGTGTCCCGCGCCACACGGTCTGAGAGCTGCCCGACAACCGCGTCATCCCAGCCCCTACCACCTTTGACGCTGCTGGAAGTATGCCCGACAACGACCACAGAAAGCGGCATAGCGGCAAACTGCTTTGCCCCCCTTTCTAGATCATCGCTGAGCTGAAGACACGAGCCGTCACTTGTCCAACTGGCCCAAGGCGTTGGTGCCGAAATACGAGAGGCGTGCACCGATACTCCAGATGGAAGCATCGCCCACCATTCGGCTTCGGGAACAGCCTCAACTCCGACAATGAACATGCCGATCCGCGCGCGCCATCCCCAATTGTCTGGATGCATCACACTCATTGTCGCGTCGCTGCCTCCGCATTTGGTCATTCAAACATCTTCTCACGAGTTCCTCACACTATCACCAACCGAAACATTTCTGGAGCAACAAGGGAAACAGTTTTGTTCCGGATACTCTTAACTGACACATCAAATTCTTGACTTGCCGAGTTAGGAATCCGAATCCTTTGGCGGTAGCCATTTTGGCCGTATCGACCGGCTTATACTGGCCGAAACTTGGTTGAAGGAACACTGTAGGCCAGGATCTGGGCTGACAAGGAGATGCAATTGACCTGGAATTTCACTGGGCGCACGGCCCTCGTCACAGGCGGCTCGCGCGGCATTGGACGAGAAATTTGCTTAAAACTTGCCGAAGCCGGTGCGTGGGTGGCGATCAACCATTCCTCAAGCGCAGAAGAGGCAGAGAGAACACTTTCAACGATTCGTTCAGCGGGTGGAGATGGAGAAATTTTTCAGGCGGACGTGGCATCATGGACGGCAACCTCGGTAATGTTCGACGCCATCGAAGCAATACGACCGCAAGTGGATCTCTTAGTAACCAATGCGGGGATCGCCTCATTCCAAGATGACGCCCAAATGGATCCAGAACTCTGGCGACGTATTTTAGCGGTAAATCTCGACGGCACCTTCAATTGCGTGTGGCGCGCAAAGGATGCAATGCAAAAAAACGGCGATGGTCGGATTGTGACCATCGCATCTATCAACGGTATCGCGCCGAGCAGGATCCGACCAGACAGACTGATCGCCTATGGCACATCGAAGTCGGCCGTCATTGGATTCACGCGCAATTGCGCCGTCGCATTTGGTCCAGAGATTCGCGTCAACTGCGTGGCGCCTGGACTCATAGATACAGACATGACCAAAGACATGTCGACTGAAATGAAGGAGCAAATTGTAGAGGCTACCCCCGTGCGGCGAATCGGTACGCCAGAAGATGTCGCAACTCTGGTCGCATTCTTGCTGAGCAATCAGGCCGGGTTCATCACGGGCCAGACATACGTCACATCCGGCGGTCTGGTAACGCTGCCCTGAAACACCGAGGTGTCTGCGATCCATGGAATACCAAACCATACAGCCAAATTCGATCCAACATCTCGCTTAACCGAGCTTGGCAAGAAGCTCCTCCGGAATGTGCGGAATTGGATCGGAATTTTGCCAGCACGGCAATGTCTCGACGCGGGCAATCCAGGCACGGATGTTCGGATAATTCGCAAGCGGCAACTGTTGCGCGCCATGCAGATGCATAGGCGCGGCAACTGCAATGTCTGCGATCGTGGCATGATCGGCGCAAAGCCAATCACGATCTGCAAGCGCACTCTCGAGAATCGAGGCATCTCGATGAAAAGTGGGCGCATGAGCCTCAAGAGTTGCTGCGTCGGGCTTATCATCCAAGATTGGTTTAACTACATTTTCAACCAAGTACGTATAACATGTCGGGAACCAGGTATTGGACTCCCACAGCAACCATCGAGTGATATCGCCACGTGTCTTTGCGTCCTTCGGCCAGACTTCCGTGTTGTTTGACTTCTCCGCTGCATACACCAAGATAGCGTTTGACTCCCAGAGTGTCAGGTCGCCGTCAACCAAAGCAGGTATGGCCGCATTGGGGTTTATCGCGGCAAACTCAGGTTTCTTGTGGTCACCGCCAAAGTAATTCATCGTCACGGGATCGTATGCAATCCCAATGAAGTCCAGTCCGGCCAACACCTTTCGACAGTTGACCGTAATTGGATCGTGATAAAGCTTCATCTCATTCTCCATTGTTATACCAATGTCGGCCACGTCAACGTCGTCACCACACGACTGCACAGCGAACTTCGATGCTCCAACGGTCGGGCGCATCTGCCGATGCGTTCGGATCCTCGAAAGCGCTGTGAAAGCTAAACGTGCAGGGTTCGTCACCATCCTTGGGATCGGATGTGCGCCCCTTTGTGCGCGCCATCCGACCTGCAGAGTCCCACTGTTTGATCAAGAGCGCCTCGTCCCGCATCATGCCCGGATAAAAGTACCACCGGTGTCCGGTCGCGTGCCTAGCAAAGTAGTTTTCGCCAATGCGATCGGCGTAGTGAATCTCGAATACCACCAGATCTTCAGGTTTGACGCATGTGGCGTCACAGAGAGCGAGAGGATTTACTGCCACTGGCTCGCGCGCGATGTTACGCCAAAGATTGACTATTCCGTATCGTCCATCGGCAATCGCTGTCTCAATTTCTTGACTGTCGAGCAGCGAGCGCCCTGCGGCAAGAATAGTGAGCAACGTGTCATTGGCCTTTGGCGGTCTTGTCAAGTCGCGCAGCCGCTGTGGTGCTGATGTTAAAGTATAGTCGCCATGTACGACATGTGCCGGTCCTTGAACCTGTTGGCCGCCGTCGATTCGCTTTTTGCTTTGTTTGCCGGCAGCAGAGCGTACGTTGTGATCGAATGCGGCGACGACACGCGCACCAGTCGCTCCACGAACGGCCAACTCGCACTGAGGATAATAAAGCTGAAGCACTTGCTCGTTGTTTAGAAAATCAAAGTTTTGGTCCTGCAATGGCTGTGAAACGAGTTCGAATCCGTTCCGATCGAGCCTCGGCCATGCGCTACCTTCTAGCTGGCGGGCATCGTGCACTGGCATCTCTCGCTCGACGAGGTCTACGCCGACCCACTCGGCATCGGTGCCGTCCCTATCACGCCTTGTCAGCACCTTTCCATTGCGAAAGAGCGATGGATGGGCCGAGTCGGCCATGTAGAAAAATTTGCCCATGCGGGGGGGTGGCCTCTCATCGGCGCTTCCTTGTACCATGATCGGCTCCAACTGGCTCTTGAGGGTTGCAGATTGACAAGCGAAAATAGCCCGTGGTGCGATAGAGCGCAACTTGGACAGTGCCGTTGCACGAAAGCGAGTAGCGGGACAGAGGGATGCGGACCAGGACAGGGTGGGGAGCGAGAGCCGCAACGAGGAACGAATACTGGAACGTGGACCGGAATGAAGACCGAAACGAATGGATGAATAAGTGCAGCAAGACAGAGTTGAGCCGAATAGAGGGAAGATGGAGCGAACGGCGCCCTCGTGCTTCAACTCATACACGCAGTCGGACTCTCATTCATTTAACTGCTCATTAAACCCGTGAAATCGCGTATCGATGAATCAGAGCCAGTGCTCGCCTCACCAGATCAGAGACGACGACCAGATCATCACATCGCGATGGA
>JBPCWA010000475.1:0-10899 GCA_051009975.1 Hyphomicrobiaceae bacterium
AGTCGGTGGTGGTGGCCGCTACGATGATCTTGTCGCGCGTTTCACTGGCCAAAAGGTGCCGGCAACAGGGTTCTCACTAGGTGTGTCTCGGCTTCAATCCGCTCTTGCACAAGCTGCACCGAACCGAGGATTGCGCATTTCGGGTCCGGTGGTGGTTCTCGTGATGGATCGCGGCGAGCAGGCTCACTATCAGGGCATGGTCTCCCGATTGCGAAATGCTGGAGTACGTGCAGAAATGTATCTCGGCACATCGGGAATCAAGGCGCAAATGAAATATGCCGACAAACGTGGCGCGCCCTGCGTTGTGATTCAGGGTGGAGACGAGCGTGCCAAAGGCGAGGTCCAGATCAAAGACCTCATCGAGGGCTCCAGGCTAGCGCAGGAAATCAGCAACTCACAAGAGTGGCGACAAGATAGGCCAGCACAATTTTCTGTACCGGAGGAAGAACTAGTAAGTGCCGTTTTAACGATCGTCGATAAACATCGTGGACGCGATTAAAATGACATCAGCAGAAACTGCACGAAAATTTCAAGCGCTTGAAGATCAAGCCCAGCAACTATTGAACGTCTTTAGTGCATCCGGTTATGAAGCCGTGGCTCCGTCGATCATTCAACCCGCGGACATCTTTCTGGATGTTGTCGGCGAAGATTTAAGAGCACGCACTTACGTCTTCACAGACCCTGAAGGGCAGGAACTTTGCCTGCGGCCCGACTTAACCGTCCCGACCTGTCGTCTGCATTGGGAGCGACACGGACGTGCCGAAGCCAAGGGGCGCTATTGTTACAATGGTCCAGCATTCCGATTTCAACCGGATGGCGGCGATGCGGCCCATCCACGGGAATTTAGACAAGCGGGCGTAGAGAGCTTCGGTGCCAGTAATTCAGCTGAAGCAGAAGCGGAAGTTCTATCCTTGATCCTGTCTGGTTTGAATTCGGGAGGATTGGAAAAGTACACAATCCGTATCGGTGACTTAGGGATCTTCGATCAATTGTTGAGTGTATTGAAGATGCCGGAACGCTGGCGTGAGCGCCTAAGAAGCCAATTCTGGCGACCTGCGACCTTTCGCTCTGAGCTCGAAACCCTGGCCACTCAACCAGCTTCTGGCATAGAGAACCTGCCCGGATCGCTTTTAAAAGCTGTAGCCCATGCCAGTGATGCCGAGGCTGAAACAACCATCCTGACGCATCTCGATCAAAACAACATTGAGTTCATTGGGTCCCGTTCCATTTCAGAAATCGCCGCAAATCTGAGAGCGCAAGCAGAAGACCTGTCTGCCGATCCGCTCGATTCCAACACGCGCGACATCATTCATGCCTATTTAGGTGTTAGCGCAACTGCAAGAGCAGCGGGTGCGCGGCTCAAGGACATGGCAGACGCCAGAAATATTCATTTGTCTTCGGCACTAGCCAATTATGAAAAACGATTAAAGACATTTGCCAACAAAGGAATCGACATCAGTCAACTGCAATTTCACGCTGAGTTCGGTCGCAATCTTGAATATTATACTGGGTTTGTATTCGAAGTTCTTGCACCAGGTCTTGACGAACGCAGCCCAGTCGCTGGCGGCGGTCGATACGATAATCTTATGCGAACAGTCGGAGCAACAATCGACGTTCCAGCTGTCGGCGCAATGATCCACACGGAACGACTATTGAGTGTTGTCACAGGGACCGGTCCATGACCCAAAAGCTTATCTTTGGTGTCCCCTCTAAGGGCCGGCTCATGGAGTCCACAATTGAGCAATTCGAACGCGCTGGTATGGAGTTGCGAAAGACAGGAAGTGAGCGCGGGTACCGTGGCCAGATTATTGGTCTTGATGGTGTGGAGGTCGCATTTGTGTCAGCGCAGGAGATAGCCAACGCTCTTCGGGTTGGACGCGTCCATTTAGGAGTGACAGGCGAAGATCTAATTCGTGAAGAAATCAGCATACCAGACGAAAAAGTTGACTTTTTGAAACCACTCGGGTTCGGCCAGGCCAATGTTGTGGTTGCAGTCCCAGCTTGCTGGGTTGACGTCAATCGCATGCGTGACCTTGACCAGGCCGCCCAAGCCTATCGGAGGCGACACCAACGACGCATGCGTGTTGCCAGCAAGTATATGAATCTTACGCGGCGCCACTTTACGCGTCACGGAATAGGCGACTATCGCATTGTGGAAAGTCTTGGAGCAACCGAAGGTACACCGGCCGCCGGAACGGCTGATTTGGTGGTTGATATCACCAGCACCGGTGCCACGCTAAAGGCCAATGGCTTGAAAGTTCTTGCCGGCGAAGATGGCGTCATACTTAGATCGCAAGCAAACCTCATTGCCTCTAAGCAAATCAAGTGGACCCCCGAGACACGAGCGATTGAGAACGAGATATTGTCAAAGTTAGGTTACAGCTAGTTTGGTTCGGGCTGAGTTCACACAATTGCTTCGTGAATATTAGCTCCGCCTCGTGTCACTCTTGCGAGACGTCGATTTGAATGACCTAAGTGCGAAGTAACTGCGAATTTAACGAGCAGCGTGTGCCAAGGCTTGCAGGAAGGCTCGACCATAGCGCGCCACCTTCTTTTCACCCAGCCCACTAATGGTCATGAGTTCCTCCCTATTTCGAGGACGAGCCGTTGCTAGCTCTCGCAATGACCGATCATGACAGATGACGTAGGGCGGGACCGACGCCTGCACTGCCAATTCTTTGCGCAACCTCTTGAGTGTCTGAAAGAGCTCTTTATCTGCCACTGACATCTCGCTATCAGCATGTGTCTTGTTTCGGCGCCGGGCACGGGCTTGATTCTGCGGCCTATGCCTGACTTGGACGTTTTGCTCGCCGCGCAGTACAGATCTAGCGGAATCGTTCAAAGAGAGAGTGCCATGACCATCCCCGTCGGGCGATAAATAACCTGCCGCGATGAGTTGACGGAACAAACCTCGCCACCCGCCAATGTCAAGATCGTGACCAATTCCAAAGACAGACAGTTGATTGTGACCGTTTTGTTCAATCCTGCCGCTTTTCTTGCCGACGAGCACGTCAATTAAGTATCCAACGCCGTACCGCTGCTGCGTCCTGTAGACGGTCGATAGAGCTTTCTGCGCCGCGACTGTACCGTCAATAGTACTGGGCGGAAGAAGACAATTGTCACAGTTGCCACAGGGCGGACAGCCCTGCTCGCCGAAGTATGACAAGAGAATTTGTCGCCGACAGGTTACACTTTCACAAAGACCAATGAGGCTATCCAGGCGTCTCCGCTGATCTCTCCTAAAGCCGTCACCCGCGTCCGAATTCGCAATCCATTGGTATTGCTGGACCAAGTCTTGGAGACCATAGGCCATCCAAGCGTCGGCGGGCTCTCCATCACGACCGGCGCGACCCGTTTCTTGGTAGTAAGCCTCGACAGATTTCGGTAAATTGAGGTGACACACAAAGCGAACATCGGGTTTGTCTATACCCATTCCAAAAGCTATTGTTGCCACAACAACCAGATTGTCTTCAGTCAAGAACTGCAACAAGACTTGTCGTCGAGCTTCGGCTGAAAGGCCAGCGTGATAGGCCAGGGCACGCCGACCTTTGGTCGTTAGCCAGGCTGCGGTCTCTTCGGTAGCACGCCGAGAAAGGCAATAAATGATCCCGGAATTTCCGCTGTGCTCTGATTCAATAAAATCAAAAAGCCGCTGACGGGAGCCCCCCCCACTCATTTCCGCAATAGTGTAGCGAATGTTTGGACGATCGAAGCTCGAAATGAACCGGACCGCTCTTTCCAGTGACAACTCCGCAATGATTTCTTCTCTGGTACGAGGGTCTGCGGTCGCTGTTAGAGCAAGACGAGGTACCCCCGGGAAGCGGTCGGACAAAATCCGCAATTGACGGTACTCCGGGCGAAAATCATGCCCCCATTGCGCGACACAATGCGCCTCATCGATCGCAATCAATGCGATCTTGCAACGGGCAAAAAGGCGGAGAGTCCGTTCCTGCACCAGTCGCTCAGGTGCAATGTAGAGAAGATCCAACTTTCCCGCGAGGAGATCCGCTTCGATTTCGTCTTGCTCTTCTCGTGACAAACTCGAATTCAGACACGCGGCATGAACGCCAACCTCTTCCAAGGCACGTACTTGATCTTGCATCAATGCGATGAGAGGAGACACGACGATGCCTGTCCCCGAAAGCACCAAACTCGGGATCTGATAACAGAGGGATTTACCACCACCAGTTGGCATCAGCACGAGAACATCACTGCCACTCAAAACTGCTCGTACGATGTCCTCTTGCTGGCCGCGGAACTCGGAGTATCCGAAGACGCTCAACAGTACGTCTCTGGCCGCTTCATTGCGACCGACCAGTTCCGGAGGATCTGAGGGCAGCTGCACCATGGGGATCGCGTGTTCCATAATTTTTGATGACCCCACAGACAAGTGTCGTTCTAAGTATGGCGATTCTTCGTCCGCATGAAATCACGGATTGCACCGGCTGGACTCAACAGCAAAATCAGCCTGACCGCGTTGTGATGAGGAATCAGCCCAAAAAGGGTTTACCTGTTTGTTGGGATGAAGTGGTTGATTAATGCTGCTAATATTCACGGGGAATTCATGTTGCTTTCGCCAATATTGGCATTGGATGCCCGGTTCGTGGGAATCGATTCGTACTGTTGCTGACTGACTGTTGCTGGGTTGCCTTGTGTCAGCCGTCTTTGGCATCAAAATATAGGGCCTGGATGGGTGACTAGGCCATATCGCTTTCCCTATAGGGCGTTATCCAGAAAGGGTGTCCGGCGCTGACGATCTTGCGTGCGGGTTGAACAAGTGGCAATGGAAGATGATCGGAACGAGCCTGTGAAATTTGCCCAAGGAAGGAAATGACGATGTCCCGGGCTTTCCGGAAAGCAGCAATTTTGAGCACACTGACGGTAGTCTGTTGGGTCAGTATTGGAGTGACCGCGCAAGCTCAGTCAAACTGTATCGCCTATGGAAATCGCGCCTTGAAACAGGCGCGGGAAAACAAGCAAAGAAATTGCGGTCAGACTGGACCACGTTGGAGTGTGGATCTCCGGGCCCACATCAATTGGTGCAATCAAGTCGGCCCCAATGTGTGGCGCTCAGAACTCAGAAAACGAGCGAAAGCACTCAGCAATTGCAGTGGCTGAACCCGGCGTTGGAAACGATTTCTGAATGTGAAATGCGGCACCACTGCAAGGCGCGCCGCTGGCGATGAAAATGCTGCCACTCTTGTATTCGAAATCAACTCAGACACATTGTCAATGGAGGAATCGTGCCTTGAGACGCCTGCTGCTCCTATTGCTCTTCGCATTGCTTGCCATATACATCGCGTGGCCGTTCGTATCGGCGCGGCAGATCTTGGGAACGCTCACCAACGATACCGCACCTAATTGGGCTCAGGGGTACCGAAATCTTTAGGCTTACTCTTGGCTACCCGCGGCCACTCCAGGCCGCTCTGAGCTGATACTTTCGTGCAACCTTAGAATACTGCTAGTATGAAAAAATTGCACAAAGACCAGTCAGCGGTGCACGGTCTAGGCGTGATCAATCACCGCCTTAAGCGTTCTTCAAACACTATCTAATTGTTAAACAACTGAATTGGAAGACCTCTTACTTTTCTGACATTTGGCGGGGGATACGACGTACATTTTCTAGGTGAGAAGAGCGTCGCGACACCCCCCTGCTCTTACCAATTTCTTCATCGGTCCCATGATCTTTTCACCAACTTTATCCCATCTCAACCAAACAGAAGAGCCCCTGGGCGTTCATAGAAGTGACTCACCGCGATCTGTCATTGAACGAAAAACTGATTGACCTGCTGTTTTAGGCTGGCTTGCTTTTGACCCAGTCGCGAATCTCCCTAATGGCATCTACATAGACCTCGCCATAGCGTCGATTACCTATCCATTGACCGACCGTCAGACAAAGTTCGTTGCTTCGCCGCGTTTCAAACCTCAGGAATACCCCCGAGCGAACGAACCGTCGAATGCGAAATCGCTTCGGATCCCATATATCACAGAGAAGAAGCAAAATGGCATGCTCAAGTTCTTCTGAACGGCTCGTTTCTTCAATGATGAAACGATGACTGCCATTATCAAGGCATTTCTGATAGGCTAGCAAGATCATACGCTCGCGGTCATCAGTGACTTTCGAACCAAGATATTGCATGACGCGCGCTTCCCTGCGTGACACGATATACGGCGACTCATGCCGCGAGTCGCATTTTGCACTCTCATCGACATTTGGCCATCCCTAACTCATGCGTCATCCCTAACTCATGCGTCATTGAGGACGAAGAAAATGCCGCAAAACCCAAACTTGGACCGTGCCCGGGATCATCGAGCAGCACTCTGTGTCATTTCGAACCCGCAATTGTCTCTGGCTGTGGCACCGGATGTCGGCGCAGGAATTGTATGGCTGCGAAGCATGAAGGACGGGCACATCACTTGGCGCTGGTTGCGTGAAGCCCAGCCTGAAGAAAAGACGACAACCAGCAATCTCGGTTGCTTTTTGTTAGCCCCGTTTTCCAATCGCATTGCGTTCGCCAAGTTCAACTGGATGGGTCAAGAACGCTCACTCTTGGATGCTCCGATGATGGGACAGCACGCGATCCACGGAAATGTCTGGACAGCGGCTTGGGATGTTATTGAACATGCTCCCGAGGCGGTCGAATTGGCCATAGATAAGAACGGAACAGATTGGCCCTGGGCATTCCAAGCGCGGGTTCGCTATAGCCTAGTTGAGAAGGGCGTACGCGCTCGCCTATCATTGCGCAACCAGTCAAACACGGCCATGCCATCCGGGCTGGGATTTCATCCCTACTTTCCAGTGTCCGACGACGTCACTTTGCAAGCAGACGTCGCCGCGATGGTAACAAACAGCAGTCTCATGTTACCGGAGAAACTCAGCTTCGACGCGCCGTCGGTCACAAGATTGCGCCAAGGCGCGGTCTTGCCAATGGGATTAGACAATGGGTTCGCACGGTGGTCCGGTAAAGCCACGATTTGCTGGACTGCCGCCAACAAAGCATTGCAAATTGAGACGGAACCTCAGGCAAAATGGGCGGTGCTTTACACACCCGTCGGTCGCGACTTTTTTTGTTTTGAGCCCGTTACTCATCAAACTAATGCACACAACATGTCCCTAGAGGGCGTCTCGGATACAGGCCTTATTGCGTTGCCGCCAGGACACGAACAGGAAATAACAATGATCATGTCGTTGAAAGTTCAATGAGTTCAATGAGTTCAATGACGCAGTTTCCAAGATCTCCAAAGTGGTCAACTGCCCACAACAAGAGGTGCAACATGTCGCGTCAAAGCAGCAACCACGCTCTGCGCAACAACTTTGCCCGTTTTGGGATTCTCCTCTGATGGCACATTCCAAATAGTCATGGTGGCTTCGCCAGCATCAGACTCTATCGTAACGGATTGAACGTTGCGATCGATTGTCGGATCGGCCCAAACTTCGACCTCGGTCCGGTCTGGCCCCACGCCGGCCAGGGCCAAAGCCGCTGCAACATTGACATTTGCTGGAAACCCTCTCGCTGCCTCGCGGGCATTGCCAGAGAAGACAAGTAGTGGCTCGCTGATCCCTTCCAACGATATCTTGTTATCAATCAAATGGGGTGCACCGAGCAAACCTCGCGGGGGCTTGCGCGTCTGCAGTGCAACGCGATGCAGTGTGCCAACGCCCATCGCTCGAACCGTATCAAGTCCCAAGATTGCACCCGTTGGCACGATAATTTGGGCTCCCGTTTCAGCAGCTCTGTCGACCAGACCCATGTTGTCAAGAAGAGCTGCCACAGACAACGGTAGTAGCGTTGCCCCTGCTTCGATGACCGGCTCTGCGACCCTTCGAAAAACGTCCGCGGGTGTGCAGTCGACTACAAGGTCGGCCACTGTGGCTAGATCTTCGATAGTAACAACGGCTGGTTGGGGCACCAGAAGCGAGCAGAATTCCCTGGCCGTCGCCTTGTCGCGTGAGGCAACTGCTGTGAGTTTAAGCGGACCGGCCGCTCCAGCCGAGACGAATTGAGCGACGCGCTTCCCAATCACGCCCAAACCAGCCACACCCACTCGCCGCCCAGCGAAGAGATCAGTTGTCATCATATCATTCCCTCGGTCAATATGCACCTTTCAGACCGTGCCACCGCCAAGCATGAAGGACAAGGCAACCGAGCTTCCGTCGGGCTACGAGGTGTGCGAAAGTCTGACTGACACCGGTACTGGACTCCAGTTCCGTTAATCATGACAATCGGCCAGCGTTCTAGCGCCGGCAAGGCGACTGAAGGTAAGATTCGCATGAGAAACCTGGAAATGCCCGGACGTTCGCCGGTGCACGCTCCAACTGCCATGGCTGCCACTTCACACCCTCTAGCAACAGAAACTGCGATCCGTATATTGCGCTCAGGAGGCAACGCTTTGGACGCGGCAATTGGCGCATGCGCTGTCCAGTGTGTTGTCGAGCCCGAATCAACGGGCATCGGAGGCGATGCCTTCTGTATATATGCGCCAGAAGGAAGTGACGAACTCGTAGCATTCAACGGATCAGGGCGAGCCCCAGCCGCTGCTACACCGCAATGGTATGCGAAGAACGCCATCGAAAAGATTGAGCGCCAAACTCCCCATGCAGTCACAGTACCTGGAGCTGTCGACGCGTGGGAGCAGCTGTTAAACGACTACGGATCGCGGACACTAGGCGAACTTTTGCAGCCAGCGATAGCTTATGCCAAAGATGGATATCCAGTGTCTTCCCGTGTGAGCGTCGATTTCGCTAGTCAGCGGGCCTTGCTGGCAAATGACCCCGCGGCCGCGGAAATTTTCCTGTTCAACGGAAAAACGCCCAGTGTCGGAACGATGCATCGTCAACCAGCACTTGCATCGACGCTGATGAAAATAGCTGAGACGGGACGAGATGCATTCTACACAGGCGAAGTCGCTGATGACATCGTATCGTTCCTTCAAAGTAAGGGGGGCTTGCATACCATGGATGACTTCGCTGCGGCCCGAGGTGAGTATGTTGATCCGATCTCCACCAACTTTCGCGGCGTCGACGTCTATCAATGTCCGCCCAACGGGCAAGGCGTGATTGCGTTGCTGTTGCTCAACGTGATGCGCGGAATTGGCACGTTCGGCGACAATCCGATATCAATTGAACGCATCCATGCGGAGATCGAGGCAGGTCGCTTGGCGTACAAAGATCGAAATTTGTATGTCGCTGATCCCTCGCAAGCTCATATTCCCGTTGAGTGGTTGCTTGCAGACGATCATGCGGATGAAATACGCAATGCAATAAATCCCGATTTTGCCCTCAATCCTTTGCCCGAATTTACGGCTCCACAACACGACAGCACGGTTTATATCACCGTCGTAGATAAGGATCGAAATTGCTGCAGCTTCATCAATACCCTGTTTGCGAATTTTGGCAGCGTTCAAATGGCACCAAAATCCGGTGTGTTTTTGCAGAACCGCGGACAGGGCTTTGTCCTCGATCCCGACCATCCGAATTGTATCGGACCCGGAAAACGTCCATTGCATACGATCATACCAGGCATGGGTGTCCATGAAGGTCGTGCCGTGATGCCCTTTGGCGTAATGGGCGGGCAATACCAGGCCTTTGGTCACATGCAGTTTATGACTAGACTCTTCGATTTTGGATTGGATATCCAACAAGCCCAAGATCATCCGCGCTTCTTTCCGAACCCTTACACAGGAGAAGTCGAGGTCGAGAGTACAGTTCCTGAGGAAATCGTCGACGCACTGCGGAAAAAGGGTCACAAGATTGTGGCACCTGCGAAACCTATAGGTGGAAGTCAGGCGATATGGGTCGATTGGGAGCAAAATGTACTGACAGGTGGGTCTGATCCGCGCAAAGACGGCTGCGCCATGGGTTACTGAGCGGGGCAATCAGTCATGATCAAAATCAGCAAACTTGGTTTTATTGGCCTCGGCGTGATGGGCGGACGCATGTGTCGTAATCTCACGCACAGATCGGGGCTGTCAGTCATCGCTTACGACATTGATCCCAGCAAGCAACGGGCCTTGTCCGACATCGGTGTCGAAACGGCCAGATCAATCGCAGACGTCACAGCCCAAGCAGAACTCATCTTCATTTGCCTTCCCGGTGAACCTCAAGTTCGCGAGGTCGCATTTGCGCCGGATGGCCTGGTTTCAAGGGCGCGCCATGGTCAAACAATTGTCGACATGACCACCGCGACGGTCGAGATCAACCGCGAAGTGGCTGCAGCCCTGGACAAGAAAGGGGCAGATTTTGCTGATGCACCAGTCGCTCGCGGGGTATCTGCGGCAGAGGATGGAACGCTGGCGATCACGGTAGGCGCGGCTAAAGAAGTTTTTCAGCGCATAGAGCCATATCTTGCGTTCATGGGTTCCCAAATCTCCCATTGCGGTGGAATCGGAAACGGGCAGATCATGAAATTGATGAACAATATGATTATTTTCCAAACAGTGACCGCATTGGCCGAGGCCATGGCCATCGCTACACGCGCCGGGGTCGATCGTTCTGAGGTTTTTGAGATCTTATCGAAGGGTTCCGCAGATAGTTTTGTCATGCGAAAACACGGGCAACACATGGCCACCAGACACTATCCTGATGACCAATTTCCGGCGATCTATTCTCTGAAAGATATTCGCTATGCGCTATCTCTGGCCAAGACCGTTGGCGTCGACGCGCAAAGTGCAAAACTAGCCGAACAACGCCTATTGGAAGCCATAGAACGCGGTTATGGCCATCTATACAGCCCCGTCATTTACGAACTCTTCGAGAACGGTGACAAGACTGTAGGTTCGTGAATGAATGAAGCCATCCTACAGCAATCCACGAGCGTCGATGTTGATCCACTGTCCCCTCGCACTGCGGTCACCGACAACTTGACTACCATTACAAGGTGCAAGTGATTGAACTAAGAC
>JBPCWA010000476.1:0-5690 GCA_051009975.1 Hyphomicrobiaceae bacterium
CCAAACGCCCTGCGCGCAGGAGTAGTGGAATCGCCCGTCGAGTTTCAGCAGCCTCGATCCAATGCTGTGCAATCACTTCGGGTTCGCTCTCAAGAACATTCGCGAAGCGATCCTCAAGCGTTGCAGCGATCCTATGGTGCCAGTCGCGCCGCGCAGAAATCAGCAGGGTTTCGTAGGCCGTGTCGCGCACGAGTGCATGTTTGAACGTCATATGCAGTTCCGCGCCTCGACCCTTCCGAAACAGCAGCTCGGAGCGCACGAGCTCGTCCACCGCCTCTTGCAATTGTTGCTCAGTTTTGTCTGTGACTGCAGCAACCAGATCGAGTGGGAAATCACGCCCGATGACAGCCCCGATTTGGGCAAGCTCTTTTGCTGGTCCAAGGCGATCTAGTCGCTCGGTGAGCGAAGCTTGAAGAGTCTCCGGGATTTCCTCGCGACCCGTATCTGGCCCCACCTCCAACAACGACTTTGTGAGTTCTTCAATGAAAAGCGGAACGCCGTCTGTTCGTGCTACAATCCGTTCGACCAGATCCGGGTCAATATCTTGACCTGACAATGCCCGCACAACAGCGGCACCATGGGATCTGCCGAGCCGATTCAGCTGAAGCGAAGTTACATGGCTAACGCCCACAATCGGGGGGCGCCATTGAGGGCGATGGGTGACTGCGATTAGCACTTGGGCTTGTTGAATTCCTGCCAACACGCGTTCGAGGAGCGTCAAGCTTGTTGGGTCGATCCAATGCGCATCTTCGAATAAGAAGAGAACTGGCTTTTGCTTGGCGAGCGCCAGAAGTTGGCCGAGTAAGGCATCCAGAAGATGTTCAAGCTTCTGCTGCGGAGATGCGATCAGCGGGCCGTAGCGAGCGTCTGATGGCAATGAAAGCAAATTGGCGAAGTATAGCGCGTCCTCGGCGGAAGCATCGGCTCGAGCCAGCACGGCCTCCAACTTGTCTAACTTAGTGTCTGGTGGATCTTGCGAATCAAATCGTGCTGCGATCTCCAGCTGTCGGATTGCTGGATAGAGTGCGCTGTTCGAGTGGTGCGGTGAGCACTGATAACGGATAGGCGTGTGGTCGTCCGTTGAGATGTTTTCTTGCAGGCTTTGCGCTAAACGAGACTTGCCGATACCAGCTTCCCCGGATATGAAGACTGCCTGACCTTCGCCACCGCAGGCGAGTTCCCAACGGTCAAGCAGCAATCGCAGCTCCGTATCCCGCCCAACCATAGGAGATAAGGCCGTCCCTCGTGCGGCTTGAAATCGGCTATCGGCTTGTCGACTCTCACCGACGACGAGCCAGGCCCGTACGCCAGCTTCGAATCCTTTGACGTTCTTCTCGCCCAGGTCCGTTACTTTGAAGGTCTGACCAACTTGGCGAGCGCATGCAGCGTCGATTATCACCTCACCCGGCTTTGCGAGCTGTTGGAGGCGCGCCGCCAGATTTGGAGTTTCCCCACTGATCTCATTTGAGCCTCGGCCGTCTTCATCTATGATATCGCCAACAACCACGTTTCCGGTCGCAATTCCGACACGGACCGCCAACCGTTCGCCGGCGCGGTTCCGGCTTGCGGATACGGTTGCGGTAACACTTAGACCTGCGCGTACTGCCCGTTCGACTTGGTCCTCGTAGGCACGTGGCCAGCCGAAAAATACCAGCACACCGTCGCCCAGCAATTTCGCCACGTGGCCGCCGTAGGCTGAAACTGACTTGCTAACAGCTTCCTGGTAGCGACGCATCACCCGACTGAGGTCTTCGGGATCGAGGCGACGCGAGAGCTCCGTTGAACCTACCATGTCAGCGAACATGACACAGAGGTGGCGGCGTTCCGCCATGGGTGAGGAAACTTGGGTGTGAGAGCTGGTCTGTGTATCAGATTTGCTCCCTTCTTTCATCGCAGCGGCTGCATGCAGCAGACGACGTCTCGGGCCAAGAGCAAGTCCGAGCTCCTTGAGATCTTCATCATTGAGTAGAGGCAAGTCTTGCAGATCGACTTGGTTCTCCTCGAGCAAGGATGTTAGATCTCCAAGGCTCAGCCGTTCCAACCATTCCCGAAGTTCTTGCGCCATCCAATCCTCCTTGTGGGAGCATAGCAAAGAACTAAGGACTCGAAGCGAGTTTCAGTCGAGAAATTCGCCAATGATATGAACCAGCAGCCCACGTTCGCAGAAGTGACGAGATCAACGGCGTTATTGGAGGTCTCGTTTGTGGACATTGCTGACCTTTTGCGGCACAGCACTGTGACTGATGGCGACGACCGCTTGTAATCCAGAGCCGCCCTGAGCAGGCGCAGCATGGCGCGTTGCGACGACGGAAGCAATGATCAAGGAGCCTACCATGCTTCCGAGCTGCGGTGCCCTGTCACTTGGTCCTTCGATTTAGTTCGCATCGCACTGAACTTGTGATCTTGGCGCGTAGCACATGCGCCTTTCAAGGAGACTAGGCCAGTCCGTACGGAAGCCGAGTGCAACGGTTGTGCTAAATGCCATCAAACGTGACACAGTACGTGTAAGCAATATTGGTGCGGAGGTTAATGGGATGCCTAGCGGCACACCAAGACTTAACAGTATTCAAATCAACGGATTCGAGCTGCAGTTTGTTGTCCAAGGCGAAGGTGAGCCTGTCATATTCGTCCATGGCTCAAATTCAGACCATCGAATATGGAACGAGCACCTCGACATCATTTCGGAAGAGTATGAAATCATTGCGCTCACCCAGCGTTACTTCGGCTCTGCAGATTGGCCAGACGACGGAGAGAAATTTTGCCTGCAAACACTAGCTGACGATCTTGCCGCCTTTATTACTGCTTCGAGGCTGCAGCCTGTAACGATTGTGGGCTGGTCGCTAGGTGGTGGAGTTTGTCTAACAATGGCTGCTCAGCATTCTGACTTGGTCAGGAAGATGTTCCTATATGAGCCTGCCCTTGCGAGTTTTCTGGAGGATCCCGAAGAAGCTGAATTAGCGGCTAAGGACCGCGTCTCCATGTCGGCTGATGCCAAAAACTGTGCTGACGTGGGAGATTATCCAGAGACGGTCCGCGCCTTCATGGATGGTGTTAATGCGCAACGCGGCGCCTTTGACGGCCTATCACAGCAACTTCAACAGGTCATGGTCGACAATGCGCGGATGTTACCGTTGCTATTTGCAGGACCTCCGGCACCAGCCGCTTCTAGCGCCGGTCTGAAGAATCTCCATGTCCCAATTACGATTGGACTAGGGCAATATAGTCGGCCGTTCTATCGAATAGCCGCAACGGCGGCACGCCAGCTTCTGCCTGACGCAAAGTTAGTTGGAATAGATGGCGGCAACCATCTCTGGCCAGTGAAAGATGCCCACTCGTTTTGCAAGTGCGTCATGCGGTTCCTCAATGAGACCTAGCGCAATGCCTGCAAACACATAGGACAAGAATAATTCATGCCGGACCAAAATTCACATAGCCTTGACGTCTGCTGTTCAGAACACGAACGCGGCTCAGCCTGAAGATACATTCTTGGTTCATCAAAACTTCAAGCCTGCCTGCTCAGGCCATCAAAGAACCGTTCGAGAGCGGGCGGGTCGTCGGTTCCGTAGAAGGTCTCAAGCGCCGAGCGGTCGAGGCTGGACCGAATGAGCCTCTCAAGTGCAGCAAGCGCTATGCGACTGAGCATGGCATGAATAGCTTCGTCTGCAACCTGTGGCGACGAGTGAATTTACATTTGCTGCCTTTTGCGTGAAATTGTTCTCAGTCGTGATGTCGTCGCCTGGTCGGCCAGTCGCAATGGCCTCGGGCGAGTGGAGACTACGATTATGGCGCGAACGACAGATGCGCGCCAAACGACTGGCGCACATACTATTGACCTGACAGCCCAACTTCACGTCGCACTCGACAATATGCCGGGAGCGCTAGTCTGCACGGACCACGACCTGAATATCGTCTTCTGCAATGACCGTTTCAGAGATATGTACCGCGCACCTTCGTTCTTGTTGCAGCCAGGGCAACCTTACCCAGAGTTCCTGAGATATTTGGCCGAGGACGGTTATTACGGTGAGGGCGATATCGAGGCGCTAGTTGCCGAGCGGATTGAAAGCCTGCGCAATCCTTCCAGCAGAAGCTTCGAGGACTGCACTCCGGATGGGCGCTACTATCACATCCGTCGCCAGCGCTCAGTGGCCGGTGGCACCATAACCGTTACGACAGACATCACCGAGCAAAAGCAAGCCGAAGAAACTTTGAAGCAGAAGGAGGCCCAACTCCATGTGGCGCTCGACAATATGCCGGGCGCGCTAGTCTACACCGACCCCGACCTAAATGTCGTCTTCTGCAACAACCGCTTCAAGGAAATGTACCGCGCGCCTTCCGAGCTGTTGAAACCCGGTCGGCCTTATCCTGCCTTCCTGAGATATCTGGCTGAGAACGGCTACTACGGTGAGGGGGATATCGAAGCGTTGATTGATCAGCGCGTCGAGAGCTTGCGAAACCCGTCTGGTGAGACTTTTGAGGACCGAACGCCAGATGGTCGCTGCTATCGCATCCGGAGACGATCGTCGGACGACGGCGGAGCCGTGACGGTGATGACCGACGTCACCGATCTGAAACAGTCTGAATTAGAAATCATCGAGGCCAAGCAAGGATTGGAAGACGCAAACGCTGACGTCTCCAAAAAGAATCTGGTGTTGGAAGCCCTCTCCGTCAAGCTATCGAAGTATCTATCGCCGCAAGTCTACGAGTCGATTTTCAGTGGCGAACAGACCGCAGAAATAGCTTCGAAACGCAAGAAGTTGACGATCTGTTTCTCCGATATCGCCGGATTCACTGAGACGACGGACAACTTGCAGTCAGAAGAACTGACGGACGTCTTGAACCAGTACCTCACCGAGATGTCGACCATTGCCCTGGCTCATGGCGCGACCGTTGATAAGTACGTCGGCGATGCGATGCTTGTCTTCTTCGGAGACCCCGACACCAAAGGCGTCATAGAAGATGCGCAAGGATGCGTCATGATGGCCATCGGTATGCAGCGCAGAATGCGAGAGCTCGAGCATGAATGGTTGAGCCGGGGCCTCGAGCAACCGTTCCGTATCCGTATCGGCATCTGCACGGGATTTTGCACAGTCGGCAATTTCGGCAGCAAGGATCGGATGGACTACACTATTATCGGCAGCGAAGTGAACTTGGCCTCTAGGCTTCAATCTGCGGTCGAACCAGGCGGCATCCTTTTGTCTCATGAAACAAACGCCCTGGTACAAGACATCGTTCTGACCGAAGAGTTTCCGCCAATGTCCGTGAAGGGCTTCTTGAAGCCAATCAAGACCTATAAGGTACTTGGTACGTACCAAGAACTCATAGACGAGGGCAAAGTTGTATTGCAGGAGCGGGAGGGTCTCAGAGTGCTCGTCGATCTGACAAAGCAGGTCAGCTCGGAGGCTATACAAGTGTTGGAAGACGTGCTCGCCGAGCTAAAGCGACGGGGCTCGCAAGCTAGTTCGGATTGAATGGTACAGTCGGTCCGTGCAGGTACCGTCAGTCTCGACTGACCGCTTCATGTGGCAAGGAGGATCTACAATGAACCAGCTAGCGCAACCGATGTCTGCCAAAGCGTTTGAGCGTGAGCCGTTGCCCAGAAGGTTCTGTAATTTGGATCGCCTCCTGCATGCACTGGAGGTACGCAACTTAGACGGCATCGTTGTCACCGTGCCGCAGAACGTCTTTTATCT
>JBPCWA010000477.1:0-10257 GCA_051009975.1 Hyphomicrobiaceae bacterium
AGACGATCCACGGATCGTCGGCAACGATGTGACCAACGGAAATGAAGAGGGTGGTCGCAAAGCCATGGAGAACCTTCTCCAAAAGGATCCCGAGGTGAACTTGGTGTATACGATCAACGAACCGGCAGCGGCTGGCGCCTATGAGGCACTCAAGGCGTTGGGTCGGGAAAAAGATGTTCTTATCGTATCCGTCGATGGCGGCTGCCCGGGCGTTCAAAACATCAAGGATGGTGTTATTGGCGCAACGTCGATGCAATTCCCATTGCTCATGGCATCCATGGGTATAGAGGCCATCAAGGCATTTGCCGAAAACGGTGAGAAACCGAAGTCAACACCGGGCCTTGACTTCTTCAATACTGGAGTTGAACTCATAACGGATAAGCCGGCTGATGGCGTGCCATCAATTTCCTCAGCCGATGGTTTGAAAAAGTGTTGGGGCTAGTGCCGCCACGCCCATTTTAAGAGAGAACGACACAAAATATTTGGTGAGGCGCCGGCCGCCGGCGCTCACTTTTTTGCTATTAGCTCTAGAGAAGCCATCGTAAAAATTGTGGAGCCCTCATAAGGTATACGAGCAATCCAGCATGCGACCCCAAAGGACCACGGCTCAGCATGACTCTATCGGACCAATCTACCGCGCCTGACCCATCCGATGCAGCTCCCAACGGCGGATCCAGAAACCGCGCTTCGTTTTTGCAGGCCAGCCAGGCCGTTCTGCATTCAAGACCGACGCTTGTCCCACTGATCGTTCTCATATTGAGCGTAGCCGTCTTCGGTTTCATAGCTGGAGATCGCTTTTTTCATCCCTTCAATTTGTCACTGATTATTCAGCAGGTCACAATAATCGGCATACTCGCGGCTGCCCAGAGTCTGATCATCATTACAGCTGGCATCGATCTGTCCGTCGCCGCCATCATGGTGCTCTCCTCGGTCATCATGGGAAAGCTAGCTGTTCAGCTGGGCATGCCGGCATTCATTGCAATCCCGGCAGGTATGCTTGTCGCCACCCTCTGCGGCGTACTGAATGGCCTATTGGTGACACGCCTCAAACTGCCCCCATTCATCGTCACCTTGGGGACGTGGAACATCTTCTTTGCGCTCAATCTCTGGTATTCGGGAGCCCAATCAATCCGAAGTCAAGATATTGATAAGCTGGCTCCCGCACTCAAATTTTTTGGCGAAAGGATCAGCGTCTATGGTGCGCAATTTACTTATGGATCCATCCTCCTCATCGTCGTCTTTGCGGTATTGTGGTATGTTCTCAATCGCACCGCCTGGGGCAGACACCTCTACGCCGTCGGTGACGACAAGGATGCGGCCGAGCTATCCGGCATTCGCACCGACCGGACGCTCGTAGGCGCCTACGCATTGGCGGGTCTCGTCTGCGGAATCGCCGCATGGGCGTCCATAGGGCGGGTGGGCAGCGTCTCTCCGCAGAGTTTCTATGAAGGCAATCTTCAATCAATTACAGCCGTTGTCATTGGCGGAATTTCACTCTTTGGCGGTCGTGGCTCAATCATCGGACCACTTATAGGTGCACTTATCGTCGGCGTCTTTCAATCAGGACTTCGACTTGCTGGTGTCGACGTTCTGTGGCAGGTCTTCGCTATTGGTTGGCTGATTATTCTTGCCGTGGCCATCGACCAGTGGATACGACGGGTGGCATCATGACAGCGGCGACTGGATCGATTTTGGCCGCTCACGGATTGGTCAAGAAATTTGGACGCGTAACCGCACTCGATGGCGCGGACTTTGCTCTGTCGACAGGGGAAATCCTGGCGGTGATTGGCGACAACGGAGCCGGCAAGTCTACCCTTATTAAGGCACTATCAGGCGCCGTCATTCCTGAACACGGCACGATCGAGCTCGACGGTCAATTGGTAGATTTTCACTCCCCGTTGGATGCCCGTATGGCAGGCATTGAAACCGTCTACCAAGACCTCGCGCTCTCGCCGGCACTCTCGATCTCTGACAACATGTTTCTCGGCCGCGAGATCCGTCTGCCTGGCCTCCTTGGCAAAGTATTTCGCAAGCTCGACAGGAAAGAGATGGAACGCGTCGCTCGCGACAAGCTCACCGAACTAGGACTGTTGACCATTCAGGACATCGGGCAGGCCGTCGAAACCTTGTCGGGCGGTCAGCGCCAAGGTGTCGCGGTCGCGCGCGCAGCCGCATTTGGCTCAAAGGTGGTCATCCTTGATGAACCTACTGCGGCACTCGGCGTCAAGGAATCACGCCGCGTTCTCGATCTTATCGGCGAGGTTCGCGACCGCGGACTTTCGATCGTGCTGATCAGCCATAACATGCCGCATGTTTTTGAGATTGCTGATCGCATACACATTCATCGTCTTGGTCGTCGCCTATGTGTCGTCGATCCGAAAGCTTGCTCAATGTCCGATGCGGTGGCACTGATGACCGGCGCTCTTGATCCGGCAGCAATCGAACCGCTAACAACTTGAGGTCATAATGAAAGCGGTCACCGTCGGCGGCGCCATGGTTGACTCGATCGCCATCATTGAGGACGAGCGCATAGAGCGCATGTCCATGCGCAATGCGCAAAGTTCGTTTCTGCTTCTAGAGGATGGCCAGAAAATCGAAGCAAGCGAAATCTCACAGCATTGCGGTGGCGGAGCAGTCAACACAGCCGTTTGTATGGCACGACTGGGAATCGACACCTCAACGGTGGTCAAACTTGGTCAGGATCAGCGAGCCGACGTCATTCTGCGCCGGCTCGAGGATGAAGCAATATCAACTCGGTGGGTCATGCGCGATCACCGATCGGCGACCGGTGCAGCCGTTGTTGTCTCCTCGCATGAACGGGACGCCGCCATTTTTACCTTTCGCGGCGCCAACACGCTTCTCGAGCCTCGGGAATTCAAACCGGAGATGTTCGCTGTCGATCTCGTGTATGTCTCCGGATTGAGCAATGAATCTGCTGATTGCTTTCCCGAAATTATCCGCTTGGCCAAGACTAACGGTGCCAAAGTCGCGACCAATCCCGGCATTCGACAAATCACCAGTCGCACCGCATCTTTTCTCGATGCAATGCGCGATATTCACATACTCTCGCTAAATCGAACCGAGGCAGCAGCTTTGGTTCCATTTCTTGTTGGAAAGTTTGGCGAAATACCTGAGCCCCCCTTGCATGGAGAGCACGGACAGCGCCCTGATCTATTGCGCCTTGGATTGAGCTTTGGAGGGCACGATATGTCTCTCCCGACGTTTGCTCTAGCGATACAGCGTTGCGGTGTTCCGCTCGTTCTTGTAACCAACGGTTCCGATGGGGCTTATGTTGGCAGCCCAGGTCAAATTGACCACTGCGCCGCGTCATCTGTCGGCGTGGTTGGCACAGCAGGTGCTGGTGACGCATTTGCATCGACATTTGCCGCGTGGATGTGCGAATCAAATGACAAAAGTGCGGCACTACGGGCCGCAACATGCAACGCCGCTTCAGTGATAGCCCACGCCGACACTCAAACAGGATTGCTAGCGCGGAGCACCCTCGAAAAACATATAACCTCTCTTGATCAGAGCCCGCAGATCCGTACATGGTCGGTTCACGCGCGGTAATATCCGAGAGTGCTCAGCCTCCCAGCAGGCGTGAGGCTCCGGAAATATGGTGTTGAGATGATCTGCGAGCTTATACGTCGCGAGGACTTTCGCCGACACCAAAGGATCGCCTTGTCAGTTAGTCGCTGCTGACAAGATGCAATGAATAAACTCCTTGTGAAACACTACCGGGGCCCGGGCCGCAACTTCGACTAGACACGAGCATAACAACTGTCACAATCGACGCGTTGAGCGGATGTTGGACTTGCAATCGGACGACGCAAAGATTGGCCTAACCCGGAAGCAGGCGGAATGCGTCGCCGGGACAGCAATGGGAGAACGCAAATGACGAAAGCCCTTGGCGCCCTCATCCTCACACTTGCCCTCGCTACCGCCGCGTTGGATATTTCGGCCGCCGAAACCGTCTATCACCGGGGCAACAATGCCGATCCCGAAACGCTTGATCAGCACAAGACATCAACTGTCTATGAAGCCCATATTCTACGGGATTTGTATGAGGGCCTTGTGGCATACAGTGCGAAAGGAGAAATTATCGCGGGCGTGGCCAAGTCATGGACGATCTCCGATGACGGCAGAACCTATACATTTAAACTCCGAGAAAACGCCAAATGGTCGAATGAAGATCCCGTCCTCGCCAGCGACTTCGTCTATTCGCTGCGACGCATCATGATGCCTGAGACCGGCGGTAAATATGCAAGTGTTCTTTATCCCATCAAAAATGCGCGGTTGATCAACCAGGGAGATGCCAGCGCCGAAAAACTTGGGGTTAAAGCAACTGACGATTATACTCTTCAAATCATGCTCGAATCGCCCACGCCGTACTTTATCGGCTTGTTGGCACACCAAACCGGCCTGCCCGTGCATCCCCCCAGTGTTGAAAAGCACGGCACAAACTTTGTCAAACCTGAGAACATTGTCACGAATGGCGCCTATGTCCTGAGCGAATTTGTTCCGAACTCACATGTAAAATCCATAAAGAACCCAAATTATCACGGTGCAAACACCGTCTCAATCGACACGGTGTACTACTACCCAACTGAGGACAGGGGCGCGGCCCTGCGGCGATTTATGGCCGGTGAGCTGCATACCAACAATGATGCACCAACTGAACAAGTAAAATTCATGCGCGAAAAACTCGGTAAGAAGTTTCGCGTCGCAGCCTACCTCGGTGTGTACTACTACGCCTTAAATCTCAAAAACGAGCACCTCAGCAAACCCGAAGTGCGCCGAGCTCTCTCCATGGCCATCGACAGAGAGTTTGTCGCTCAGGAAATCTGGGGATCTACAATGGTTCCGGGTTACTCATTCGTCCCCCCTGGGATCGACAATTACGACGAGCCGGCGTTTGCCGACTATAAGGACTTGTCTCCGATCGACCGCGAAGACCAGGCACGCGCCCTTCTTGCAAAAGCTGGCTATTCCTCAAAAAGTCCGCTCAAGCTACAAATTCGCTACAACACCTCCGAAAACCACAAAAATACAGCTGTCGCGATTGCCGATATGTGGAAAGCGATCGGAGTCGAAGCATCACTGCTCAATACCGATACAAAAACGCACTACGCACTGCTTCGCGATAAAGGCAACTTCGATGTTGCGCGTGCCGGATGGATTGGCGACTATTCGGATCCTCAGAATTTCCTTTTCATGGTGGAATCAGACAATTCTGGTTTCAACTATGCCAACTACGAGAATCCCGAATATGACGAGTTGATGCGATTAGCTGCCAAAACGGTTGACTTGAAAAAACGCGCTCAGATCTTGAAGAAAGCTGAAACAATATTCATGCGTGATCTTCCATTCATTCCGATCATGTACTACGGCTCAATCAACCTGGTATCGGACAGCGTCTCTGGATTTGAGGACAACCTCCTGAATGTTCATCCGACACGTTGGATTAGAATTGCGGAATAGATTGAGAACATCGATGACAGAAGATGAACCGGTCAAACACTGGAACTTGCCGGTTCTTCGGTGGCCAAATCCAACCGAACCCCTGCAGTTCCAAATAGGCCCAGTGCCCGCGCAGTCAATCGCGTCACGGCCACAGACATCATCACTGGCGGGGGGCTCACCGGACTTGACTGTAGGATCGCAGCAGAAGAATGAGGCAGAAGACTACGGAGGAAGATTGTAACAGAGGCATGCGTTCCTGAGCCCTCTTCGACGGTGTCGCGAACACCGCACCAGATCTTGATGGACACAAAACGCAATGCTTCGCTTCGTGCTCGGTCGACTTCTCGGTGCGATCCCGACACTGTTTCTGGTCGTCACACTCTCCTTCTTCTTGATCCGCATCGCTCCCGGAGGTCCATTTGACCTGGAGCGACCCCTCGAAGCAAAGGTGATGGAGAACCTGAATCAAATCTATCGCCTGGATGCACCTCTCTGGTTACAATACGTCTACTACTTAGAAAGCCTCGCTGCTCTGGACTTTGGTCCAAGCTTCTATTTTCGCGATTTTTCTATCAACGAGTTATTTGCAGCAAGCCTACCGGTCTCGATCCAACTGGGAGTCTCAGCACTCTGTTTGGCCCTGGTCGTTGGGGGCACCCTCGGCATAATTGCGGCCCTCAACCAGAATAAGACCGCAGACTTCGGCGTAATGGCCGCTGCAACACTAGGAGTTACCATTCCCAATTTTGTCGTTGCTCCGGTTCTTACGCTTTTGTTGGGCGTCTGGCTTGGCTGGTTACCAGTTGGAGGATGGAACGGCGGCGCGCTGGCGAACATTGTCTTGCCCGTGATCACGTTGGCACTTCCGCAAGTCGCGGTCGTCGCCAGGCTCACGCGCGGTTCAATGATCGAAGCCCTCAGATCGAACCACGTGCGCACTGCTCGGGCCTATGGCCTGACCAACTACTATGTCGTGGTTGTCCATGCTCTGCGCGGTGCAAGTCTACCTGTAGTATCGTACCTTGGCCCGGCTGCCGCGGCATTGCTGACCGGCTCCGTGGTCGTCGAAACCATATTTGGAATTCCGGGTATAGGTCGCTACTTTGTACAAGGCGCCCTCAACCGCGACTACACACTCGTCATGGGCACTGTGGTTGTCATCGCGTGCTTCGTCGTAACCTTCAATCTGATTGTGGATCTCCTCTACGCCATTTTGGATCCACGCGTGCGATACGATTGAGGAGTGCCTGAACGATGAATTGGCTAGAATACACTCATCTGACACGCACAAAGAGTCGGTCACTGGAAGGACGCTCTCTGTGGGACGACGCCCAGGATCGCCTTCTCAAGAATCGCGCTGCTGTCCTCAGCATATGCGTACTCGCACTCATCGCAGCCATTTCGCTGATTGGTCCGATGGTTTCTCCTCATCCGTTCGACAAGGTATATAGGGATTACGTCAAAGTTCCAGCCAGCCTCCAGGCCTACCCTAGAACCGAGCAGATTGCACCAGCGTTCCAAACGCTCCTTCGTCGAGCAAGAGTAACATCACGAGATTACCAGAAACTGGGAGATACGGTTCGGGCGCGCATAACGTCGCGACGCGCTATTGATCCACGGCTCAGCCGCTACTTTGAGCGGAGCGACTTATTCCAAAACGTCCGCATTTCCAATCTTTCTGAAGACCGGAAATCAGCTGTACTTGAAGCGGAGATTACTTACCACCACTTTTATTTTGGCACCGATGCGAATGGCCGGGATCTTATGACTCGAACATTCATTGGTGGGCGTATCTCATTTACCATCGGTCTATTGGCAACACTTGTCGCAATTACAATCGGTGTCATCTACGGCGCCGCATCCGGCTATTTCGGCGGCCACACGGACCAAGTTATGATGCGTATCGTGGACATTCTCTATTCTTTGCCATTCATTTTTTTCGTTATATTGCTGATGGTTTTCTTTGGTCGAAATTTTGTCCTGATGTTCATTGCCGTAGGTGCCGTTGAGTGGCTGGACATGGCACGAATCGTGCGCGGCCAGACTCTATCTCTAAGGCGGCAAGAATTCGTCCAGGCAGCGGAAGCGATGGGTGTTCACGATGGTGGTATCCTGTGGCGTCACATTATACCCAACACGCTGGGACAGGTGGTCGTTTACATGACTCTTCTTGTGCCCAAGGTAATACTGCTTGAGAGCTTTCTGTCCTTTCTCGGACTCGGAATCCAGGAGCCAATGACCAGCTGGGGCGTCCTTATTTCCGAAGGCGCTCGAAATATCGAGGGTGCAGCCTGGATGTTGATCTTCCCCTCGGTCTTCTTAACGTCGACGCTTCTTGCGCTCAATTTTCTGGGCGACGGAATGCGCGACGCGCTTGACCCAAAAGATCGATGAGCGAGGCCGCCGTGGAACGAGACCGAGAGGCCACGGTTGAACAAGACCGAGAGGCTATACTCGCCATCAGGGATCTTCATGTCCAATTCGACACGCCAACCGGCATGGTATGGGCGGTGAGCGATGCGAACCTGGTCGTCGCACGTTCAGAAACTCTCGCTATTGTTGGTGAAAGCGGCTCTGGCAAGAGTCAAATGATGATGGCAGCCATGGGCTTGTTGGCAAACAATGCGCATTGCAAGGGAGAAGTGATTTACGCTGGTCGGAACATACTGAGCCTAAAATCGAACCAACTGAACGCGATCCGCGGTCGTAAAATCACGATGATCTTCCAAGAACCTATGACGTCGCTAGACCCGCTCTACACCATTGGCCGTCAACTTGCAGAACCACTCGTGGTTCACGGCCGGCTCGGCTGGTCACAGGCGAGAGCAAGAGCTCTCGAGCTGCTTGCGCTTGTAAATATGCCCGAGCCTGAACGCAGAATCAGCGCCTTCCCCCACGAGCTGTCCGGAGGTCAGCGCCAACGGGTAATGATTGCAATGGCCCTCGCCAATGACCCAGACCTCCTGATTGCCGATGAACCGACGACGGCGCTGGACGCGACAACCCAACAGCAAATCCTTCAGCTTCTATCAAACCTGCAACAGAGCTTGTCCATGGCGGTCATCTTCATAACGCACGATCTCGGTATCGTGCGCGACAATTCTGACCGAGTTTGCGTCATGCGATCCGGAGAAATTGTAGAGGAAGGACCAACCGCGGACGTGTTCAGCCATCCATCACACGCCTACACGCGCATGTTGCTGGATGCAGAACCGACGGGCGAGAAGACGCTTCCACCTGATGATGCTCCAATCGTCCTGAAGGCCAATGACATTCAGGTCGACTTCCACGTCAGCGGTGGGTTTTTCGTGCCACGCCACACAATTCGAGCCGTAGACAATGTCAGCTTCTCCTTGCGTCGTGGACAAACTTTGGGAATTGTCGGCGAGAGCGGCTCTGGGAAATCAACACTAGCTCGGGCAGCACTCCGTTTGCTTCCTTCGCAAGGCCATGTGGAGTTTCACAATCTAGACATCACACACTGTGACCGCAAAACACTGCGCGAACAGAGACGGCATATGCAGCTCGTCTTTCAGGATCCATACGGGTCATTGAGCCCGAGGCTCACTGTCGGGCATATCATTTCAGAAGGGCTTCTGGTCCATGAACCAGCATTGACGGCCGACGACCGCGATCGACGTGCATGCGAAGCTATGGAAGAAATGCTCCTTGATCCCGCGACGCGCAACCGCTACCCACATGAGTTCTCAGGCGGCCAACGTCAACGCATCGCCATCGCTCGAGCGATGGTATTGAAACCTGACCTCGTCGTCCTGGATGAACCCACGTCGGCGCTGGATCGGACTGTCCAGAAACAGATCGTGGACCTCCTCCGTCGGCTTCAGGTAAGACATGACCTCTCGTACATCTTTATTAGCCACGATCTCTCCATCGTGCGCGCGATGGCCGATACAGTCATGGTCATGCGAGAGGGTCGAATGATCGAGACCGGGTCCACGACTGCAATTTTTCACTCTCCTCGCACCGAATATACGAAGGAGCTGCTGTCAGCAGCAGTATCGATTGAGAGATCCATCCCCGATTAGAATCTTCTGCTTGGCCGCAGCATTCGTAACCATTCTCCCGTTGACGTTTATGGTCCGTAGATCACTTGCGGTAGCCAGAGAGCAATTTGCGGAAACGACATGATCAGAACGAGACCAAACAGCTGAATGACCATGAACTGCATCATTCCAATGTAGATATCTTTCAGATCCCATTCAGGTACGACACCTTTGAGGAAATATGCCGACAGCGCGACTGGCGGCGACAACCAGGCAGTCTGTAGGTTCACGGCCACAAGGATCCCAAACCAAGTGAGGTTGATATCCATTTTCTCCAGCAGTGGCACAAGAATCGGAACAATGATCAATACGATGGGCACCCACTCGAGCGGCCAGCCCAGCAGAAAGATAAGTGCCATAACAATTATAAGGACTTGAACTTGCGTCAGATCCATAGCGATAAGCGCCTCAGTCAGCATTGTCGGCGTTCCGAGGCGCGAGAATACAGAGCCAAAGAAATTCGAGGCGGCAACCAAGAAAAGTATGAGGACAGATATCTCGAGCGTTTTTACGAGGCCTTCGTGAAACCTTTTCGGTGAGAGTTTTCCGTACGCCAACGTCAGCAGCAACGCGCCAAACGCCCCACACCCAGCGCCCTCTGTTGGCGTCGCCCAACCGAAAAGACTTGAACCGAGCGCAAAACCCACCAGTGCCACCGGCGGCACGAGACCCAGGAAAAACTCTTTGGCGACGAGCGTGCAGCTCGTTGGGTGCTCCTCTTTCGGTAACG
>JBPCWA010000478.1:0-3034 GCA_051009975.1 Hyphomicrobiaceae bacterium
CTGTATGTGGCGTTATCACAAGTGAGGATCCAGACAGTCTGCTCCGGAGTCGAAGCTTGCTCGTCACGCTTTGCCTCTTCGGCAACGCCGCAGCTGTATCCTTGCCGGCGGATCTGAGCCGCTATTACTTCCGCTGACGTCTCCTGACCAGCAGCTCGGGCACTTTGCGACTGAAACGCTAAATCAAGCCTCAGACCTATGGCCGCGACCATCACCACAAAAATGAATAACGCCCTCAATATCTCCAGCCTCAAGCTCATAACGGTTTCGTTCCTTTCGAAGACGTCGGTTGCGGGTCACTCATCGTATAAAAATTGATGCACTTGCTGGTTCTATCCGCTTCATGACCTTTAACATTGGCAATGCCGATTGTCATGGTGTCGACATGGTGGCCAAATGACGAAGCTACTTTGCCCAACCGCTTTGGTTCTGCAAGAACCGCGACGTCTTAGTTCGGAGAGAGCATCTTAGTTCGGAGAGAGCGTCCTAGTTCGGAGAGAGCGACACGAGTGAGGGCTGTAACGACCGGACTCTTTCAAATTGGCCTATTTCAAACGCGTCAACTCTGCCTCTTTGAAGCTGGTTCCGGTCGGTCAGTAAGCCGGCGAATTGTCGGTGTTCCCCAGGTCAGGATCATCACCAACAAACCAAGGCCTGCTGCAAAAGCCGCGATATAGAATGGCAAGCGGATGTCTAAACTCATGAGCCCTCCGCCGGCCAATGATGTAATGCCGCCCGCTAGGCAAAAGACCGCTGTCGTAACGCCCATGACCCAGCCTTGATCTGCCTCGCTAACACTGCCAGAGAACATTCCAAGAAGGGTCGGATAGCATACCCCGAATAGGAAGTAGAAAAAGAAGACGGGAATAAAGGTAAGATAACCTACCGGAATCAGCACAAACGCCAACACACAACTCACCATGACAACCAAACCTAAACCGAGAATCTCTCGCTTGCCGAACCGTTCTTGTGCTGGCTTGACCAAGAAGGTGCTGCTAGTCGCGAGCGCAACCCCGATAACGAGCATTGCTGCGCTGCCTCCTATAACGCCGTAGCCGAACGCACTGGTCAGGAAGTTATCGATAAAAACGTAAAAGGTAACATTCGATAGCATAAAGAGAGAGTAAACCGGCATGATCTTCATCACTGTCGAGTGCTCAGCAATGCGCAAGAGGCTGTCGATTATGTCTCGCGGACGAAACACAAAGGCTGTTCGCTCGGTCCGAACATCACGAAAGTAAACGAGAACCATAGCGATTGCCACGAGCACGAGCATGAAAGCGCCGTAAAATGGTAGCTTAAGGCTGGCCACACTGCCGAGGATTTCGGGGTCCGACAGCAATCCGCCGATAATAGGACCACCGACCAATCCGAAGCTGATCCCCGTTACGATGAACCCCATGTTGCGATCGCGATCAGCGGCGTCGGTGCTCCCATCAACCATCGCCGCCTGAGCGATTGGCTGATTGCCAGCAGTGAACCCGGTAATCGCCCGACCGAGAACCATAAGCCAGAGGCTGTTCAAGTAGAGCGAGGCAAGAGTAATGACATAACCTGCTAGGGCTCCAACAAGACAGATTAACAATGCGTTCTTGCGGCCGATAGAATCTGAAACCTTAGAAACGTAGACAACGCCAAGAAACCAAGCCAGGAAGAAGGTTCCCACAACGAGCCCATAGTCGAAATGACGCGTCCCCATTGCAGTATCATTGGGCAGGAACCCGGATGTTGGATCCATGATGAGCGTGTTCAATATTGGAAACACCAGACCTTGCCCGATCAAGTCGACGAAGACCACGAACATCAGCGTCACCTTGGCCATCGTCGACATCGCATCGCTCCCGATCACTCACTTTGTAGCGCCGCCCTTATTGCCTACCGGCAGTCGAGATTGACCGTATGCGAAGGCACTAGAAGGCATTAGAAGGCGCCGAATAGGATAAAGCTCAAGAAATAGATTTACTTCCCTCAATCAGCCATGGCGCCTTGGATTGCGCCTTCGATGACCCCAGCCGCTTCAACCAACGCCTTCTCTTCATCTTCGTCTAGGTTCATAGGGTGCACACGTTCCCACCCATCGAGACCAAGTAAGATCGGTGCCGCAATGACCCCGCGAATGCCCAACCATTCACCATCCAATGCAACTTGGGCCGGGCGAATTCGATGCTCGCCCCTGATTAGCGGCGACGCAATATCGGCGACGGCGTGCGCCGTTGCGATCTCGGTTGTTCGCCCGGAAGTGTAGTGAATGAAAAACGGCTTCACTGCCATTCGCAGGTCAGGCGTCAACGATTGAACGAAATCATAGGCGGCTCCCACATCTGACGTACGGACAAGTTCAAGTAGGTGTGCCATGTGAGCGCGTAGCTCTCCCGGAAATTCTGACAGCGATCGCCCCAATCGAAATCGATGAACATGCTCTCTGACGGTCGCCTGCTCCACCCCGCGCACATTGAGCTGGCTCCAGATCGGCACCAAATTGAGACCGTGCTGCCCCAGAACATAGACATGTACTGCTCGCCTTCCAATGCCAAGCTCCGCCGCGATCTCTCCTCTAAAGCGCAGCGTATCCGACCACGCGCCTGCGCCTAATACGCGATGTCGACCCAATTTTTCTGCAAAGATTTGAACGCCAAGTTCAACGGGGTTCGATTGGACGATAACGATCGGCGGCGGGCCGGGGCAACGGGCCAGGGCATCTGCATAAGTCTGGAAAATTCGTCTGTTTTCGCGCCCCAGAGCGGCCCGGTCGGCCGACGCATTGGGGTCTGTGGAGACCGTGGCCCCTGCCAGCATTACGACAATGTCAGCTCGGATCGCTTCCGGGTCAAACACCAGATCAATTGTTGGGGCATCGTCCACGAATGCATCTCTGAGATCCGCGCGCACGCCCCAAAGCTCGTCCTCACTGCGACCGCCATGGTGCCCCACCAGCTGCAGTCGAGCAGTTGGTCGCATGACCCGTTCGTCGAGCAATTGGACCGCCAGCTGCCGACCACAGCTTCCTGCTGCCCCAATTATCGCTAAATCCATT
>JBPCWA010000479.1:0-17760 GCA_051009975.1 Hyphomicrobiaceae bacterium
TTGGATCGCTCCGTACGACCAGGCCGAAGTGATTACATCAGCCTTTGCCCCCGCGGATGAGAAGCTGCTCTTGGGAGCCGACCAACTCGGCCGTGACATGTTCAGTCGTATTGTATACGGCGCGCGAAATAGCGTCGGCCTTGCCCTAACCGCGACCATCCTAGCATTCATTATGGGGGCTGCCGCCGGGTTATTCGCCGCCGTAATAGGAGGTTGGTTTGATCAGCTGATGGGGCGGCTTGCCGACATCATCATGTCAATACCATCGCTCATCTTCGCGCTTCTCCTGCTTAGCATCTTTGGGACCAATCTGCCGGTCCTCGTCGTCATAGTTGCGATTATCTACTCCCCCCGTGTCTTCCGACTTACGCGTGCGGTTGCCGGCAACATCGTGGTCATGGATTACGTCGAAGCCGCAAGGCTGAGAGGCGAAGGTAATTGGTATCTCATTCGACGGGAGATACTTCCGAACTCAACAGCGCCACTTGTAGCCGAATTTGGGCTCGAATTTTGTTTTGTGTTTCTATTGGTCGCTGGATTGTCCTTCCTCGGCCTTGGGATCCAACCGCCTACCGCAGATTGGGGCTCGATGGTCCGTGAGAACGCGACGCTCATCTCGTTTGGCGATCTGACACCACTCATCCCTGCGGGTGCAATCGCATTGCTGACGGTCGCGGTCAATTTAGTCGTTGACTGGTTGCTTGACCGCTCAGCCGGTCTCAAGGAGTAGTCCAATGGCGAAAAAGAAAGACGTACTGCTCAAAATCGAGGATTTGCACATTGAGGCTTTCGCTGATGAAGAGTGGATAGAGATCGTCCATGGCGTTGATCTCACGCTTCATCGCGGCGAAGTCCTCGGTCTCATCGGTGAATCCGGTGCCGGAAAGTCAACTATCGGGTTGGCGGCTATGGGTTTCACGCGAGACGGATGCAGAATATCGGAAGGCTCAGTAGAGTTTGATGGAATTGAACTCACGACAACGCCAGCCTCAGACTTGCGCGCGCTACGCGGTTCGCGGATCGCCTATGTCGCCCAATCTGCCGCTGCGTCCTTCAATCCCGCCCACAGAATTATCGATCAACATACTGAGGCTCCGGTCCACTATCGCATCCAAAAGCGGCTAGAAAGCCAAGAAGATGCGATGGAGCTATACGAACGCTTGCGCCTACCGAATCCACGGGAAATTGGCTTTCGCTATCCACACCAAGTGTCGGGTGGCCAATTGCAAAGGGCGATGACCGCTATGGCGATGGCGTGTCGACCAGACCTTATCATCTTTGATGAACCAACCACAGCGCTAGACGTCACAACGCAAATTGAGGTGCTCGCTGCGATCCGCGACATTGTTGATCAGTTTAACACCGCCGCGATCTACATCACGCACGATCTTGCCGTCGTAGCGCAAATGGCGGACGTGATTAAAGTACTTCTGAAAGGCGAAGAAGTTGAGGAAGCCCCGACTGAAGACATGCTCGAAAATCCCAAGGAGGAGTACACGCAATCGTTGTGGGCTGTCCGCAGTTACAAACGCAAACAAAAGTCTCGACCAGATGGATCAGCCGTACCTGTCGTGTCAGTGCAGCACGTAGACGCTGCCTACGGTGATACCAAAGTGTTGGAAGACGTCACCTTCGACATTTATGCTGGTATGACCGTTGCAGTAGTCGGCGAGTCGGGATCTGGCAAGTCAACGACTGCACGCTGCATCACAGGATTACTGCCACCGACGAGCGGCAACATACTTTTCAATGGCGAAGAACTTCCGTCAAGCTACAAGCATCGCTCCAAGGAACAACTCTGCCAGGCCCAAATGATCTACCAAATGGCTGATACGGCCTTGAATCCAAAGGTGAAGATCAGCGAAATAATAGGACGACCAGCACAATTCTATCACGGCTTGAAGGGGACGGCCCTGAAAAGTCGAATAGACGAGTTGTTGGATATGATCGAACTTGAGCCGTCGAAGTACTACAATCGTTACCCGCCGGAGCTGTCTGGCGGACAAAAGCAGCGTGTCGGCATCGCACGTGCCCTGGCGGCCCGTCCCAGCTTTATCATTTGCGACGAGGTCACAAGTGCACTGGATCAATTGGTTGCCGAAGGGATTTTGCGCCTACTAGATAATCTCCAGCGTGAATTGAACATCGCCTACATGTTTATAACGCATGATCTAGCAACGGTGCGTTCGATCGCAGACGAGGTTGTCGTCATGAAGGACGGCAAGGTTGTAGAACAGGGACCAAAAGACGAAATGTTTCGCCCGCCACACCACCCTTATACTGACTTGTTGCTTTCGTCTGTTCCGGAAATGGATCCTGATTGGCTGACGACATTGCTGGAAGAGCGAGGTGTCGACAACATTGGCGAAGCAGCCACGACATGAGTTCAGCCAAGACGTTGGTCCAGCAAAGACATTGGACCAGCAGAGACATGGGACCAGCAGAGACAAGGGACCAGCAGAGACAAGGCTACAGCTCTCAAAGCTGCATTGTCTGATAGCGTCCGAACCACTACCGATGTGGCATGGTCTTGAAGACCCGGCTTGGTGACTGACTTTCAAGATTGAGTCCGCCACCAATTCCTAACCGAACGCGACATGTTTGAGCAGCAATTGCTTGCCGCTCAAACCAGCACCGACCTTGGAAGCCGGTATCTGGAAAAGCCGTAACAGCGCCATTGCGTGTGGCTGCAACGGACTTGCAGCGGCCCATCACGCATGTTGGGATATTTGTCTGGCGCGCCGCACACTCACTATTGTCCGTCGGAAACAGCGATAGCAAATCGCACTTGCCAACAGAAGACAGCTCAAGACAACGATGTTGCCTTGAATACCGTCGCCGACTCCGGAGAGCCAGCGAAACAGAATGTAAACGAAAGCATAAGAGGCACCAAGCGCAGCACTCAGAAGTACAAGCGCATGGCCCTCAGCACGTGCTTGGACAGTTTCACGTGTTGGTACAGTCAACTGTTTGCGGTCCGCCGTCGCGCGCATCTTGGCAAGCTCCCCCAGTTCGCAAGTTCCCCCAGATAGCTCTGCACACAGCCAGCATCAGGCTGCAGACTAAAACAACCCTTCAATCTGGCCGTCCTCGTTCAACCGGATCATCTCCGCCGAAGGGACTTTTGGCAAGCCCGGCATTGTCATTATTTCACCGCAAATTGCAATGACAAACCCTGCGCCAGCTGACAACCGCACCTCACGGATCGGCAATGAGAAACCGGACGGGGCTCCTCGCCAGTTGGGATCGGTCGTAAACGAATACTGTGTCTTGGCCATGCAGACCGGCAAGTTACGAAAACCAGCGTCTTCCCATTGGCTCAGTTGGTCGCGGATTTTTTTGTCAGCTATCACCTCATCTGCCCGATAAATCTCCTTGGCAATCGTTTCGATTTTTTCCAACAGGCCCATGTCTTCCGCATAAAGAGGTCGATAGGAGGAAGAACCACTCTCCGCAAGTTCTACAACCTTCTCCGCCGTTTCGGTAATCCCGGCGCCGCCATTTGCCCAATGCGTATTCAGGATGGCCTGCGCACCTACGTCGGCGCAATAGGATTTCATGGCGGAAATTTCGGCATCAGTATCGCTCACGAAATGATTGATGCCGACAACGGCAGGGACACCGAACTTTTTCAGGTTCTCGATATGTTGGCCAAGGTTGGCACATCCGGCTTTGACCGCCTCAACGTTTTCAGCTCCAAGATCAGCGCGCGCCACGCCACCGTTCATTTTCATAGCTCGAACGGTCGCCACAATGACAACGGCATCCGGCTTCAATCCGGCCTTGCGACACTTAATATTGAAAAACTTCTCAGCCCCGAGATCGGCACCAAAACCGGCTTCTGTAACAACATAGTCCGCCAGCTTAAGCGCAGTCTTGGTGGCGATTACCGAGTTGCAGCCGTGAGCGATGTTGGCGAAGGGACCGCCGTGGACAAACGCGGGATTATTTTCAAGCGTCTGGACCAAATTTGGTTGCATCGCTTGTTGCAGAAGTACGGTCATCGCACCATCAGCCTTGATATCGCGGCAGTAAACAGGCGAACGGTCGCGCCTATACGCAACGATAATGTCTCCGAGACGCCTTTGCAGATCATCAAGATCATCGGCCAAGCAGAGGATTGCCATCACTTCTGAAGCCACCGTAATGTCAAAACCTGCTTCCCGCGGAAATCCATTTGCGACCCCACCGAGCGATGCAGTGATCTGTCGCAAAGCTCGGTCATTCATATCCATAACCCTGCGCCAGCTGACGCGTCGCGAGTCGATGCCGAGCTCATTTCCCCAATAAATATGATTGTCGATCATTGCGGCCAGAAGATTGTGGGCCGACGTAATAGCATGAAAATCGCCAGTGAAGTGGAGGTTCATCTCCTCCATTGGAACGACCTGCGCATAGCCGCCACCAGCTGCCCCACCCTTCATACCAAAACATGGTCCGAGCGAAGCTTCGCGAATACAAATGGCTGCTTTTTTACCAATCTTGTTCAGTCCATCACCGAGACCGACCGTTGTTGTAGTTTTTCCTTCGCCTGCCGGGGTCGGATTGATGGCCGTCACGAGGATCAATTTGCCGTCTGGTCGATCGGAAAGCGATTTTATGAAGCTCTCCGAGACTTTTGCCTTGTCATGGCCAAAGGGCAGAAGATGCTCGGTTGGAATGCCGAGTTGACTGCCGATCTCTTGAATAGGACGCTTCTGAGCTGCGCGGGCGATTTCGATATCCGACTTGGGCATGATTGAAAACTTTCTATTACTACTATCCGCGTGCATAAATGACGACAGCGCTTATACGGCCGGCGGCAAGCCGTGCATCTGTTGAAGTGGGCCGTGACATCCCGTTACGTGACACCCCATTAGCTGCCAAGTTTTGTTCCGACCTTGACGCCGGCCGATGCGGCCCACTCACTTGCGGAAATCTTCTCGCCTGCTTTTGGGCGAACGCGCTTGATGACAATGCGGCCGCTAGAGGCCTGCACCGTTACGCCTTCTTGCCCTACCGCGACGACCTCTCCCGAAGTCCCTTCTCCTTCAACTCGATAAGAATCATAGAGCTGCACTTCTGCGCCATCCAATGTTGTCCAGGCTCCTGGCTGCGGATTGCCTGCGCGGATCATGTTGTAAACATCGCCAACCTGCTTCTCCCAGTCGATCTCGACGTCCTTCTTGCGACACCAGGTTTCATACGTCGCTTGTGATTCATCCTGCGGTGTGCGAGGCGGGTTGCCCGAGCGGAACGCCTCAATGACATCCAGGGTCGACTCGACGCCAGCCGGGAAAATCTTTTTAAAATAGACATCTCCTAGCGTGTCATCCGGTCCGATGTCGATCTCACGCAGTATCAAGATATCGCCCTCGTCTAATCCGTCGGTGGGATAAAACCACGAGAAGCCTGTCTTGGTGGCGCCCCACATAATTGGCCAATTGATGGAACTGGGTCCGCGGTGGAGTGGTAAAAGAGAGGGGTGGAAGCAAATCGAACCCATTTTGGGAATATCGCGTGCTTCCTCGGGTATAAATATTATGACATAAGCCATCACCATGAGATCCGCATTGAGTGATCTCATGACATCGAGTGTTTCCTCATCCTTGTAACTTGCCGGTTGGAAGAGAGGCAATCCGTGCTCCACTGCCGCTTGTTTGACGGGATCAGCTGGACGACCTTCCTTGTCTGGTGCCGTGAATACACCGACGACTTCGTCCTTGCCGGCCTCGATTATTTTCTCGAGCGCTGCTCGGCCGAACGCCTGCTGTCCATTCAGAATAAGTCGCATCGCCCTGCGTCTCCTATAGAATTTTTTGCGTGCTTCTGCTTAGTCGCACCCTAGTCGCACCGCCACTTGTCTGTCCCGAATCCCGTTCTCATAGCAGCCGCTGCATGTTCAAATACTGCGACTTGTCGGCAGCCCAAGACGCTCCTACTCGGCCGCCATCGGCCGCAACTCGCCAACCGCCCCAGACTGCACAACTCGATCAAAGTTGTCGCCCGTGTAGCCAAGCACATTCTGGAGGATTTCGACCGTATGCTCACCGAGAAGCGGCGAACGCGTGACGACTGCGGGGCTGTCCGAGAGTTTGACCGGACAACCTACCGTTAAATAAGGCCCGCGCTCCGGATGATCCACTTCTACGATCGTCCCGGTCTCGCGCAAGGACGGCTCCTCGGCTAACTCTTTCATCGATAAAATGGGTCCGCACGGAATGTCCAACGAATTGCAGGCATCCATCACTTCGAACTTGGATTTCGTTTTCGTCCACTCTTCGATGCGATCGAAGATCTGCGGTATCTTGTCAAGACGAGCATCCGGCTTTGAATAACCGGCATCGTCTTTCCATCCCGGCTCTCCGATCAGGTCGCAGATTTTTCCCCACACCGCAGCCTGCGTAATGAAATAGACATAGGCATCGGGATCGCTCTCCCAGCCTTTGCATTTGACAATCCAACCAGGCTGTCCGCCTCCTGAGTCGTTGCCTGCACGCGGGGTTGCATCGTGGAACGGAATGCCCTGACCGTACTGACTATACTCTTTCAGGGGACCACGCTCCAATCTCTGCTGGTCCCGCAACTTGACTCGGCAGAGGTTCAGCACACCATCCTGCATCGCTGCGAGGACACGCTGGCCACGTCCTGTTCTCTCGCGTTGAAAAAGTGCCGTCACAATGCCGAGTGCAAGATGAAGTCCTGTACCACTATCTCCAACCTGTGCTCCCGTTACCGTCGGCGGGCCATCAAGGAACCCGGTCGTTGATGCCGCGCCGCCAGTGCATTGGGCAACGTTCTCGTAAACCTTGCAGTCCTCATAAGGCCCCGGGCCAAAACCTTTGACAGAAGCCATAATCATGCGAGGATTGAGTTCCTGAATGCGTTCCCAGCCGAACCCCATACGATCCAGGGCCCCCGGCGCAAAGTTCTCCACCAGCACGTCGCACTCTTGTACCAAACGCTGGAGAATCTCTTTTCCCGTCGGATCCTTGGTGTTGATTGTAATCGAGCGCTTATTGTGATTGAGCATGGTAAAATAAAGTGAATCTGCGCCCGGAACGTCCACCAATTGCTTACGAGTAGCATCTCCGACGCCCGGGCGTTCAACCTTAATGACGTCGGCGCCAAACCAAGCAAGCAGTTGCGTGCACGTTGGACCAGACTGCACGTGCGTAAAATCAAGGATTTTCACGCCTTTGAGGGCCTCCATGGCTCCGATCCTCTTTGTTAGAAGTTAATGCCTATTTCGCTAATACTTATTTTTTTGCCAATGCGCTCGAAGGGTTCAAATTGCCAATACGACCGCTCTCTGTACCAGCCTTCTCATCGATCACAGCATTGACTAATGTAGGTTGCCCCGAATCCATCGCATCTTCGACGGCGCGCCTCAGCGCGTCGGGTGTCGTCACATGAACGCCGGCACCACCAAACGCTTTCATCATCATGTCGTAGCGAGCGTCTTTGACAAATACGGTCGGCGCCACGTCCGAGTCCCCCGTCGGATTGGTATCCGTGCCTCGGTAGATGCCGTTGTTGTTAAACACAACAACACACACAGGCAGATTGTAGCGACAGATTGTTTCGATCTCCATTCCTGAGAAGCCGAAGGCACTGTCCCCCTCGACAGCAAGAACAGGCTTGCCGGTTTCGACTGCTGCGGCAACCGCGAAGCCCATGCCGATCCCCATGACGCCCCATGTACCAACGTCGAGACGTTTGCGCGGCTGGTACATATCAACGATGCTGCGTGCGAAGTCTAGCGTGTTGGCACCCTCGTTAACGAGGATCGCGTCTGGACGAGCTTTGATGACTTCGCGAATTGCGCCCAGGGCTCCATGAAAATCCATGGGCACGTTGTTGTTGCGCAAGCGCGGCGCCATTCGTTCAATATTGGTGGCCACCTTGGCCTTGATCGTTTCTGTCCAATCTGAGGGTGGAGATGGCCAATGCTCACCTATCCCTTCCAAAAGTTGCCTCACGCAAGAGGCTATGTCTCCAACAAGCGGCGCGGTGATCGCCACGTTGCTGTCGATCTCCTTTGGCTCAATGTCGACTTGAATGAATGTTTTTGATCCCGGTTCGCCCCACGTTTTACCCTTCCCGTGAGAGAGAAGCCAGTTCAGTCGCGCCCCGATGAGCATTACGACATCCGAATCCTTCAACGCAAGCGAGCGTGCCGCACCGGCCGATTGTGGATGCGTGTCCGGCAACAATCCTTTTGCCATGCTCATTGGCAAGTACGGGATTCCCGTTCTTTCAACTAACGTGCGAATGTCCTCATCTGCCTGGGCGTAAGCGGCACCCTTGCCAAGAATTATCAACGGACGTTTGGCACTCTTGAGCACATCGAGTGCCCGCGTCACCGAATCCGGTGACGGAATTTGGCGCGGCGCTGGCTCAATGACTTTGACCAATGATCTCGTGCCGTTTTCGGCATTTATGGTTTGCGCGAAGAGTTGGGCTGGCAAATCGAGATAGACGCCGCCAGGGCGTCCAGAACAAGCGGCGCGGATCGCTCGTGCAACACCGATGCCAATATCATTGGCATGGAGCACACGAAAGGCTGCTTTGCACAGTGGTTTGGCTATTGCCAGCTGATCCATTTCTTCGTAGTCGCCCTGCTGCAGATCAACGATTTCACGCTCCGACGACCCACTTATCAAGATCATCGGAAAACAGTTGGTCGTTGCATTGGCGAGAGCGGTCAATCCGTTCAGAAAACCGGGCGCGGAGACTGTCAGGCAGATGCCTGGCTTCTGGGTCAAATACCCAGCAATCGCGGCTGCATTGCCCGCGTGCTGTTCATGGCGAAAGGATATAACGCGCAGCCCCTCGGCCTGCGCAAGTCGACCCAGGTCCGTAATGGGGATACCTGGCACGCCGTAAATGGTGGAAATGCCGTTGAGCTTGAGCGCATCAATAACCAAATGAAAACCATCCGTTAGGTTGGCGGTATCAGTGGTGTCATGATCTCCATCAGATCCGGCCATAGGTATCACCTCGTACGTTAGAGCGACCGCAGATATCGCAAGCCGTCGCCATTTTCCAATACTCACTTGTCAGTTCAATTCGACGTGCTTGTCGACATGATCTCGCAGTTTCATCGTGTGCTCTCGGACCATATGTGCCGCCTGGTCCGCATCCCGCCTGATCAAAGCACGTACAATTCGCCCATGGTCGCGTATCGATCGCCGCGCCCGATCCTGTTCAAATATTGTCCGGTGGCGAATGGCCCGAACATGCATGAATAGACTATCTGTCATTTGACCGATGAGATCGCATTTTGAAAGTGCAATGATCGAGCCGTGGAAGCGAATATTATCGTCCGAATACTCGCTCATATATTGGTCGACCTGAGCTCCATCGTACGAATTGACAAGATCTTGCAGTGCCATCAGGTCATCATCGCTAGCTACATCGCATGCGAGTCGCGCTGCCATACTTTCTAGCGCTGCCCACACCGTAATCATTTCCAAGATTTCGGCCTTGGTTTTACGAACGATGTAAATCCCGCGCCGGGGTTGAATGTTGACCAGCCCTTCTTGGTCGAGGCGGGTCAGTGCTTCGCGCAGAGGCGTTCGCGAACTACCGAATTGCTCTGATAAACTACGTTCATCAAGCCGCAACTCCGCGTCCGCGTCATAGATATTCATATTGGTAATTGCGGATTTGAGCTGATCATAAATGCGCGAGCTCAAACTCGCGGTGTCGTCAATGGGTCGTATGTTTAGGATCGTGCTCGACATCACCTCATCCCGGCGCCCTTTCAATCCAAAAATTTAAGGGCACGCCTTGTCACGGCTTGTCACCGTTCGACGGACTATATCTGGTGTACCACATACCAATTACCACATACCAAATTCAACTCAACCCCTAAGTTTGCTGGCAGCTTCGCGGATCAAACGCTGCGGCTGGCGCCACGGACCACCGCAGGCTGCGCCAACTACCCTTGTGGTTCATTGCGTGCCTTCCCGCCTCGAAAGCGACGCATCAAAGGCCCAAGTAGTGGCAACAATAACAAGACGATGGCAGCAACCATAATAGGGCCCGAATAGGGTCGTGTGAAAAAGATCGATGGATCGCCGCTGGATATGAGTAGCGACTGCCGGAGCGCCGGCTCGGCCAACGGCCCCAGCACAATGGCCAGCACGGCGGGCGCCAGAGGATAGTCCAGTTTCCGCATCAAATACCCAACAACACCAAACCCAAACATGAGCCAAACATCGTGCATGTCCTTTGTCGGCGCATACCCACCGATCAAACACAGGACAAAAATGATGGGGGCCAATAACGTAAAGGGAAGCTTGAGAACCCAAATGAACGCGGGAATGAACATGATGTTCAAAATCACGGCAAATAGGTTGGCCGCATAGAGCGAAGCGATCAATCCCCAGACAAATTCCTGATGGTCTGTAAACAAGCGCGGCCCTGGCTCAAGCCCCCAGATAACCATTCCACCAAGCAATATCGCTGTGGTTGGCGAGCCCGGAATGCCGAGTGTTAACATCGGCAACATAGATCCGGTCGAGGCCGCATTGTTCGCGGACTCAGGTGCCACAACACCCTCGACCGCACCTTGTCCATATTTCTCCGGCTCCTTTGACATCTGTTTGCCGATTCCATAGGCCATCAGCGAGCCTGGTGTTGCGCCTGCCGCTGGTAAGATTCCGACAAAATAGCCCAGAAAGGACCCCATCAGCATCGTTCTCCAGGTCCCTAGCAACTCTCGCAGGTTACTTACGGTTCGCTTCCAAGTAATCGTCGCCTCGGAAAGCATGCTCTTGCCACCGGCCTTGCTGTTTTCTTCAATAGTCCAGAGCATTTCGCCGATGCCGTAGATTCCAATTGCCAAGACGAGGAAGTTAATGCCGTGCAAAAATCCAGGGATGTTCCCAAAGACCATGCGCGGTTCACCGGAAACTATATCTAGCCCGACGGCGGCCAAGACCAGCCCGATACATATTGAGAATATCGTCTTTGCAATGTCATCGCCGCCCAGGCCGACAAATGTCGCAAAGGCCAGCAGCATCAACGCAAACTCCTCCGGTGCTCCAAAGGACAATGCAACGTGGGCCAGCGGAGGTGCAAAAAACGTAAACAAGACAACCGAAACCGTTCCCCCCACGAAGGAGGCGACAGCGGCAGCGGTCAAAGCCTTGTCGGCGAGACCTTGCCGCGCCAACGGTCGGCCATCAAACGTCGTCGCGACAGCTGTAGAAGCGCCGGGGATGCCCAGCATGATCGAAGAGATGGCACCCCCATACATTGCTCCGTAATAGATCGCAGCAAGGAAGATGATGGCGCCGGTCGGCGGCACCAGAAACGTTAAAGGCAGCAGGATAGCAACACCATTGACGGATCCCAACCCTGGCATGGCGCCGATGAAAAGACCGACCGTGCACCCAAGGACAATTAATCCCAGATTAGTCGGCTGCAGCGCCACTGCGAAACCGTCAAGGAGGAGTGTCAGAATTTCCATAGCTAAGCCTGCATCCGAGTTATTGCTTCACGTGCCATTGATCCGGCGGTCAGAGCCAAATAGACGACGGCGAACAGCGGCCTTTTCGATCGTCGGCACTAAGAGAAGAAAAACTTGTAGATCGGGAAGAACAGCGGTTCCGTAATCCCTTTGGGCAAGGTGATCTTGAGAGCGATTTCAAAGAACAAGAATGTCGAGACAGGGATCAGGATCATAGTGAGCAACGTTGCAAACCAGGAGTGACGCCCAATGACCTTAAGGTAAAAGAGCAGGAACAGTGGGAGCGCCCCGTAAACACCGATGCCCGGGATGGGACCAAGACCGTCGAACAGCGCGATGGTAACAAATAGTGCCAGAATGACGACGCCCACGTCGGTAACGACGCCGGGCGAAAAGAATGGCGTTTCATTCTGAGAGACTGCGGTGGTCCTACGTATCCAATTAACAAAGATCCATCCACAGCAGACCAACATTATCAGAGACAGCCAAAAGGGCCAGAAACCACCACCTGGTCCTTCATCTGGATCCCAGCCGATCGGCAAGCGCGCCGCTTCCCACATGAAGTAGGTCGACAATACGGCCATAAATATCGCCATCAGCAATTCAGCGGTACGAACGCTCATTTGGTGGCATCCAAGTTTGTTGGTTACATCTACGCCTACTAGTCGTCTGCTCACATGCGCCCATTTCAAAAGGCCCACTGTGAGCGAAACTACTCTTGCCCGACGATTGACCAAACCGACGTTTTACCTGCCCGGAGCTGATCAATCAGCCATAACCTTATAGCCAAATACCTCATGACCAATTCACACAATCGCCTGCGGCTCTCACCTGAGACAGACCTGTCAAACTCAATCATGCCTAGCCACAAGTTCTGGTCCTGCAACTTTGGTCATGAAATCTGAATCATGGAATGCGTTGACAACAATCCGGGAGTGCAATCCCGGTTCAGAGCTCAAGGGCCGCCAATCAATCTCAGCGTCGAAATCGGCGACGCTCTTAACACAAGATCTGAAGAGAAGCGTCGGGCGAGACATATGGCGCTTTTTTACAAAGCTCAGCGAATTCCGCTTTCTCGCCCGAACACTCAAGCCATTCAGAGGGGTGGATCACTTGGATTTAAGTGTCCACTCTCTACCCTTTGATTGCTCCCATTTTGATCAGCATCTGCCGATGGATTTCACGCTCCTTCTTCCAGTAATCCATCAGCTTGGCACCAGTCATTGCTTCTCCGACCAGAGCCTTTTTCTTTCTGTAGGTCTGCCACTCTTCCGAGTTGAAGACCTTCGTGAACAGGTCGGTATAGTAGGCTTTCGCCTCCGCACTCATACCCGGCGCGCCAACAACAGTGCGCTGCATGAAGTAGACGAAATCCTGACCCAACTCTTTGAAAGTGGGGGAGTCTTTAAAGAGACCAATGCGTTCCGGTGTGAAGCAAGCCAGTGGTTTGGTCTTTCCAGCCTCGAAGAAGCCGAGTTGCTCCGATGGATTGTTGACCGTCGAATCTGCATTGTTGCCGGCCAGTTCCTTCGCGACTTTGCCCCCGCCCTTGTACGGGATGTACTTCATGCTGAGGCCGTAGGCCGTGTTTAGGAAATCCGTCAACAGGTTGTCTTCCGAATTTTTGCCGGTACCTGCCATGATCCAGCCTTTGCCCTTGGCTTTGGCCGCCTTTACAAAATCCTCAACCGAGTTGATATCCTTGCGATCCGAGTTCACCCAAAGACAGAAGGTATCTTCCGCCATGCGCATGACTGGCGTGAAGTCCTCGATATTGACGCCGAGCGCCGCCTGACGCAGTGGGGTCGTGTAAAAACTGTTCAGGGTGAACATGATAGTGTGGTTATCACCCTTTTTGCCCTTCAAGTAGATCAAGGCCTCGGCACCAGACCCGCCTGGTTTGTTCACGGGGGTGACCGGCTGCGCGGCCAACTTGTTTTTCGCGATAATCGCCTGCATAAGGCGAACAGCCTTGTCAGCTCCACCACCTTTACCGGCCATTACGACAAATTCGACTGGCTTTTGAGGCTCAAATGCGTTTGCCGCCACCGACACCGTCAAGAGGCCCGCACTACCCGCGGCCGCCACAACGGCACTCATCCAATTCATTTGCATTTCTAGGCTTCCTCCGTCATTTCAGACATATCTGTGTTAGGACATGACTTAGAGCAGGCATGACCAATTTACAGGCATGACGTCCGATGCTCCCCTGCGAAGCACCCAATGTCTGATCCCACACCACATCGTGGAACCCAAGGAATTTTTGTTGGGCACCAATCCAAATCTTTGGTATTTGGTCTTTGGTATACCGGCGAGCGGTATACCTATGTTGGCCGCATAGCGCAATCTCATATTTCAGGCAATCGATGGGGGACCTTGATTCCATTGGTTAAATACCCCCCGACGTCTGTTCAGAGAACGCTAAAAGCCGAGATCCATCGACACTATCGACACAACACCAATGGCTCCTGTATGTGTAATGGTATCTGGCATACCAAAAATTCCAACCTGCAGCTTGCGCATTCGTCGCGCTGAAATCATTCGGAATGTCAACATGAACAACGAGACGAATGCTTCTCACTCGCGTCACGAAAAACCCCGACGCGATCATCCAGGATCTGGGCGACGTAGCGCACCACTCTTCCCGAAAGGTCGAGTGCTGCAGCAAGACGAGCTAGTTGCTATTAAGGCTCTTTTGGCCGATCGAAAAATTAAACGAAGCGAGCTTATTGAATACCTGCACGTGATCCAGGATGATCAAGGATGCCTGCCAGCTGGCCATATGCAAGCTTTGGCGGAGCTGATGGGACTGTCGATGGCCGAAGTATATGAAGTGGCATCGTTTTATGCCCACTTCGACTTGGTGTCCGACGCTGATGTTCGCCCCCCTCCAGTGACGATACGAGTCTGCGACTCGCTCAGCTGCCAACTCGCAGGTGCCGAGGACCTCATTTCTGCACTACGCTCGGCTGAAATCAACGATACTAGAGTCGTTCGTGCGCCGTGCATGGGGCGATGTGACACGGCCCCCGTTTGCGAGGTGGGCCACCATCACATCGATCAAGCAACGACCGACAAGATCGTATCGGTCTGCCAGGCTGGGCATTTTCACCCGGACATCCCGGAATACAGTGATCTAAACGCTTATCGCAGTGCAAATGGTTATCAGGCACTCAAAGCCTGCCTGGCCGGCGAACAGTCCGCCGATGACATGATTGGCCTGCTCTCGGATGCTGGTCTGCGCGGCCTCGGCGGAGCGGGGTTTCCAACGGGACGGAAATGGGAGTTTGTAAGGGCTGCGCCCAAGCCCCGGCTTATGGCGGTGAATGCGGACGAGGGAGAACCTGGAACGTTCAAGGACCGCTACTTTCTCGAACGAAATCCGCACCAGTTCCTCGAGGGAATGCTGATCGCGGCTTGGGCCGTTGAAGCTGAAGCAATCTATTTGTATCTGCGCGACGAATATCCCGCAGTGCGCGAAATCCTGAGAACGGAAATCTCGCACCTCGAGGCAAACGGGCTTGCGAACCATACGAAGATCATCCTCAGACGCGGAGCTGGTGCCTACATATGCGGCGAAGAATCTGCAATGATCGAAAGCATCGAAGGCAAACGAGGCCTCCCACGGCACCGTCCACCCTACGTCGCACAGAACGGGATTTTCGGCCGTCCGACGTTGGTCAACAATGTTGAGACGCTCTATTGGATACCCGAAATATTAGCGAAGGGGGCGGATTGGTTTTCCTCGCAGGGAAAGAGCGGATCCCAAGGGTTGAGATCCTACTCTGTCTCCGGCCGGGTCAAGAAGCCGGGAGTTCAGCTGGTCGCTGCCGGCACCACCGCGCGTGAGTTGATTGAACTTTGTGGCGGCATGTTAGATGATCACAAGTTCAAAGCTTATTTGCCTGGTGGGGCGTCGGGCGGAATATTGCCGGCTAGCTTGGCAGACATACCTCTTGATTTTGGCCAACTGGAAAAATTTGGTTGCTTCGTTGGATCACACGCCGTTGTCATCCTATCGGATCGCGACAACATGAAAGCAGTCGCTCTAAATCTGATGAAGTTTTTTGAGGACGAGAGCTGCGGCCAATGCACACCTTGCCGAAACGGGACCGAAAAGGCTGTCCGGCTGATGTCAGAGGCACATTGGGATGCAGAGCTTTTGGCCGAGCTTGCCGATGTCATGGCCGATGCTTCGATTTGCGGATTGGGTCAAGCGGCCCCTAATCCTCTGCGCTCAGTCTTCAAGTATTTTCCCGAGGATCTGCGATGACAACTTTGGCTGTACCGAACGTCCAGGTTGACAATGATCGCGTCCGTGTCACTGCTTGGCGTTTTGATCCCGGCGCCGAGACGGGCGTCCACACCCACCAGTTTGATTACGTCGTTGTGCCTTGTGAAAGTGGACAGCTGAAACTCGTGTCAGATAGTGGTGAGGAAACGATTGCACAGCTTGAAAAGGGTGTCTCATATTTTCGGCAAGCGGGTATCCGCCACAACGTTGTCAATGCTAGCGATACAATATTTGCGTTCGTCGAGATCGAACTAAAAGGCTGAAGTCCCCTACGCACCAATTTGACTGGTCCCATGGGCGATCACAAAAGGAATCAACCCGAGATGACTAAGATCACGTTTGAGCTTGACGGCCAACAGGTCGAGGCCAACGCTGAGGAAACGATCTGGCAAGCTGCCCAGAGGCTCGGGACGTCCATCCCTCATCTATGCTGGCAACCTGAGAAGGGCTACCGCTCCGACGGCAATTGCCGAGCATGCATGGTTGAGATTGAAGGCGAGCGAACGCTCGCCGCTTCGTGCGTTCGAAAACCTACCAAAGACATGAAAGTCAAGACTGCCAGCCAGCGCGCGATCAAATCGCGTGAAATGGTTTTCGAGTTACTCATGGCTGACCAGCCAGGGCGCGAAGAAGCGCACGATCCGCAATCCAAGTTTTGGACCTGGGTGGATGAGATGAGGCTCTCCACTACGAGCCGCTATCCCAGCCATGCACGCGTGCAACCTGATCGCACCCACTCTGCGATCGCCGTCAATCTCGATGCTTGCATTCATTGCAACCTCTGCGTCCGCGCCTGCCGCGAAGTGCAGGCCAATGATGTAATCGGCATGGCCTACCGCGGAGCAGACGCAAAAATCGTTTTTGACTTCGATCAGGGCATGGGCACGAGTACTTGCGTCGCCTGTGGCGAGTGTGTCCAGGCATGTCCGACGGGCGCCTTAATGGAATCCAGCCTTGTCGACGAAAACAATATTCGGACAGTGTTCGAAGAACAATCGGTCGCAACTCTGTGTCCCTTCTGCGGCGTGGGTTGCCAAACCGTGGCCCACGTCAAAGGAAATCGGATTGTTGCAGTAGATGGCAAGGACGGCCCTGCGAATGCCAATAGGTTGTGTGTGAAAGGTCGTTTCGGCTATGACTACATTCATCACCCTGACAGGCTGACGGTACCGTTGATCCGCAGGAAAGATGCGCCAGCAAAATCCGGCTCGTCCGTCATTCGACCCGAGGAATTCAAAGACTATTTTCGCGAGGCCACCTGGGAAGAGGCACTTGAGCGTGCCGCTCAAGGAATGAAAACTATATACGAGCGAGATGGCAGCAAGGCCGTCGCTGGTTTCGGGTCCGCCAAGTGCTCGAATGAGGAGGCCTATCTCTTTCAAAAATTTATTCGCCAAGGCTTCTCGACCAACAATGTGGACCATTGCACGCGTCTTTGCCACGCGTCGTCCGTAGCTGCACTTATGGAAGGACTGAACTCCGGTGCGGTCACAGCGCCGTTTACGGCAGCTGAGGATGCCGACTGCATTATCGTAATCGGAGCGCGTCCGGCAGAAAACCACCCCGTTGCCGCCACCTTCTTGAAGAATGCTGCCCGTCGAGGAGCCGAGCTTATTGTGATGGACCCTCGCGGCCAAAGCCAGGGTATTTCGCGCTATGCAAGCACGGTCCTGCAGTTCAAGCCGGGAACAGATGTCGCGTTGCTCAATGGTATGCTTCACACGATCGTCCACGAGGGCCTTTATGACAAGCAGTATGTCCAGGCCAACACCGAAGGCTTTGAGGAATTGCGAGCTCGCATAACAGAATTCTCACCTGAGAAAATGGCGCAAGTCTGTGGGATCTCGGCGGAGGCAATCAGAGCAGCTGCTCGGAACTATGCGCGGGCCAAAGCCTCGCTAATCTTTTGGGGTATGGGCATCTCACAGCACGTGCACGGCACGGACAACGCAAGGTGCCTGATCGCACTCGCGCTAACGACAGGACAAATCGGCAGGCCTGGGAC
>JBPCWA010000480.1:0-4993 GCA_051009975.1 Hyphomicrobiaceae bacterium
AAAGCGTCTCTTTTGAGCACTTACCTCGGTCCGAGTGCATGGTGCTGACGGGCTGCAAGGCATGGCACACGTCTAGAATGCCGCCCTACCGCGCACGCCCAAGAAGGTGAGTGTGTCCCTTGCCGGGTTGTTCGAGGGATTGATCATCACCTGAAGGTTTGGCGTCACGGCAAGCACGTCGGTAACCTGCCAGCGATAGAACAGCTCGGTTGAAACCTGTTCGCGCGGGTCATCTCCAAAGGGTTCGCCCCAGCCGATGCCGAAACCAAAGACGTCGGTGTCGGGAAAGCGATAACCGATGCCAGCCGCGACACTCCTGCGCAACAGCGCCGCGCCACCTTCCGAATACCCGGCCCGCAAGAATGGCAACCAGCGATCGTCGACGAACGCCGCGGCACTGAAGGCCAATCCCCAGCTTTCCGGAACACCTTGTCGCGTGCGCTCATCGGCATGCCAATAGGTCAGATGGACGTTGTCTAGGTAGCGACGCTCGAATGAGGACATGTAGCCGAGTTCGACCGACTTGAAGTATTCGCGCCGATCGAAAAAGGTTTCAAAACCGGCGTTCCGCGGTGCACCGTTCGCGTCATTGAGCCCCGCCACAACATAGAAGTTGTCACTCAGTGCAACACCGGCTGCGAAGCCCAACCCCTGATCGGGGGCCGCAATCGTCGGGCTGGTCGAAAACGCCAGGTTCTGGAAGCTCGTCCACGGATTGACCATGGCATAAACATCAAGATAGTCGGTCGCGTCGATCTTGCCGGCAATGAAGTTGAGGCGGCCGGAACGAAAATTCTGCCGCCAATAGAGATTGGTCACTCCCCATTCGTAGTCGCTGAACGGGAGGCCGGTCGGAACTGCGGAACCTGAGGCGAGGCCAAACGCGATGGGCGACAAGTCGGTAAAGCGGTGGCGATGTTCAAACTTGTAGATCAGGGCGCCGGAGGTGTCGCCGCGGTCCATCAGCGTCCAGGTCCCGAATGCCCGAAAAATACCACCGGCGGCTTCATTTGGATCGAGGTTGGCCGTGAGGTGCTGGCCAAAGGCCGTGTAATCGAATCCGGCCAGCAAACCCGTTCGCGTTCTGATTTGATCCTTCAGCGTGAACCATGGCGCGAACAGGCGGCTCTTGACCGGTGTCCCTGGATCCACGGGAGCCCGCCGGCGAATGTTTGCGTCTTCACTCAGCTCGCCTTCGACACTGCTCGGGCCTTGAAAACCGGAGGATTGCGCAACCGCCATCTGCGATGCGCCGGTCAACATGCATACCAGCGCAACTATCAGTAAGCCATGAACCGAAGAGCGCAGCCATTTCATTGTGTCGGTTTCCTTCAATCGTGCCGCAATACGCGCGATCTACGAAAACTCATTTGCAATGTCTCACGATGGACTGTGCCGGCATGCTGGCTGCCGTTCAGCTCTCAAAAAAAGACTACCGGTTGCCAAAGCCTGCTTGAAGCAGCCGCCGTAGACGTAACCGTTCTCTATACGTGGCATTGAACTTCTTCGGCGCGACACCCTCCCATACTTGGGCGTACACACGCATCTTGTTGCGGCCGTAGATCTTCACGAGATCATCGTTCGAATAACCGCGCTTCCAGAGCTCGTCGGTGATTGCCGCTAAGATTTTGGCCAATTCGCCACTCCCCGTAGCACCCTTATTGAACGCGTTAATCATGTAGCCGCCATCATTGTAGATGTCGGCGTTTTTCTTCGCGAAGTCGACGACAAGCTTCGTAGAGAACATATCGTCGGATGCAATCCCCACGTGGTCCACGCCGATCAGCTTGACGTAGTAATCGATCATGTCAGCCGCCTGCTTCGGGCTGATGTTGTCAGGCCAAATGCCATCCATCATCCATTCGGTGAATGTCGGCGCAACATAACCACCCGATTTTGCCGCTCTAATTGCCTCCTCGTCCGTGATATTCCGATAACAGCCTTTGACTGTGCGGTTCGGTTCGTCCTTGTACAGGCCGGCAGGCAGTGAATGCGTGTAAACAAAGGGGACGCCCGGGTAGGTCTTCTCCATGTAGTCCATCGCCTGAGTGGCGGTCTTGTAGCCGGTGTGGCTAAGATCAAGCAGGATGCCAAACCTGACCAGTTCGTCGATCACCTTCTTGCCCCAGGGCGTCAATCCAATATCTTGGCCGTTGTAGGCTGCTAGACCACCTGAACCAGTCCGAAATGTATCATTGTAGGCCAGGATCATGCTTTTGATGCCCATGTCCTTGAACAGCGCCATGCGGGTCAAATCGCCGTTCAGGATGGTGGCAGTCTGGCTGTTCCATATAACCGCTGTCTTTCCTTGAATGTGCGCGGCCTCAATATCCCGCGTGCTCTGCACAACTAGGAACTTGTCCGGTTGCTCCGCCATGGCCGCGCGGTAGTGGTAATGCTGTTGAAGGAGTGTCTCGAATGTCATATCGGCAGCAGTGAGCGTCATTTCATGACCAGTGATGCCGGATTTCCGCGAGAGCGCAAAATAGTCGTGAAGCTGCTTGTACTTGGTCCAGCCCGTGCCGTAGGGGCTGGCTAGCATGCCGATTACGATCGTGTCCTTGACAAACTGCTTCGCCTTATCGGACGCAGGCCAAGTCTTGCTCTCCACGCTCGCAAACGCGGTGTTCGACAATGCTAGGCTTGCCAGAACGGCGGCTGTCAGTAGCTGTTTGACTCTCACCCTTCACTCCCAAGTAACGTTCAGCTGCAGCCCAGGATTTGACCAGGAGGTAGCGCTCTCAGCCAGATCTGCCCGGACCATGCGACCCGGCGCAGTAGCTGGCCCGCCAAACCACCGCCCATAGGCCGAGATTGCGACTTGCGCTTTCCGCAAAAGCCGCGAATTCGACCGAGGCGTATCATAGAACGTTGCTAGTGGTGAATGACTTTGACTATTCATTGGAGCTTGCGGACCGTAAGTTCATGGGGTCGATATGAATGGTGCCAGATTTTAATCCCCCTGGGTTGCTAGATGACTTCGACAGAAATTACCGCGATGCGTGTGGTGGTATTACATCCGTTCATGGATGTGCTGCTTGCTCATAATTGCAGTGAGCTCGATGCCGCTAGCGCGCTCTCGATAGACGTTTTCGACTTGCGCAGCGCGGATACCCTGGTAGCTGCAACGAAAATTTACGCGTTTCTAAACTGGGCTGCGCAACGGGTTGGTGATCCCATGCTCGGAGCGCGCCAGGGCGTATTGATGGCTGCTGGCGGTTGGGCCCCTATCGTACCATTCTTGGAAGAGTCGCCTAATCTCGTGAGCGTTCTAACGCGCTTTTGCATCGCTGCTGGCGCAGGTGGTGGAGCATCTGTCTATCGGCTAAACGTAGATAGTAATATCGCTGCATTCGAGATGACTCGACCGTCGATCGACACGCCCGATACATCGCAAGTCGATGCTGTTGCTGTTGGTGTATTCGTCGAACTCGTTCGCCGTTGTGCCAATGATGCCTGGTTACATAAGGATGTCGTGGCAACGACCTCCGAACCTGACTGTATTCCTGAAGATGTACTGCCTCCAAGTTCCGTACTCCGAGGCTCCTCGGGAGTCTCTCTGAGATTTCCATCCGGGTGGCTGAATAACACCATGCCACCGATATCACACGCGCCCGCGATATCGGCCCCACTGTATCCGGCAACAGCGCCGCTATCCATCATTCAGCTTGTGCGTCGGATTTTGACGCGGAATTTGGCTGACGCCCAATACTGTCTTGAAGATGCTGCCGAAGAGCTGTCTCTTTCAAAGTTAAAACTTCAGGCCGGACTGAAGGCGTCGGGCGAGAGCTTTACGTCGTTGCGCAGGTCGATCCAACGCGAACTTGGGGTGGAGCGGGTCGGGAGCAGTTCTGTACCAATATCGCTGATTGCCTTGGAACTCGGCTATCAATCAGAGTCCAATTTCTCTCGGGCATTTCGCAATTGGACCGGGAGGTCTCCCACAGAGTATCGCAAAACCCAATCCGAGAAGAAGCATGGCGACCCGGCAGGTTGATCGAACGAACCTCCCGGTGAGCATTTCTCGTCCGCTTCGAAGGCGAAACTGACTGCGCTAGCACAGTTCCGCAAACCCATCTTCCGACGCATCATACATCACCGGTTCGGTAATAATTGCCGCTAACGCGACCAGTTTTCTGCACCTGCGCATGACCGCTTCGGGTCACAAGCAGACCTGAGAAACTGCAATAACCTACGGCCGCTTTGCGTCCGGAAGCAGACGTAAGCAGGTGCAGGAATTTAAGCCCGAGGTGGGCCATAACCTTTCAATGGAATTTCAGAATGCAGTGTGATGCAACGCGCGAAGGTATCCGCCGCGGACCGCCCGCCTAAGCTCCTGCTAAGGCTGACTACCTCAGATCATTCTGCCGTCCGCAGCACATCTTAACCACAAGATGGATCTGCTAATTCTGTACAGAGCAGGCTTGCCCCCAACGAACTAACAGATCGCTACTTCACTGAGCACAATGTCGCCGCTTTGCACTGACATCGACCCGATCGCATTCGATATCTGAGAAGTGAGAAGGTTGATCAAGTATGATGCGTCTTCGACGTCGACAATTCCTCTCTGGGGTAGGAAGTGGCTCGCTCATGGCATTGGGGTGGCCAGCACTCGCGGCTAAACTATCTCCAAACATTCGTTCACTACGAAACGGGGAGTATATCTGGCGGCCCGAGCTTTCGCCTGAAGGGCCGGTGGTCGTCGTCGTGTCGCTGCCGGAGCAGCTTACTCACGTCTACCGCAACGGTGTAGCAATCGGCGTATCCAGTAGCTCCACTGGCAAACGGGGCAAACGAACACCTACCGGCGTTTTCACAATACTTCAAAAGCGCAAACGTCACTTCTCAAGCACCTACAATAACGCACCAATGCCAAATATGCAGCGGCTGACGTGGCGCGGGATTGCGCTTCATGCGGGGGACTTGCCAGGCTACCCCGCATCGATGGGATGCATCCGTTTGCCAGTGGAGTTCTCAAAGCTCCTGTTCTCAG
>JBPCWA010000481.1:0-17333 GCA_051009975.1 Hyphomicrobiaceae bacterium
CTATGACGACCATCCATATCACGCCCCACGACGCACCGATCACAATACTTGAGAAGAAACCATTGCCAATACGCATCATCCATCATCCTGTGGTGCGAACTTGAAGAATATGAGTGAAAAAATTAGCAAGACGACGAAAACAATGACGGCAACGGCCGCTCCAGCACCGAGGTTGGCAACGCCAAATGCCTGCTCATAGACGTCTACCGTTAGCGTGCGGGTTCCTGCCGCTCCTCCCGTAAGGAGAAAAATGTCGTCGAATTTATTGAACGTCCAGATGAAGCGCAGCAGGAACAACACGGACAGAATGCCCACCAACTGAGGAAGCGAAATATTCCAAAACTGCTGCAGAGGCGTCGCGCCGTCTATTTCCGCTGCTTCGTAAATTTCTGACGAAAGAGATTGCATGCGTGCCAAAATGAAAAGGAAAGATAGCGGAAAATACCGCCACGCTTCAAAGGCAATGACACTACTGAGAGCCAACGGAAATTCGAGCGTGAAGCCAAAGAAATTGAAAGGCATAACACGCTGACCGAAAAAATTGATGGGTTCGTCGATCGCACCCATCTGCAATAGGATCGAATTGAGCGTACCCGAAAACGGGTCGAACAGCACAACCCAAGTAAAAGCAACCGCAATAACGGGTGCCACGTAGGGAAAGAGAAACAATCCACGCAGAACCCCGCGTCCGGGGAAGGCGGTATTTAGCAACTGAGCCGCGAAAAGCCCCAGCACAACAGCGCCAGCGGTTCCAAAAACGGTGTAGTAGATTGATACACGAAGGACGTACCAGAATTCCTCGGCGGCAAAGATTTCTCGGTAATTGTCCAGTGTGAACTGAAAATTGGTCAATATATTGTCGGCTTTAGCAAAGACGGTAGGACGGCTCACCCGAGGATTGATTTCATTCTTGAAATAGGCCTCGGTTGCCGTCACTTCTATGCGAATGCGATCGCGATATTTCGGCGGCACAACGCCCAGCTCGCAGTCAAGCAAGACGCCTGCAAGAGAGCAGCGGTCGTCTAGCGCGTCGACTTGAAGACCCACGGGAACGGCATCTGAAAACTGCGCTTGGCGTAAAGGTTCTTTCTGGGAAGAATTTCGGATGCGGTATTCGATCCGTCCCGTGTCGCCCGGCGCTTCCAGCCGACCACGCAACCGTTCGTTGACCACCAAGGCGGGTGGTCGTAAATCACCGAGTTGGATAGGTTTTAATGAAATCCAGAAATTTGCCAGCAGCGGCGCGAGAACAATGCCAAAGACAATGACGAAAGTTGGCAACAGCATCGTGTACGCCAACCGCATTTCTCGTCGTGCCATGGGCCCGATTGCTGTGGGTGGGCCTTCCGCACGGCCCACACCTGCACGTGGTCTAAAGGCGGTCAACGCACTTCCCTCCCTGAATTATTGCGCCCTCAGGGAGGCGTCGGCAGCATTCGCCACCGGCGCCATTACGTCCCTATTTGATCTTGGCTAACTCCGCGTTCAGGCTGGCGACGGCCTTTTTTGGGTCGATCTCGCCATCGATGTAACGTCGCACGATGCGATTGATGATTTGACTATTGACGATCTTGGACGCCAAAGCGAGCTGTCCCTCCTTCACGCCCCATCGATTGGCGGACTCAAGGCCTGAAACAATCTTCTGGATGGTCTCTGCCGGATAGAGATCTGATAGAGGCGCCTTTCGATCGACACCGACCGGCAGCTTCGACCAAGCATCAACGAACTTCTTTGGACTTTCCGAAGTGCCACGTCGCACTGGAAACTTGCCTTCGGGAGCGATGCTGAGTGTTGAGGTGTAACCATCGTCCATAGAAAATTTTATAAACGCGGCAGCCACATCGGTATTGGCGTCCGGCGTCACTCCGAAATATCGCACATCACCCCATGCCGCACCGTTCGGATTCGATGGCCCGGCAAAGGCCGTAACGACGTCGGTTTTTCCGGCCAACTCACGAGATTGTGGATCATCATTGATTGTTGGTGGCGCGGAGTCCCTGAGGCCTGCCAGTTCGTCAAGAATGAATGGCGACCATATGATCATTGCCGCTTTACCAGCAAAGTAGAGCTCGCGCGACTGCTTCCAATAAAGCTCGCCGGGTGGCGATGCTTTGGCAATGTCCTTGTAGAAGTCTAGGACTTCAATCGTCGACTGCTCGTCCAGCGCCTTGAAGCCGCTCTTGTCGACCGGAGACACTCCGTTCGCGAGAAAGACATGCTCCAGCACCTGGCTCATGAAGTTCTCATCAATTTTGGTCGGTGCGACGAATCCATACATGTTCGGCGGGCTGTGGAGTTTGGTAAGCGCCGCGCGAATAGCGTCATAGGACGCCGGCGCAGCTAACCCGTTAGCGTCGAAAATGTCTTTCCGGTAAACGATCATCTGGGTCCAGCCGTCGACCGGAACTGCAGCTGTCAGGCCATTGAATTGAGCCATCGCTATCGCACCAGGAGCGAATGTCTCTTTGCCGAGATCGTCTACGATCTCATTGTTGGTCTCCACGTCGAGGATACCCGCTTCGGCCCAAGGCAGGACATACTGAAGTGTGTGATAGATAACATCCGGAAGATCATTTGCGCCAAACGCCGCCGTGGCGCGCGTCCCAAGGTCTTTTTCTGTGACGGGAATGACCTCGACGGTATGACCTGATTTCTGCTTGAATGCCGCGGCCATTTTTTGCTGCTTGGCGAGCCTATCGGGTTGTTCTTCTGTCGTCCAGAATCTTATCGTATCGGCGTGCGCGCCGCCGACAATCGTGACCGATAAGACTAACCCGGTCACAACCTTCAAGAATGCTTTCATGGCTTACTCCCTTGTTTGCGCGGTTTTGCTTGGCGCTTACGAATTGCCGCCTCTTGCGGCCGATTGGAGGAGACAGGCGGATTGTCAGTCTCCCGTCGCTCCAGAGATGCAGTCCAAAGTTCCTGGTGATTGCGCGGGTCATCTCCATCAATCACCGCTAGTAACATTTCGCCAATCCGCTTTCCCGCCGCTTGTAGCGGCTGCACGATGCTGGTGAGTGGTGGATCTGAGTGTTCACAAAGTGGCAATCCATCATAGCCGATCACCGAAACCTCTCGCCCTGGCCTCCAACCTCTTTCGCGTATCGCTTTCATGGCACCCAGCGCAACTGTGTCCGAAACACATACGATCGCTGTTGGGTGATCTCTCAACGCCAACAGCGCGTTTGCGGCACGATGGCCGCCATGCGCACTCAAATCCGATCGAACTTCGTAAAGTGAACTTTGTGCCAAACCGTTCTCCGCAAGTCCCTGTCTGTATCCCGACAAGCGCGCGGCCGCAAAATTGTAATCAAGTGAACCGTGTATATGCGCAATTCGGCTATGGCCCAGATTGGCGAGATGTGTCACCGCTTCTCGAAACACTTCCGCATTGTCTATGTCAAACCAGGCATAGTCCTCGGCATCTGCTGTCCTGCCATGGGAAACAAATGGCAAGCCAAGATCCATCATACGTTGTATCCGCGGATCTCGTATGAGGGTACGCGAAATGACGAGGCCGTTAACCCGGCCCGAACGCGCAAGTCGATCGATCGTTGATAGTTCATCGCGCGGAGACTGTGCAACAGCGACCATCAGGTCCCAGTGTTTGTCAAGCAGCGCCTCCGACAGACCATCTAGCAGTTCTCCGAGGAAAGGTTGCGAAAAATTTCCTTCCTGCCAAGGCAAGATGAAGCCGATACATTCCGCATTGCGGGTTGCAAGACGCCGCGCATTGGAGTTCGGCCGATATCCCAACTCACTCGCCGCTGCCTTGACGCGCTGTACGGTGCGTTCCGAAATGTCAGGATAGTCGTTCATAGCTCGTGACACGGTCCCCTCCGCGAGGCCCAAGTGTGCCGAAAGCGCTTTCAAATTAACCTTTGACATCCTGAAAAACTATGCCGAAAGCGGTTTCGGAGCAAATGGTTTTAAATGAGGCACGCAAATTTAGCGCCCGGTGAGCTGCCCGTTCGAGAAAGTACTGGAAAGGTCCGAGGCATCGAGTGCGAACGGGGTATCTTGACCATTGTCCAAGCAACACTTTAGGTCGGCTAGAATACATGTCGGAACGATACTAAAGGGTCTCAATAACGGACAATGCACGCTGCCCCGTCCAAACGAGCGCGACGACGGCACAAGCGCTCGCGAGACCCAGTCGACTCAAGCTCCAGGCTCGCTCATCTAACCGCTCGATAAGTTTGAACAGTGGCCACGCCACTAAAATAATCAGAATTTGCCCGATCTCAACGCCGATGTTGAAAGCGAGCAGGCTCTGCCAGATGTCAGGCGAAGTGATTTGCAGAATTTTCTGCAGCACAAAAGAGAAGCCCAATCCGTGAAGCAAACCTAATGCACAGTTCACTCCAAACAGATTTCGTTCACTGTTTACATGCGTGGGACCACCCACAATAGCAACGCCCGCAACGTATAGGATTGAAAGTGCGATACCTGTTTCGACTGCCGGAATAAACCATGCGCCGGATGGCACAAAACCGAAGAGCCCGAGGGCGAGAGTCACACTGTGTCCGATGGTGAACCCGGAAACCCGCCAGAACAACGACCTCAAATTGTTAGAACCCAAGACCAGACAAATCACATAAAGAACGTGATCCCATCCCTCTAGAATGTGCCGCACCCCCTCTTTGATGAATGTACCAAAGGCAGAGACGGCCGAATGCGAGATTTTTACAGGCTCGGTCAGAAGACCACGGTCACGGAAAACCTCAACCCCGCTTGCAGTGTGATCCAGAATGAGGTTGGCCGTCTCGCCCTGGCCTGGCAATCCGGGATCGAGCGAACTTGAGACCTGGTACTCGTAGATGGGAGCGCTCGCACGATAGCGTAGGGCAATATCGACAGCCGCATCACCAACATAGAGAGGAGCGTTTTCAGGAGTAGTAGAGATAGGCCCTGCGAAGACCGACTTGACCTCCTCCAACGTCGCAAACCCTGGCGCAGTACCGACGCGATGTATTCTTGTATCCTCGACTTCCGCCCGCATTCGGGCGCCACGTGATGAGAGATGGAGGCCATCCTCGGCCAATGCCCCAAGACCCTTTCGATCAACGTCGAATTGAACCCAATCGACGTAATGAGCAACCTTGCCCTGCTCGATCCTATTCGATGTAAATGGCGCTGGCTCGGGCAGGTCGCCATAAACTATAGGACCGACGCGACCGGCAACTAAAAAGGGCATGGGTGTCCGCACGTACACTCTTAAGCCATCCGCCAAGTGCTCGACATGAAAAATGCGAACATTCAGGTTGAGGCGGAAGTGGGCCTGCGGGATGGCAAACACACCCGAAATCAGCAAGGCGACCGCGGCAAGCGACATTATTTGGCAAACTTTGAGTCTCGCCGCTCGCATTACAATTTGGACCGTGGCTGTTGCTTCGCGCTCAAGACGGTGATTCCAGCTAATTTCCACGTGCCATGATCATGAACGACATCCAACAGCGCGCGAAAGCGTATGGTACGCCGATGAAGGTGACCCCAATGGCTCGCACTGGCCCTAGCCGTCCACTCCGCCAGCGAACTAAAGCCTGTGTGACCGCCGATAGCTTTGACCTGCGAGAGCACCAATTCGTCGACCCCATTTACCCGCGCAATCCCGCCCCCCAAAACCTTGACCGCAACGGCCCGACTGAGTTCGGCCTCAACATCGGCAAGTTTGTCTTGCAGTGCGATCACCGAGAGAGCCCGACGCAATGCATGCGGCTCCGTTTCAAGATATGCAGTGTTGGCACCATCAATAACGCCAGCAATGATTTCGGTTGCGACTTTTGAGTCAGGCGCCCCCGCAAACGGGTTGGGTAGATCGATCGCAATCGCGTGCCGGAACAAAATGCTCATCACCAAGCTGATGGCGCAACCGAGTACATATTTGCGCCGCCAAACAACTCGTGATGATCTTGCCAGATATGCCATAGTGAGAGCGATGCCAAGGAAGCCAATCGATAGCACTGGAATACAGATCGAGCGACCACCAGCGACGGAAACTGCCTTGACTTTGGGCTCCTCGTACTTGAGCAGATGATTGCGCCACTCGAGAATGGGATCGTCTGGTTCAATGTAGCTCAACAGCGGGCCAACTGGATCAACCGCACTAGCTGGAATGCGCGTGATCCTGTCATTGAACAATTCCCACCGCACGCGAACACGATCAGGAATGCCCGGAATCGGGTAGGAAAGAATGACGCCGACGATGGCGGTCGAGGCATCAATTGGTGCGTTCTCTTCGATAACCCGCAAACCTTGCAACGAAACTTCCAAGAACTCCGCTCGCGTCGAAGCTGGTCTTGCCGAGCGCCCGTCTACCGTCACCGGGTTACGACTGGCAAAGAAATTTCGGGCTTCCGTTTTGATTCGCTCTTGCTCAACGTGGCCGATCATTGCGCCAGGCAGGCCCAATTCCGTCCAGTTTTGCAAGTCGCGAACACGGATCAGAATTTCGTGACGGACCTCTCGCGGTTCAACGTACAGGAACGACATCAGTGCGGACTCGTGATGTCGCTTCAGATTGGGATTGTTGAACTTTGTATACCAAGGATCAGCCCAATCTAGTTCGACAGTCGCCGGACCGGATAAATAGCGGAAGTCGATAATTGGTACGGATTTGTGATAAGCAATGAAGCCGATCGTGACTTCCGCGCGACCTTCGTTGTCCGCAGGCGGGACGAAGGTCAATGTCTGTGGCAGGCCTTTAAATCGGTATTCAATTTCGGCATAAAGCACTCTCTTGTCTTTCGGCACCGACGACACTCGTTGACGGGTCAAAGGATTGATTGACCCGGCAAAGGGTGACATTCGATTTTTTCGCAAACGCGGTTCGGCACGCTTGAGTTCGGCCTGCAGCATGATACCGTCATCTGCTAGAACTTGAAGGGTCTGCTCAGAGAATAACTTCAGGCGGTCTGCAAGATTCGGCCTTGGTGCATTAGTTTTGGATTTCTGAAACCAGTCATCTGGAACTAGCGCCTGAAACGTGTCGAGATCACCGATATAGACTTCAAGCGCGACCCGGACCCGATCCTCAAGAATCGTCATCTCCGCGATATTGGGAGCTGTCTCGGCTCCCGTCAGATTCATCCAGTCCGCACGCGAGTTGCCTGAACACATGATGACGAGCAGCAGTGTGAACATAAAAAAGGTACGAAAGACCGCAACCACTCCTGGCTCCCCTTCTGCCGGCTAAATCTGATCAATGACACCTTGAAATGTCGAAAAAGCCACTCGTTCCACGACACATCTTTCTAGGCCACTTCTCGCTCTTTTCATAGGCACCTGTCAGTTCTGCGGCTACCATCAATGTCAAGTATTGGATCGACACGCGAAACGCTCGAGTGCAAAACAAAATTTATCGATCGCGCTGCCTAGAGATGAATCGAGTATCGAGTAGCGGTGTTGGGAACCGCTAGATGACCGCGACAAGGAACGCGCTGCGGTCAACCCTACGATGCGAAACTTACACGATGCGAGACGTCCACGATGCGAGACTGCGGCACGTCGTTTCAGTGCGCTAAAGCATAGCTTTTAGAACGGCGCTCACAAACGCTAAACCGGCAACACCCAGCAGCCAAAGCCCGAAAAACCAAGCAAGTCTAACGGCCACTCCACGCCTTTCCTTGATCATCAATGGAACCCCTCGCCATCACGAACTTTTCCGCGGAACACCCAATAGGAATAGCTTGTGTAGGCCAGGATCAGTGGAATCAATACCAAAGCGCCAACCAGCAAGAACAAGAGGCTTGAGTCGGGCGCCGCCGCATCCCATATCGTGATTGAGGGAGGCACGATGTGCGGATAGAGGCTAATGCCAAGTCCGACAAAGCACAGGACGAACAAGGCTATCGTCGATAGGAACGGCTGGAAATCGCGCCGCCTCATCAAACCAACAAAGAGTGAAGTTGCGGTCACAGTCACCAGAACAGGCACTGGCATGGTGTACAATATGGCGGGAAAGTCGAACCATCTCTGGATGAAGACAGGGTCCAAAAATGGGGTCCACAAGCTGACAATACCGATCATTGCTAGGGTAGCAATTCCGGTGACCCAAGCAAGGTTGTAAGCCCGGTTCTGAAGCGCTCCTTCGGTCTTGAGAATGAGCCAGGTGGCGCCCAGTAGTCCATAGCCAACAACTACCGCGCTTCCTGTGACAAGACTAAATGGCGTCAGCCAATCCCACCAGCCACCTGTATAGGCTCTCTCGGCGACGGCAACACCTTGAAGAAGAGCTCCGAGTGCAATGCCCTGAGCAAAGGCGGCGCCCCCTGATCCGGCCGTGAATGACCAATCCCAAACCCACTTGGAACTGTTCGTGCGCCACCGATACTCGAACGCAACGCCTCGGAAAATGAGACCCAAGAGCATCACTATAATGGGTGCGTAGAGCGCTGGCATAAGGACCGCGTAGGCTAACGGAAACACCGCAAAAAGTCCGCCACCACCCAGTATTAGCCAGGTTTCGTTGCCGTCCCAAACCGGAGCGACAGTATTCATGGCCGTATCGCGCTGCTCGCGGCTGTCGAGGAACGGGAAGAGAATGCCGATGCCTAGATCGAAGCCGTCTAAGATCACGTAAGCTAGGACGGCAAACGCGATCAACATTGCCCAAACGAACGCTAGATCTATCGCCATGGACTACTCTCCAGATTGAAAAACAGCTTCTGGCTTGAGAGACGCGGCTGGCGTCACACCTGAAGTTCGTATTGGCTCGCCGGGCTCGGGGCCCTTTTCGCCAAGTGACGGTGTCTTGCCCATGAGCTGAAGCAAGTAGTACGTGCCGGCGCCGAACAGTAAAAAATACACGACCACAAACGCAATGAGAGAAGCGGCAACAGCGGGTGCATCGATTGGCGAGACAGAATCGGTTGTTCTGAGCAAACCGTAAACAGTGAAGGGTTGCCGACCGACTTCCGTTGTGATCCAGCCCGCAAGGACAGCAACAAAGCCGGCAGGCCCCATCGCAACGGCGGCGCGAAGCGTCATCGGCGAGTGGAATAAGCGATGCCGATAGCGCAACCAGAGTGACCACAGGCCGAAAGTCACCATTGCCAGACCGAGGCCGGCCATAACTCGAAAGCTCCAAAACAAGATCGCCACGTTCGGACGGTCCTCTTTGGGCCACGCCTCGAGACCCTTCACCTCCCCATCCCAAGAGTGGGTCAGAATGAGGCTGCCAAGTCGCGGAATTGCAACGACATACTGCATCTTTTCGCGCCCCACGTCTGGTATTCCGAACAGAATGAGGGGCGCTCCCTTCTGCGTCTCGAAGTGGCCCTCCATGGCAGCGATTTTGGCAGGCTGATGCTTCAGGGTGTTGAGGCCGTGAAGATCACCCGCAATGATTTGAATGGGCGTCACAATGGCTGCCATCCACATCGCCATCGAGAACATCAATCTGGCAGCTTCGTTGCTCTTGTCGCGTAGCAAATGCCACGCTCCCACCGCACCAACGACGAATGCCGTTGTTAGATAAGCCGCCAACAGCATGTGAGCCAAACGATATGGAAATGATGGATTGAATACTATCTCGAACCAGTCTCTTGGCACGAATTGACCGACCTCGTTAATCGCATACCCGGCCGGCGTGTGCATCCAACTGTTGACCGAAAGGATCCAGAACGCTGAAAAGAAGGTGCCGAATGCAACCATCAAAGTCGCAAAAAAATGCAATCTCCGCCCAACGCGATCCATGCCAAAAAGCATCACTCCCAGAAAACCGGCCTCCAGAAAGAATGCGGATAGCACTTCATAGCCCATAAGCGGCCCCAGAACCGGGCCCGTCTTATCGGAGAAAACGCTCCAGTTGGTTCCAAACTGATAGCTCATGACAATCCCGGAAACGACGCCCATGGCGAAGGCTATTGCAAAAATCTTGAGCCAATAATTGAAGGTATCGAGATAAATCTGCCGCCCGCTCCACAGCCAAAGTCCTTCCAACACGGCGAGGTAAGAGGCAAGACCGATCGAGAATGCTGGAAATATAATGTGGAATGACACTGTAAAGGCAAATTGAATGCGCGCCAGATCAACCGCTAACGTCGTGTCCATCGGAAATCTCCATAGGCGTTGTCTTTGACGTTGTTTTGGGGGTTGTCTTTGACACTTAATCTAGCGCTGACTTCCCTCCGTCGCGCGCAAGTTTGCGTGCTCGCACTTGGGTTTCAATTGCACTCATCCACGCTGATACAAATCGTCTACACACTGTGCCAACGTCGCGACGCGACGAGCCCTCGACGAAGTCAAACGAACAAGCCTTGCGGCGTCATCCTCTCTACGTCGCCGTTGAATTGCCATGACTATCCAACGCCTCCCTACAATGCACGCGCACAGATCCCAAATGCTGGTCGTCCTTACAATTCGCTCGGATTGAGCGGCGGTAGTGGTTCAGGCGCTCGGCGTGCAGTGATCGCTGCTCGTCTTTCGGTGCGAGCCATTCTCAGAGCTTGAGCAGCGTCAGTGTATAAATCATTATTTTTTGTCGGTGACGTTGCCGCTCCACCGTATGTCATCGCACTAATGCGACCCGTGGCCTCGGACAGCAACTGGTCCGCGCGACCCTTTGTGGGTGATAGTCGGCTATCCCAGATTTGAAGCCAATGAACAACAGCTGAAAAATCTCGTCGCCCAAGCGCCGCCATCGCCGATCGGTAGGCAAAGTGTTCAGAGGAGACATAACGTTTTGCGAGGTGATAGTATCCATATTGGAGACCTCGCCAGAGGCGACCACCGAACAAATACGCTCCGATCAGTACGACTACGAACGAACCCGCCCAGAGCAACACCCGCGTTCTATCGACAGCAGCTGGTTGCGAAGGTAGTTGACCCTTCACAACGATCTCGAAACCATCAACCGTCGTCGTCTCAACGACTCGAGTTTTGAGATTGTACCAGCGAATTTGAATGTCCTCGACATGATATCTACCGCCAGTGGTGGCAACATACGTTACTTCTTCCTGCCGCTGCCCTGTAATTCCGTCGCGGTTGGCAGACTCGGAAACCAATGGCTCTTTGGCATAGACCGCAAGCCCCGATCGCTTAGGCTTGTTAATCAACGGCGGTATGACGATTGGAGAAACTCCCGAGATCCTCGCCACGACCTTCCGCGTCAGAGAGTCCCCAAGTGCCATCTCAATTGGCTTACCCTCAACGTCCTGTTTCAGACTGAGAGTATTTGCGGCGATGAACGGTTCGAGGTCTTTGGCGGCGTCCGGAGCGATACCTTCAACAGTGAAGCCTTGAGTATCAAGTATCGTCTTGCGCGGTTTGCGCGTTTCAGGGTCCGCCCAAGTAACCACGATCTTGCCGGGTGGGATTCGGAATTTACCTGGTACCATAGGATGAAGTTGATATGACTGTGAAACACCAGACCATGTCTCGCCACCAATACTCTCGCTGATCGGACCCGATGATCGCGGAGGTTGCCTCACCATGACATTGGCAACCTCAAAGTTGGGATAGATCGGTGCTGATGGCATCCAAGTTGGCACTAAGATGTCAAACGTGAGCCTCACTGCCTGGCCAGGAACAACCGGAGCGTTCGGCACCTTCATGCGCAGAGTAGGCCCATCCGCCGCTTCGGCGCCAAGAATTGCGGAGGCGACGAACGCAAACAGAACCATCGACACGATCCATCGGCTCTCCATCACTTATTTTGCCTCGTCTCTTCCAATGCAAAGCGCATCTTGAGAAATTCTGCCGTTTGCGTATCGACGGACCGCATCCACTGCTCGGCTGATTGCGCCTGGATCTTCTCATCTCCCATTACCCGTGTTTCTTTTCCGCGGCCTGCCTCGTTATCAAACACGATCTCGTCGGCGCCAATACCACGCTCCTCACCCGTATCCGACTGTTCGCGTACGCGCTCAACGTAGGAAATAATCGCCTTGGTGACTTCGAGATTGTGGTCGGCCTCCGAAAACTCAGGCTTGCGTTCGAGAGCTTTTTCGAAAGCCCTGACGCCGTCGCGATAACTTCGAGACTTGACGTGCGACATCCCCTCATTGAAGGCCGCGGCAGGCGTTTCAATGCGAGAAAACACTTTCGCTGCGTCCTCGTATTTTCCCGCTCTGTACAGTGACAAGCCGCGCCACATTGGATCTTCAAACCGTTCTGCTGCTTCCGAGAAACGCTTGCTATCGTAAGCTAACCTCCCTTGCTGATCCGGCGTCAAGAACCAATCGATGAGCCCGTCGGCACGGGCACCGCCACCTAGGCCGATTAGCATGGATCCCGCCGTCACGAGGACCAAAAGCAGATTCCAACCGCGACGAAACCAGAGCAATGTGAGAAACGCGATGGGCCAGGCCAACCCCCATGCGTGATCATCCCAACGCAGCCGCTCATCTTTGGCCAGCGCATCCCTATATGCGTTGGCAACGCGTCGGCTAATTTCATTGACATCTGAACTGTCGGCAGTCACTTGGATCGCGCTTCTTCCGAATGCTGCGCGAATTTCGTCCAAGTCATCTGCAGTGGCAGTTGTTACGAGAAAAACAATTGGCAGACCACCTTCCGAAGTGTGTACCTCAAACGCCGGCAGGTCAGCGCGATCCAAGGAACTGACCACAAATAAGATTGCACCAGCGGTTGCCTCCGCCTTCAAAACATCACTAGCCAGCTTCAGCGCCTCAGTCGCGTTCGCACCTTTTGTTGGCATGATGTCCGGCGAGAGACCTTCGAGAAAGGGTTTAAGAACAGCAGGATCCTCTGTCAGGGGCGTGACCCGGTGGGCCGAGCCCGCGTAGGCTACAAGAGCTGTCTTAGCACCGGCCCGCGCCGTCAAAACGTCAGAAATCTTTTGTTTGGCACGTTCAAGCCGATTTGGCATTACGTCAGTTTCAAGCATGCGCTCCGAGACTTCCAAAGCCACCGCAAGAGGCGCCGTTTGTGTGACTAGCGGATTGGGCATCCGTCGCCACGCAGGCCCCGCCGTAGCCACCAGCACAGTAATGAGAAGCAACGCAAGTCCATCGATCATCCGGCGACGCACGAATGATCCCGCGCCGAGTGACAACGCTTTTGCCAGATGAGCTGCGATGGCTTGTGGCAGACGATCCTGCTCAGCCTGAACTCGTCTTAAGATCCACCATAGGGCCGCGACCACCGGAATGCCCGCCAACCAGTAAGGTCGCAGAAAATGGAATTGACTGAGATCAACCAGGAGATCTGTCACTTGGCCGCCCTCAGTGAACTTCTCCATGTTGCAAATGAGAAATAAGCGAATCCGACGATGAAGGCTGCGGCAAGTGGCCAATGTACGAGTGAATCTCGTGGTCGGAATGACTGCGTTTCAACTTTTCGCGGTGCCATCTCTTCGATCCGTTTATAAATCGCTTCGAGGCCAAATACGTCGTCTGCGAAGAAAAACTCTCCCCCCGTCCGATCCGCGATCTCTTTCAGTGTCTCGGTGTCAATGCGGTATTCGCCTGTACCGTCCGGATCTCCGACACCGATCGTAAAAATCTCAACGCCATTGCGCGCTGCAATGGCAGCTGCATTGATCGGAGTCATCCGACTTCCGGTGTCTTCCCCGTCGCTAAGCAGTACGATGAGGCGCTGATCGATCTTGCTCGACTCGAACGTCCGGATCGCAAGTCCGATTGCATCCCCGATCACCGTGTGCGGGCCGGCCATCCCGACCTCAGTCTCCTCGAGCAGTTCCCGCACCGTCCGCAAGTCCTCGGTGAACGGTGCCTGGACGAAAGCCTTTGATCCAAAAACTATCAGCGCGACGCGATCGCCTTTTCTCGCCTCTATGAAATCGCCAACAACATTCTTGACTGCGGCCAACCGCTGAAGTCTCTTGCCTTCCTTCGATTTGAAGTCTTTCTCGTCCATCGACCCGGAAATGTCGATCGCAAGAACCATGTCTCGGGCAGCCTTTGCGATCTCTATCGGTTCTCCGACACGTTCCGGACGTGCAAGTGCGAGAATCACAAGACACCACATACCAATCGCGGCCGCCGCTTCAACGGTGCGTGTTGACGTTATGATGGAGCCAGCCTGTGGTTCGACCCCGGAAGCCCGTGCGATGCGGTGAAAAAACGGCACGCGAAGTGCCGCTACGCGGTGACGATAGGGCGGAACGAACCTCCACACAAACCATGGCAACGGGAGAAGGGCCAAGAACCAGGGATAAGCGAGTTCGATCATGTCGATCTGCCATACTCCCGGTCGTGATTGCGGACCCAATTTGCGGCCAATTGCGTCAATTCGGGCATTTTAATTGTCGGTTCTTTTGGTTCTTTAGACGCTTTGTAGGCCGCGGCGGCCATAACGCGTCCACTCGCCGTACGAAAACCATCACCACCATAGGCTGCATCAAGGAATGATAACCAGTCATCGCCGTAGAGATGAGCGACTCTTGAGCGGGGATAGGCTGCCAGCGCACAGCGCCTTAGAATAGTTGCCAGCTTGACCGAATCGTCACCAGCAGTATCGATCGCTTTGATAGCTGCTCGACGATAGGCATCAGCCCTATAGACTGCAAGCCAGTGTAAGGATGCCGTCACTGCCGCGATCAGGATAATTGCACCGACGACCAGCCAACCCAATGTTTGCGGCCAGTAAGGGACCGGATTCGGCTCAATCACCGGATAGAGGCGACCAAGTAAGCCGATCAAGTCCAGGCCGGCCAACTCTTCATTCATGCGCGCCTCCGCTTGAGCCCCATCAGACGCCGTACCTGCGTTAGGGTATCCTCACCCGCACTGATTGGCAGTATTGGCATCCCGTATTGGAGCTGCCATCGGTGGACCTCTGCGAGCCGATCGTCAGACATGGCCTGGAGGCTCCCCTGGACCATCGCCGACCCAGTGTCGATTTCCGCCTGTAGCGCGCCATCAGACACAACCAGCCGCATATTCTTGGGAATTTCCTGCGCCATGGGGTCAGTGATAACTGCCAAGATGACATCGTTCCGCCGGGACAGCCCGCCAATCAGAGTCTTTGTTCGTGGGTCGATCCCATCAAAGTCGCTGACAATGACGACCAAATGGTTGCGACGGGCGATCCGCGCAACAGCCTCGAGAGGCCGATTGAGCCCCATGGGTTGCTCGACAAGGGTCTTAGCATGCAATTGGTTGTTGGCCTTGGCAACAGCGGCCAGGAAAGCATTAACCGCTCGGCGCGATCTCTGTGGGCGAATTTCACTAATGTCAAAGTCGTTGAACACGACACCACCGACGCGGTCACTTTGATCAAGAATCCGGTATGCGGCAAGCGCAGCGATCTCTGCGGCCGTTACGGACTTCATGTTCAACCTGGTACCGAAGAACATCGTCATGCGCTGATCGACGACAATGAGCGATGGGCGATCTCGCTCTTCTGTGAAAACGCGGACGTGAGGCTGGCCGGTTCGTGCAGTGACTTTCCAGTCTATCGAGCGCACGTCGTCACCGGGCAGGTAATCGCGCAACTCCTCGAAGTTGAGACCTCGACCACGCATTCTCGACGCATGCCGGCCATTGAGCACACTGCGCGCCGGCTGTCGGGGCAAGAAAGACAACGCCCTCGCCCGCGTATCCATAAGCCGCAGATCAGTGAGGGAAATGCGGACGCGTCGATCCGCCCCGACGTTTTCCGTTGCGCGCGAGGTCAGACCATTTCGTATTCGACCGGCATGATCGCGCATGACAACTCTCTTACGTCAACGCAACCTGATGCACGATCTCACTCACAATCCCGTCTGGCGTCAACCCCTCGCCCTGAGCTTCATAGCTGAGCGTCAGCCTGTGGCGCAGAACGTCACTGATAACTGCACGAATATCTTCAGGATCTACATAATCGCGCCCGCTGAGCCACGCATGCGCACGGCCGCATTTATCTAGTGCGAGGGAGGCGCGCGGGCTTGCACCTATATCAATCCAGCGCGCCAGATCTTCCGAGTATCTTTCGGGCGTTCGAGTTGCGTAGACAAGATCGGCGATATAGCGCTCCATGGCATCAGCCACGTGTATCGCCCCAATGTCGCGGCGAGCCGCGAAAACAACGTCTTGAGCTATCGCAGCAGCATCGGGCGATCTGGCGCCTCCGGCATTTGCCTCTGCGGTCTCTTCAGATCGCACGAGTTGTATAACCTTGATCTCATCCTCCACTGGTGGGTATGTGATCATCACATGCATAAGAAAGCGATCCATTTGTGCTTCCGGGAGCGGATACGTTCCTTCTTGCTCGATCGGATTCTGAGTCGCCATGACCATGAAGAGTGGCTCCATCTGGTGCGTTGTTCCGGCGACCGTGACCTGCCGCTCTTCCATGGCCTCGAGCAAGGCGGCCTGGACCTTTGCCGGGGCGCGATTGATCTCATCGGCGAGAACGATATTGGCAAAAATCGGCCCGGCTTCGAAGCGAAACGCTCCTTGTCCATCAACCTGATGGTAGACTTCTGTACCGGTGACATCTGACGGCAACAGGTCTGGCGTGAATTGGATTCGGCTGAACTTGGCCTCTAGATTTTTTGCAAGAGCCTTTATGGCACGAGTCTTTGCCAATCCAGGCAAGCCTTCGACCAGTAAATTGCCGTTTGCGAGTAGGCCGATCAGCAGGCGGTCGATAACCTTTTCCTGGCCAATAATCGCTTCCCCCATGAGGGCCTTAAGCTCGGCAATTTTCTCGCGCGCTGAAATTAGTCTTCTCCAAACTGTAGTTATAGTTTCTAGTGATTTAGCGTTCCCTGATGCGTTAGCCCGATGCGCGCTCTCCTGCGTCAGGCACTGCTGGCACAGGAGAGCAAGTCAATCACGCTACTTGGAGCCCGTCGACGTTTGCATCTTCTCCAACACTTGGTCGATCGAGAAGCTCGCTGGCTTCTGACGGGGTGGAAAATCTTTGAAAGTCGACAAGAAATTGGCAACATAGGTTTGAGCCGGCACAAGCAGAAACGCCCGATCAAGCATCCAATCGTAGTACGTATTGGACGTCGAGTAGGCACGCTCGTATGGGTCGCGCCGCAAGTGCATGATGAGAGGCACGCGCAGCGGAGTCCACGGTTCGATCCATGCCCGGAATGTGCTCTCTGCCTTCTGCTCGAGGAAAATCGCCTTCCAGTCGCGATAACGCAAGGCCGTCAGCTCGCCAGTGTCGGAGAAGTAGAAGATTTCGTTCCGCGGTCCCTTCTCTTCCATCCCGGTCAAATAGGGGAGAAAGTTGTATCCATCGAGGTGGACATTGAAACTCCGACCTATAGCCTGAACTCCGCCAGCTTTCAGCCGCTCCTTGATGTCGGAGTCACCAACCGCAGCGAGCAGTGTCGGCAGCCAATCCATATGGTGCATGATTTCATTGGAGACCCCACCCGCCTTAATCTTACCCGGCCAACGCACCAT
>JBPCWA010000482.1:0-6945 GCA_051009975.1 Hyphomicrobiaceae bacterium
GCCTCACTAGAATAGCCGTAAACTAGAGCAACCTTGGCGCAACGGCGCGCTTAACCTGCTCGAGGATGTCGGGGATTTTCTTCTTCAAGGCAAAAAAGCCGCGGGTCGCATGCGGCCACGTCAGGTCCTCATACGGGCGTCTAACCTCACAAAGCGAGATGCCATGATCCGCGAGGTCTCTGCGTGCCCGTTCCAACTTCTCTGCGACGGGGCCGACTGGCGCGTAGGCAGTTACGAAAGATTTGACACCGTTAGCGCAGGCAAATTCGGCAAGCGACGAGCCCCAATCGTCTGCCTCCGACGGATCGGGAAACGAAATGCCGAAATGCTCGGAGGCGCGTAGCGTTGAATCTCTCATAGCGTTTTCTGCAAACGCGATTGCTCGTGCACCAACTGGCAGCGGTGATCGAACTTCAGTCGCCAGAAGCGCAACGCCCGCAGCCGGCTGCAGCTGATCGCATAACGTTTCGGACAACCCATCTTCTTCAGTGATCAACAGTGCATGTTTTTCGGATCCAGCAACTTGTTTCACGCTCCTCAGCGGCTGCCTTGGATGTGGTGTTTCCTCGCTGAGGGGAGGCGCGCTGGTTGTCAGCTCGCCATGCGGGGCAAACCGCCCAGCCGTGTATTTCTCGATGTTGGTGGCACGGGCAAGGTAGGTCTTACCTTTGGTATGCAAGCCACCAACCCATCGCCACGAGAGCGTGTTGGAGGCAGGGTCGCCATCGGTAAGGTGGCGATAGAAAAGGTCCGCGCCGAGTTGCCAAGGCAATTGCAATGTGAAGATCCAGATCGAGGCAAACCACATGCGCGTGTGATTGTGCAGATAACCCGTCGCCATAAGTTCGCGAGACCAGGCATCGAAACATGCAATGCCTGTCTGAGCGCTCGTGGCCTGTTCGTAGCGATCCGCCAAGTTTGGATCTTCTTCGAGAGCCGCGACCAGGCGCGCAACATCGTCACGATAACACGTCCAAACGGTCGGATGATGTTCGAGCCAACCTTTGAAATACCCGCGCCAAAAGACCTCCTGAATGAACTTTTCGGCGGTGGAGGGTGCGAACTTGTTCATTACGGCGTCAAGAACTTCGGTCTCGAGTAACAACCGGTGACGCAGGTGGCCGGACAGCATCGAGACATTGCTGCGATCATTTGGTCCGTGATCGCTGTTGCGACTGTTTGCGTATCGACGTCCTGAATTTGGTAGAAATGCATGAAGACGTTTAAGCCCTGCTTGGCGTGATGGTTTTGGTTGAGACATTGTAGTTGCGCTCAAGACGTTCGGTGACTGCATATCCTAATGTTGGTGCGGACTACGCACGCAAGCGAGATTAGGATGACCGAGATAAGGGAGAGCATGGAGGCAAAGATCGAAACGCTGATCCTTGAGCTTTGTGCAACGCGTGGTGCAGGCAGGACGATTTGTCCATCCGAGGTTGCCCGCGCTTTGGCGGGCCAGGATGCTGACTGGCGTGCTGTTATGGACGATGTGCGCAGGGTTGGAGCGGGATTGATGCGGCAGGGTCGGATCGTGATTTCACAACCTGGCACGCCCGTGGATCCTGGCACCGTCAAAGGCCCGATCAGATTTGGTCTTGTCCAGAGCCCGCGCTAGCTTGCACTCGCTTTCCGCGCCGACAACGGTGTGAGCAATAGCGGACTTCGTTCCAGATCTTCGCCCACTTCTTGCGCCAGCGGAACGGCCGCGCACACGTCGCGCAAACCTTCTCCGCTAGATTTGCCTTGGCAATTGTCGAGCCTTTGCCAAACGTCACCGACCAGTTTCCTTGTCATCGTTCCCAATCGGACCGAGTTCCATGGCGAGTTGTCCAACTGGGACCTTTTCTGACCGCAGTCTTTCGCGCTTTCCTGATTTCCTTCCGGTTACTCGTATGCCGCTCTTGCGGCTGCCGTGCTTCGACTGGATCGCGCCTGCAGCCTTGCGAAACGCAGCACCTTTTCGTGCGCCATAGATCTTCTGGCGAGCGTCGCGTGCCGCCTGCATATGATCCACAATCGGCGACGGATAGGTCTTGTCCAGAATTCGTGATGCCACTGGAGACTTCCAGGGTTCGTGAATCGTGCTGTCCTCGATAGCGGCCAGTTCAGGCACCCAACGTCGTACGAATGCACCATCGGGATCCTGGTCATAGCCCTGCTTGATCGGATTATAGATCCTGACTGTATTGATCCCCGTTGTGCCGGACTGCATTTGCGCTTGCGGCCAATGAATGCCCGGTTCGTAGTCTGTAAACTGGCGTGCGAGATGGAGACCCGGTTCGCGCCAGTGAAGCCAGAGGTGGTAACTCGCGGTGGCCATGAGCATTGCGCGTATGCGGAAATTTAGCCAACCAGTTGCCGCCAGATATCGCATACAGGCGTCCAGGAAGGGCAATCCGGTTTCCCCGTTCTGCCACGCTCCAAGACGTGAGCCCTCTGATTCAGATGGTGCCCTCAAACCGTCATAGGCCGGATGCAGGTTTTGGAACTCCAGGCGCGGCTCGTCCTCCAGCTTCTGCATGAAGTGGCAATGCCAATGAAGGCGTCCTGTAAAAGACACAAGAGAAGCACGCCATTGGCTGACCGCCTTGCCTCCGATTTGTTTCAACTCCCATTGTCGATTCCATGTCGTTTGCGCAACCTCGCGCATGGAAACAGCGCCCCAAGCGAGGTACGGCGACAGCCGGGAACACGCGTGCTCACCAGAGCTCGGGCTCGACATTGCAGAACGGTAGGGCTCGCCGCGTTCCTGCAGGAATGACGTTAACGTGGAAGTTGCGCGAGTTCGTCCGCCCGGCTGGCGAAGTGGTGGTTCATCATGAACCAGACCGAGAACCTTGGGCGTCGGCAGCGCGGTTGTTTCCAGACCGCACGGCAGGGGCGCCAATGTCGACGGGGCCTCGGTGATTGGTTCGGCCATCAATTTGTCCCATTTGCCAGCCCATCCGTCCCGCGTCTTCAATCTCCGGATGACGCCGTGCTGTCGCAACTCGGTCCAAGTGACACTGTTCTGCCGACACCAATCTGCTACTCTGAGATCGCGCTGGAAAGTCCAGTCGTTACCTGTCTCTTCGTGTGACCAAAGACCGGCGACTTGAAAGGTGTTGTTGATGACTGTCAGGCATTCGACCACGTCCCCAATGCGCACATCAAGAGGCTGGCCTAGTGCAGCCAGGGAATCGGTGAGCTCTAATGCACATTCGCGATAGAATAGGAACTGCCGCGCAGACATATCCGGTTGGCGCCACCAATCGGGCTCGACAACCAGAAGCGGTAGTACATGTCCTAGGGCGGACGCTCGACTGAGGGGGCGATGGTCAACGACGCGCAGATCGCGCTTGAACCATACGACTTGCACGGCGGGTTTGTTCATGCGTTGGCGCCTAACGATTGAGTTTGAATCTTGCGTTGCTGTGCGAACTAAGGCCTCAATCTTTTGTCAGGTCGAGCATGATTTCGTTGCGCCGCATGAACCAAGGCGTAAATGGTGAGTTGTAGTAGGCGTATGTCGCAGCACCGCTCACCTTCAGTCCGCGCTCTTGGACCCATGCGCGTAACTCATCCTCTTTTGTTGCGACTTTGGCATCACTCGCTCTTCCAGTGAACCGAATGACTGCGCGCTTAACACCATCGGTCTTGGTCAACGTAACCGCTTGGTTTGCTGGAACCGGCAACGAAGCAAGTGAATACTTGGCCGGCATGAGGAAGCGCACTGTCCATTCGCCATCACCTACCCCGCGAGATTGCGTGACAGGCGCGGTCATCGCGATCGGTTCGCGGGCAACTTGGGTAACGGGTGCCGTCATGGCAACAGCGTCGCCGCCGCGACCCTTCGCGAAAATGTAGCTTGCGAGTGGAGAAAAGCCTCGGTTCACCGCTTCACGTCGTGTCCCGCGCATCGTTACCTCGGCAGCCACCATGGGACCGTAACTTCGGACTTCGATGTCGCCGTCGCGAACGACCGTTCTGTAGGTCGGATGCTCGACGTTATCGATGTAGAGTGCAGCGACTATGTAGGCGAACGAGAACACCGCCAGAGCGCCCAACACGACCATGGTCAATCTACGAAGCCTCATTCACGTACCTCAACGAAGAGCATTGATTTCTATTACGACCTTCTACGCATGTCGGATTGACCACCAATTGATAGCCCCTGAGCTTTATTGCGCTGCAATGAACCGTGTGTGATCCAGACGGCACCGCCGCACGTTGTTCCCTGCGCGTGCCGGACATGCAAGCAATGGACTATGCAAACGCTGCACGGATTAATCTCGTAAAAAAGGAATGAGATCATGAGTCTTATCAAGACTATCGCTTTCGCGCTTCTTGCTGCCGGAGCATTTGCAGTTACTCCTGCCTCCGCCGGTGGCTACGGCAAGAAGGACATCGTCGACACCGCAGTGAAAGCTGGTTCGTTCAATACCCTCGTTGCTGCCGTGAAGGCCGCCGGTCTGGTCGACACCCTGAAGGGCAAAGGTCCTTTCACGGTCTTCGCGCCAACCGATGCAGCTTTCGCAAAGCTCCCGAAAGGCACCGTCGAGGATCTCCTGAAGCCTGAAAACAAATCAAAGCTTGCCGCTATTCTCACCTACCATGTTGTACCGGGCAAGGTGATGTCGAAGGACATTGCCGGCAAGAAGCTGAGCCCGAAGTCAGTCCAGGGCCAGACTATTGCGGTTGACGCAACGCAGGGCGTCAAAGTCAACAATGCCAAGGTGGTGACTGCAGACATCGCAACTTCGAATGGCGTCATTCACGTGATCGACACTGTCATTCTGCCGAAGCTCTAATCTCCTGTTCAAGCTTCTGAGAAAAATGCGAGGCTGGGTCACGACCCGGCCTCGTTTCGCATAACTCAAACCTACTCGCACTCGCCATTAATGGCTCAATTGCCGGCGCTGCGGCGTTCCGTCAGCGAACTACTTCAAAGCATCCGACGTTTAAAAGTCAAAGGAGTTGATCTGATGCCGGGACTACTCATTGTTGACGACGACGTCCCATTTGCCCGTGTGCTCCAACGTGCAATGGTAGCCCGCCACTACGGTGTTCGGATCAGCCACGATCTGTCTGACGCTGCAGAAGTCGTTTGCGAGTTCAAGCCGGACTTCGTTCTGCTCGATCTCAACCTCAACGGCGAAAATGGCGTTTCACTGATTCCACATATCAGGTCTGTACATGAGGACTGCACTGTTGTTGTTCTGACGTCCTTCGGCTCGCTACGGTCTGCAGTGTGGGCAGCGCGCCATGGCGCATCGGACTATGTCACCAAACCGGCTGATGCCGACGAACTGGATCATGTTCTCAAGCGCTGCGTCAACGTCACGACGCCGCTTCCCGATGTCCTTCCGACACCGGAAGACGCTAAAGAAGCGCACATTATCGAGTTCTTCGAAAAAAACGACAGGCGTGTTTCAACGACTGCACGAATGCTCGGCCTCCATCGCAGAACACTGCAGCGGATCCTTGAGCGTTTAGGGCTTCATGGCAATGGCACGGAGTACGCTAGACGGGCGACCCCCATAGGTCGAGCAAAGCGGGTCATGCGGTTGTGGACGAATGTTCTGATCAATCGAAAGATCCCTGCAAGACTTGGGACACGCGCCGGATTGCGAAACTCACCGCTCGCCACTGCAAAGAGCAGGAAGGCTCGGATTCTGGAAGATGCAGTTCTCAGCAATCGCGGCGGCTCGAAGTGATGAGCGACGCCAGACCCTGCAACGATACGGAGAGCCTGACCGTGTATTTTGACGGCGCATGCCCCCTGTGCCGTCGCGAAATCAATGTCTATCGCCGCATGCGAGGATCTGACTCCATCGAATGGGTGGATCTATCAAATCAGAGCGGGGAACAAGTTAGCCCAGACCTCTCCAAACAATCCGCGCTACGCCGCTTTCATGTGAGAGGACATGACGGCACGCTTTTCAGCGGAGCCGCCGCCTTTGCTCAACTGTGGATGGCCGTTCCGTCGCTATCCTGGTTGGGCCGACTTGTGGCTCTTCCCGGCATACGCCATGCAGCCGAGGTCTCATATCGCGCATTTCTGATCGTGCGCCCGTTGCTGCAGAAGATGACGCCGCGTTGAGACGGCCATTCAACAATGGCTATGCCGGGATCAACTCACCATCCCAAGCGAACAACGAACCGCTTTGATCTGGCGTTGATGCGTTGATGACATTCAGCAGTTGATCAACGGCCTTGGCTGGCTGGAATAAACTCTGGCCGGGCGCCAGAGATTTCTGGAATGGCTGAGAAAGACCCGTATCGACGGTACCCGGATGCAGACCTATGCAAACCGCATCCGGATGCGTGCGGCGAAGCTCAATGCTTAGGCATTTGATGATTTGATTGAGCGCGGCTTTACTGGCGCGATAGCTATGCCAGCCACCTAGTCGGTTGTCGGATATGCTGCCGATCCGGGCTGAAAGGGCGCAAAACACAGTTCTTTCGTTCCTCGGAAATCTTGGCAGCGCGTGCTTTGCAACCATGGCCGGAAGGATGGCATTGACCCGAAAGCTTTCCGCCATGTTCACGGGGTCGAGTGACTTGAACGACTTCTCGGGAAATAGTCCGTTTGAATCATGCAGAACGCCCGTTGCAACAATGATCAGAGAAAGACGGTCAATCTTTCGCGCTGCTGAGCGCAGTTCTGCTTCGTCCCCTACATCAACGACACACGATGAGAGCTTCTCATAGCCGTCTGCTAGCCGGCGACGTGACCAAGTATGGACCCTTCGTATGTTTTCGTCGGTCGAAAGCGCTTCGACGAATGCCTGACCCAATCCACCATTGGCACCAACCACCAGCGCGTCGATCGGATCCTGAAATGAAGACAGCATGCCCATTTTACATCGCATCTTGGTGCAGTCGTTGACGGTTACATCACGCAGCAAGTCCTGACACCCCGAGACAGGCAATGACAGCGAGGGTCAGCTGTAGCCGCAAGCG
>JBPCWA010000483.1:0-8750 GCA_051009975.1 Hyphomicrobiaceae bacterium
GTGCACATCCGTTCAGATTATCGCAAATCCCGACACCGCAATAGACTTGGCACGGCTGATCTTCGATGAAACAACGACATTGGGTATTCGACGATCCAATTGTGAGCGCTTTGTCGTCAACCGCCACGTTGTAGCCACAAGCCAAGGCGCTCGAGTGAAAGTGGCCCAACGTCCTGCCGGAGAAACTGCTAAAATCGAACAAGACGACTTGTCCGAGGTCCGCACTGCTCGGTCTCGAGAATTGATGCGGCGAGAGGCAGAACGCCAGGCGCTCGAGGATGACGGCAAGAATGACTGACATTGACGCAAACTTAAAAAATAAAATGGACAACCTGTCCGTCGTTTTGCGGGAGGCCGCACCGCTAGCAATAGCGGTGTCGGGCGGCGTGGATTCGCTCACCTTGGCGAGCTTCGCTCAAAGAACCCTCGGCAGCGGCGTCACGACAATGATCCACGCCTCTTCACCTGCCGTCCCTGCAGACGCGCTCCAACGCATTCGTGAGCTCGCGGAACCGGGCGGATGGGATTTGCGCATTGTGAATGCCGGCGAATTCGCAGACGAGCGCTATCGATCCAATCCGGTGGACCGCTGTTTCTTTTGCAAGACTAATCTTTATCGTACGCTGCGGGCTCTTCACGACGGTACGATCGCCTCTGGAACAAACACCGACGATCTTGGCGATTACCGTCCAGGTCTGTCGGCGGCACAAGACTTTGAAGTTCGCCATCCCTTTGTTGAGGCAGTGCTTTGTAAGGCAGACGTTCGCGCATTATCAAAAGCCATAGGTCTCGACCATATTGCCGAATTGCCTGCTTCCCCTTGCCTATCAAGCAGGATAGAGACTGGAATTCGTATCAATCGTGGAGATTTGGGTCTCGTTGATCAGGTCGAAACATGGATGCGCCGACAGTTTCAATTTGAGACGGTGCGATGCCGCATTCGCCCCGGCGGGGTCATTATCGAAGTTGATGCAGAAAGCCTGAATCGCCTCAACGCGGCTGATTCATTGCTCCTGCGTGCGGCATTGCGCAAACAATTCGATACCCTGATTGATCGACACCTGACTTTTGCTCCCTACCGGCGCGGCAGCAGCTTCATAGGAAAGCCAGATCGGAAGGCTTCGGGATCGAATGCGCAATGACCTACGATGAGAGCGTTCTCGACTTCAACCGCGCGCAGCGCCTTGGCTTCGGCGAAGCGATATTCTGCAAGGATAAATCTGCCGAACAAATCGCTGATATCTTGCGGCGCGGCTTAGCCGAGCAACAAGCACTCTTGCTCACGCGCCTCGCCCGCCGAAAGGCAGCACAGCTGCCCCAACACCTGAGCGATGCTATGGACTACGACGCATCGTCCCGCACTGCGTTCTTCCTGCACCAAGACGCAGCAGAGAAGTCGTCGAAAGCCGAAATCGCGGTTGTCACGGCTGGCACATCAGACTCGACGCCTGCCCGTGAAGCCATACGCACACTCGCCTTCCATGGCGTCAGTGCAAACGCCTATTTTGATATAGGTGTGGCCGGTTTATGGCGTCTTTTGGATCGACTGGAAGATCTGAACCGACACGCACTCGTCATAGTGGTTGCAGGAATGGATGCGGCGCTACCGAGTGTGCTGGGAGGTCTCGTTGGCCAGCCGATCATTGCTGTACCGTCATCCACAGGATATGGTGCAGCGCGCAAAGGCGAGACCGCACTTGCAGCATGCCTGTCATCCTGCGCACCAGGTATTGTCGTTTGCAATATTGACAATGGTTACGGGGCGGCATGTGCAGCGATGCGATTTCTCAATCAATGGCCATCGTGCACCCGCAGCAATCGTCAGGCAGCGCTTGAGTCTGAATAACTTCGATTCAAAATGTGCCCATCTGTCGCGCGGCACTCTTCGGGCTGTGACGTTGCTTGCAGCGCTGGCATCGTAGGGCATGAAGTTCACGAGGCAGCGAGTATTGATGCGCAGACGCTTGCGGTTGAAACCGAGAGAGATTTTTTTGGCCGTTGCTCTGACGGTCTGCGCACTTTTTGCCATCGCTACATCTGTGGTTGGCCACTAGTTCACGAACGACGTTGCGTCTGCTCATCTTGCAGCGCATAGACTTTGCGAGTGTGCGCGTTGCCCCTTGGAATGGTTTTCCAGGTCAAGAACTATGCTTGGCGCTTTGCTGAGGTTGGTTCATAGGGTGATGATGGCGCAGCGGCCTCGTAAAAGGGGGCAAGAGATAGTGTTGATTCAACCCCAATCCGTTCAAAGTTGTCTGCGAGCCAGGCGTGCGCTGTAGCGCGACCTATGTTCCTTAAATGCTTGAGGAACGACCACTCGGCATTGAGCTTCGTTGACGCGGGCAAATGCACGATTTCTTCTCCGCCAACTCTATGCAAGAAGGTGGGTTTGAAACCGAGATCGCTCAATTCACCTCGCTGCAAGCATCGATTCACGAAATCCAAATGCCGCAATTCCTTGATAAGGGGCGCGTTGAACGAAATCTCACTCACTCGGTCCATGATTTCGCGTGCCGTTTTCGGCGTCGATTCACGCGAGATCGGATTGACTTGAACGATCAAAACATCGGGTGCCGAACAACAATCGACAAACGGGAACAGAACGGGATTGCCCATGAATCCGCCATCCCAGTAAGGCACTCCGTCGATTTCGACAGCCTGGAAGACATAAGGCAGACAAGCCGAAGCCATAACCGACTTTGCCGTTACCTCTTCTCCTGTGAAAACCTTGACGCGTCCTGTATGCACATTTGTCGCTGATATGTAGAGCTTAATGCAGTCGCAGGCTTGAACCTCAGCGAAGTCGATTTCTCGGATGAGCAGGTCTTCCAAAGGGTTGAAATTTAGAGGATTAAACTGGTACGGCGAAACGATACGCGACATCATTTCGAACGCGGTAAGCGCCGGATTGGAATCCAAACTCCAGTTCTGCAGAAAAATGTCGATCGCTGTTCGCTGAATTGGACTGGCCGCAACTTCGCGACTGATTGTTCGCCAAAAGTCGCGCAGACGAGATCGGGCCAAGTCTGGCCCGCCTTGCATCAGACCGGCAGCCATTACTATGCCATTGACGGCCCCCGCGCTCGTGCCAGATATGGCATCGATTGCAATTCGACCATCGGCAAGTAGCGCGTCCAGGACGCCCCAGGTGAAAGCTCCGTGAGATCCACCGCCCTGCAATGCGACATTAATCCGTTTGATTCCGGGGGCTTGGGGCCAATGCCAATGTGCCGGTGCCAAGATGTCTCATCCCTTGGACTGAACCCACTCTACTGACTACTGAGCGGTCCAACCGCCATCGATAGAGTAGTTTGCACCGGTAATCGCACCGGCGGTGTCACCTGACAAAAATGTCGCAAGTGCCCCAATTTGATCGACTGTCGCGAACTCTCCGCTCGGCTGCCTTGCCAGAATCCAGGCCTTGGCCTCCTCCTCGGTCAATCCTTGTGCCGCGGCGACATCCGGCACTTGCTTCTCGACGAGCGGGGTCCAGACGAATCCTGGTGAAATGGCATTGCATGTCACTCCAGATTTCGCCAATTCCAACGCGACCACCTTAGTGAGACCCGCGAGACCGTGCTTGGCGGCGACGTAGGCTGCTTTGTTGGGAGACGCACGTAGCGAGTGGGCCGAACAAATATTGATCAATCGCCCCCATTTACGTGCTTTCATACCTGGAATGACGGCCTTCATGGTGTGAAAGGCAGAGGACAAATTTATTGCAAGCACCGCGTCCCATTTTTCTGTCGGGAACTCTTCTATCGGTGAGACATGCTGGATACCCGCATTATTGACCAGAATATCGACGCGCCCAAACATAGCTTCTGCGTCTTCGATCATGGCGGCTATCTGATTGTGTCGCAGCATATTGGCGGGATTGAAAGCCACTTTGTTTCCAAATTCGCGAACGCTAGAAATTGCGGTCGCGTTTTCTTCCTCTGTCCCAAGACCATTGATGACGACATGAGCCCCGTTGGCCGCGAATGCAGTCGCGATTCCCAGACCAATCCCTGAGGTCGACCCCGTCACAAGCGCGACTTTATCCTGCAAGGTCCCGCCTGAGAGGTCCTTATCTGTCATACCCATCCCTGAGAGGGCCAAGTCCTTGAGAGCTGTTTCTCTGACGGTCATATGCGGATCCTTAGTCAATCGCCGGCTGAACACCTGAAGAGCGAACACCTGAAGAACGAACACCTGAAGAGCGTTGAGTGCCTAGTCCTTAAAGCCCGTCAAGCGTGCAAAGGTGATCCGACGCGGTGGCCCCGCTCCTGCGGGGATGTTTTCGACAGCAACGTATTCTACAGTCCGAAAACTGTCGGCAACATAAGTGGGGATGCCACCAACCACAACAAGCAAGACGGGCTTGCCATCGCCACCGATGTAAGGACGCGTCAATTCATAGTGGTGGCCGGGTTGAGCGTCGCGCGAGCGCCAGGCCAAGACCGGAGTTGGTTCGTCGCGCATATAGTAAAGTAGCTCAGCCGTCACCGATCGATCGAGCGTCAGCACGCTACCGTACGGATCCGAGCGCGCTCGAGCTGCCACTAGTTGCTTCTCCGTGGCCGAGGCCACAGCGTGCCAGCCCAAAGTCCGCGCAAACGGGTCCTGACCGTTAGGAAGCCTTATCGTACCTGCAGTTGCCGCCAATATGGCAAGCGATATCATCCAGGCAATGTGCAGTCCAAGGGAACCTCGCAGCCATCCCCAGGCGCCGTCCCGGATCATAGTTGACGTGACGAGCACGCTCGCGGACACATAACTGACGGCGGCCCAGTTGGCGTGCGCTCGAGAGACAAAAGCCTGAACCAGAACGATAAAGAGGACCGGTAGCGCAAATGCCAAAAGCAACCGATCCGTACCTGTTACTTTTCCATGGTAGGCGCGCACGGTGATGATGAGAAGCGCTGAAAACAGTATCGGCCCGAACACTCCGAATTGAGAGCCGAAAAATTCCAGCATCTTCACTGGCTGGAAGAGCGAGCCGTGCCATTTGGCATTGTCGGCGGTATGAGCAAATGTGGAAAAATGATTGGCATAATTCCAAATCAGATTAGGGGTGATGAGTAGCACCGCAATCCCTAATGCGGCCCACCACCGCACATCGCGAAGCATGCCGCGGTGTTGAGGGGTCACGAAGAAGTAGACGAGCGAGCAGAGAACGAAATACGCCATGGCATATTTGGCATTGAGGCCAAGTCCCAGTGCGACACCCAGTGCAAGGGCCGGCGCCCAACCGGATCCGGGTCGCATGAGTTGGACAAAAGCAACGAGCGCTAGTGACCAGAAAAACAGCAAGGGTACATCTGTGGAAATGATTCCGGCCGACAGAGAGACACCGGGGAGCGTTGCAAAAGCGAGCGCGCTCCAAAACCCGGTTCGCGGATCATAGAGTCGTGATCCCAGCACGAATACTGCAAGTGAAGTTAACGTGTAAAGAACAGGCGATGGCAGACGAACACAAAACTCGCTGACGCCACATACTTCGGTTGACGCTCCAATCAGCCACGCAACCATTGGTGGTTTCGAAAAATAACCAAAGTCAGGGCTCAGGCTCCACGTCCAATACTGAGCTTCATCGAAAAACAAATCCGTTGCATTAAAACTCAAAGCCACCAGTCGTGCCAGCAGCAGAACGATCAAGACGACCAACAGCCGCCAAGCCCACGGAGAAAACTTCCCCAGGATGTACTCACTAGAATCCAGCTCGTGCGTCTTTGCTGCCATTGCCAACCCACCGTCGTTTCACAGGTGTCCCCAATCCGATTTGACCGAGACCTTGGTCTGCGGTCATTTAACGGCTTGTCGCTGCGCCTGAAACCCCGCCATGTGACTTTGTCATGGAAGCGGCAATTCGGTCGATCCGAACAACAAAAGAGCAACCTGGTCTTGTTGATGCGAATTTCCGTTGTACTTCCGGCCCTTAATGAAGCTGGCAACATTGGGCGCCTGGTCGAAGAGACCTATGAAGTTCTACCGCCGACCTTACTTGATGAGGTCATCGTTGTGGACGATGGCAGCGACGATCATACGCCGGATGAAGTCAAAGCTTTGATTCGTAATGGCAATTGCCCTGGCCTTCGCTATGTGCGCCACGCCGAGCGATCAGGGCAAAGCACAGCTTTGCGCACAGGAATCTTGGCTGCCCGAAATTCCGTCATTGCGCAGATGGACGGTGATGGCCAGAATGATCCGAAGGATATCCCGCAACTTCTGGAAAAGCTTTCAAAACCGGGGACTTCAGGCCCGGCACTCGTTGGTGGAGTCCGCACCACACGTCAAGCCTCCGGCTCAAAAAGGTGGGCGTCCAGGGCTGCCAATTGGATCCGCGACGTCGTGCTACGCGACAATTGTCCAGATACTGGCTGCGGAATCAAGGTATACTGGCGAGAAGCTTTTATGCTCCTACCGTTCTTTACGAGTATGCACAGGTACTTGCCTGCACTCTTCCAGACCTATGGATACGAAGTAACTTATGCGCCAGTGAACGATCGTCCGCGCCAAGCGGGTCAGTCGAAGTATTCAAATCTGGTTCGTGCGTTGGTTGGGATTTACGATTTGATTGGAGTGAGTTGGCTGCGTCGCAGATCTCGCTGCCCCAAAACGACGGAGAGAGTGGGTTTTGATGCAGCGTGAGCGGGCAAGATTGGAAGGCGTCTTATCGACGTTGTAACGGGGATTGGCGGCGTTAAAAGGGGACTTCTAGTTTTCGGTCGCCTAAGACGGGCATTCGCTTGGGGGGATTTCCCTGCATATCTACGTAACGCTGTGTTCTTTGGGGGAAAACATGGACGTGGTGATCACCAAACTGGCCAGTTGGTGGACCGACACATCAACAGCCGAAATGATGTGGTTGGGATTAGGATTTACAGCACAGCTCATGTTTTCGATGCGATTTATTATTCAATGGATCGCAAGCGAGCGTGCGCGGCAGTCGATTGTTCCTGAGACATTCTGGTACTTTAGCTTTGCTGGTGGCACCATGTTGTTCGCCTATGCGATATATCGCATCGATCCCGTGTTCATACTCGGGCAAGGCACTGGCCTTCTGATCTATGCGCGCAATATACATTTTATCCTGCGCGACAAGCGTGTGCTGGCCATGGACGAGACTGCGAGCAAAATTCCGGCCGAATAAAGCGACGTTGCCATAGAAAAAATGCGCTGTTTCGGCGTGATCATTTCGGTGCTACGCTCCAGATGATTTCACGAAATGTCCGCATAGCACGAAACGTCTGCTTGATGCGAAACATCGGCATGAAACGAAACGCCAGAAAGACACAAAACGTCACTGGGCATTGGTCATGGTTAACGACAACGGACCTCAGCGTCTGGATAGAGCATAGGAACAGACACCCCCATGCGCAGCTTAAGTTTCCTCGTCCTTACAATAGTATTGTTGTCTCCTGTTAAAGCTGACGACAATCTCAAGACCGTCGTCAGCGCGTTCAGCGTTCAGGAAACGTTGGACCGCCTCGCCAAGATTCTGGAATCAAAGGGGATCTCAGTCCTTGCCAGAATTGACCATGCAGCGGGGGCGAAAAAGGCAGGGTTGGCGCTTGATGAAACTCAACTTCTGATTTTCGGCAATCCAAAACTCGGGACACCGCTCATGCAATCTCAGCGAACAATCGGTCTGGATCTGCCGATGAAAGCCTTGGCTTGGAAAGGGGCGGACGGTAAAGTCAGATTGTCCTACACGTTGCCGAAGGCCCTGAAGTCAAGGCATGGCGTAGCGGATCAAGATGCCATATTCTCGAAAATGACGAAGGCGCTGGCTGCGTTGACGAGCGCTGCCACAAAGCAGAAGTAGCGGCGTGGTGCCCACGTTTGTGGTCGCAACACCGTCACTGAGGACCCGCCCTGCGCCGCCAGCGGAAGAATTGTCGTCGATTTGACAAGAAAATTGATTGCGAGGGCTTCACAACTGCGCGTTGAGTTGCTAGTTGAAGCCCTTCGGTTTGGCGATGGCGGCGTTCGCTAAGGGGACGCGCAACCCAACTGATCAAATCTCGACAACCGTTCATCAAGACTGCGGGTTATAGGTGCAGTCAGTCAAGCGGTGCGCCGTGATAACGCGGGGTGGAGCAGCCCGGTAGCTCGTCAGGCTCATAACCTGAAGGTCGTAGGTTCAAATCCTACCCCCGCAACCAATAAGATCAACAACTTAGATGAACTTCCACGCGCATGTCTGCTCGACGTTGCCGCAGCGAAGCCGTTATCATCATTCTTGCAGTTGTCGAGAGACGCACTGGTTGGGACGAACTGCACCAAGCGCACAACTGATTTGTAATCAGGGGGTCGGGGGTTCGAGTCCCTCTTGCGGCACTAATAGTTTCAATGACTTAAGTGTGCTTCCCGAGAGATAGGTTGCACTTTGTTCCGGACACATAGGTTACACTTTCGGCACTTTGCAAGGAGCGCATCGTGCCTTGGAAAGAGTGTAACAAGATGGATGAACGCCTGAAATTCGTCGCGCGGCACCTCGCAGGTGAGAAGTTGGCGCCGCTGTGCCGTGAGTTCGGTATTTCCCGCAAAACCGGACACAAGATTGTCAAACGCTACAAGGATCATGGCCTCGAAGCGCTCACCGACCGCTCGCGCAGGCCCTATCGACAAGCCAATCAGGTCCCCTTTCAGATCGAAGCCCTGATCGTCGAAATCAAAACGGACCAACCCAATTGGGGGGCGCCTAAAATCCGCGAGCGCCTGCGCCGCCTCTATCCTGACATCCACACACCCGCGATCTCGAC
>JBPCWA010000484.1:0-12750 GCA_051009975.1 Hyphomicrobiaceae bacterium
GCCGTATGGGAAGAGGCGCCGCATGGGAAGAATTGTGAACGAAACGCGAGTAGGACCTCTTGCCACGGCTGGGTTCAGGTCAGCGTAGGAGGTAACGGGTTTCTTCCCGAATACCGACTTGAATGCCGTTGATTAGAATGTAATTGCCTCGGGGTTTTCGCAATTGCTTCAGCGCTCTATGACTGCAGCATCTCACATGCGGTCGGTCAACGGATCGCCGCTTTGTGCCAGCCAGAAGTGGTTCTCTTTTTACTCATCGTGGCAACCGGGAAGGTAGCTGCCGCCTCCTTTCGACTTGCGCCCGGTCGCCGACAGATGTTCAATTAAATCGCGTCAAGCAAACTGTTTGATCGCCGAAGCAAACCGGAGGCAGCGATGTCAGCGATTGGAACCGTAGCGAAATCATTCTTTGAGGCATGTGAGGCTGGGAAGGGTTGGGCGGTCTGTCAGGAATTCTGCACTTCCAACGCTTCCTTTTCCTGCCAGGCGGATGCGCTTGCGGAGGTCCACTCCCTAGAGGGCTACGCGGACTGGATGAAGGGTTTGTTTGGCCCAATCCCGGACGGTTCTTACGCACTGAAAGCTTGGGGTGTCGACGAAGGAAGAAAAGCTGTGGTCGCCGCAGCAGTATTCACTGGCACACAAACAGGCGAAGGTGGTCCCGTCCCACCGACCGGCAAGCGGGTCGAGGCGGATTACACCTATGTGATGGAGTTCGATGGCGACAAGATCAAGCACATGACCAAGATCTGGAACGCCGACTGGTCGTTGCGTGAGCTTGGTTGGGCCTAGCGCTCGGACTCTTCCCAAGCGATCTCTAGTGCTATTCCGCCTGTTGCGCCACCATTCTGCCTCTTACAGGATGATGCCAATACCAGCGCGTTGAAGACAAGCAATGTAGTTACAGAGGCCTTGGGAGAGGCAAGCGAGAACTTTCAGTGATAGCGGTGCCGTTCGTGAAGATGCGCATTCCACGTTCTTTTGGTCTGCGCTCCGATCCCTTCGAGCGCAAACAAAGGACTGAAACGGAAGCGATCGTTTCCGGTAATTTATTATGCTCGACGTACCGGCCAGACGATCTCTGCAGGTACCGTGAGGGCGTGCTGATCCATCGCTCGCATTCGCCCCTCTATGACTTCGGCAAGATTAAGCGCCTTTATTGTTAGAGTCAGCGCTGTGACGTGACCGATTTCATTGCGCTCGAATTCCCCAGCGACTTCCTCGCAATGCTCCAGCAGCGATCGCAGGTTTTTGCAAGCGCGCTCTATGTCGAGTCCATATGTCGATTGCATTACTCTTTTCACTCTTTTCCGTTGCCAAATGTGCGTCTAGATGGCCATGCATAGAACGGCAAGCGCACGTCCCGGTAGTCTGTGCCCCTTATGACAGGAAGTGATGATCTGCGATTTTAATTGACCAAGTGTGTACAGGACGCACGAGCAGAGAGGCTGTCACTCAAAAGACACATCTCTTCTCTCTGGCTCCGAAAGCCAACGTCAATAATCTCGAATATTTGAGAATGCTCAACTGCAGACACTTGCTGCGGCAACACGGTAGAAGTGCCTGCATATTAAGACCTTTGTCAGCACTGCTGCATGTTGTAACCGATGAAAGTTGCGCTCCGCACAGATAAGCCATCCTGTGTTGTTATTTTGCAGCTAGGGCAGTCTGTATGAGAGCATATAACCGAGAGCGGACGCCCCAGTGAGCAAATTCCACTCTCAGTTTCGTTGTGGTCCGATGTGCCGGAATAAGCCAACACTCAGGATGGCAAACTCCCATTATATGGGCGCCAGATCGCAGCCAATAGGAACGAGCATTGCGTGGTTATCTTCGATCCTGTCGGCGATAGCGGACAACCGAAGTGTGTTTTGGTGCCCATTTTGGTGTCCATTGTGGTGTCCATTGTGGTGTCCATTGTGGTGTCCACTTGGGGGGGGGTGATCAGGTGGCTACACAAGCCTCCGCGCCTGCAGGCCGAAAGAAGCGATGAAACGCCTACTTTCGTGAATCGTCAGTCGTGTGCTCGCTGAGATAGTCAGCAGCTAGACCCTTTTTCTGCAGGGCGATGCCGGTGAGGCACTCGCGTAAGAGCCGGTTTGCGATAAGCCCGGTTACGTAACCTGGGTCGCGATCGGGAGCGTATTTGACCAAATCAAATCCCACAACGTTCTTTTGTGCGCAGAGCTGACGAACGAGAGGAAAGACCTCGCGAGGATTTAGGCCGCCTGGCTCAGGCGTGCCCGTTCCTGGCGCGTAACCAGGATCGATTGTATCGATGTCAAAGGATATGTAGAGGTGCTCCGGCCCGTCTTTCGCTTCCTCTACGACATCGCGCATCACGGCAGGCCATCCGCGCTTTTCCACTTCGGCCATAGGGTGATAACGAAACTGTTGTTCGCGCATCCATTTGAACGTATCGAGATCCGGGTAGTAACCCCGCAAGGCGACCTGGATATAGTTTTTACCGGGCACATGCCCCTCGTTGATTAACCTTTTGACCCACCCGCCGTGGTTGATGAGGTGACCCAAGTACAGAGTACCATCATAGTGCGCGTCAAAATGGACCACTCCTACGTTGCCTTTGCCGAAGACGTCTGCCAGTGCGGCAAGGTTAGGATATGTAAGTGAATGGTCACCTCCAACGATGAATGGGATAATATTCTTGCCCGATCTGTTTTTGGCTCCCGCCACTTCGCGAATAATCTCACGAATGGCATGAACAGAACGCTCGGTGCTGAGCGGATCTGTTGGTGCGTCTCCGTAGTCAACAACAGTCAGCTCCTCGAATGGATTGACCATCGTATGCATGTGAGGCATGGAGAAGCCCCCCCATGTTCCGTAAACATCGCCATTAGCACGAAGATCGTTCGGCCCTCTGGACGCTCCCCTTGACCCCATGCCCATATCCGTGTGTGCAGAAATGATTGCAACATCCACGTCGCCCGCAGACAAATCTTCCGGTGTTAATGCAATTGGGAGCTTGAAGAATGTCGGAATGCCTTGCCATGCCATGCCCCCTGGATAGCGCTGTACATTAATAGGGCCAGGGTCCCTCCCTTTGCTAAGGTCCTCGCGCTTCTTCTTCCACATGTTGAACGTGGGATCGTCCTCGTTGAGCGGGATGATTGGCTTCACGCCCTTGGGCATAGGCGCTTCAAGTTCCTTCTTGGGTGAATCGTCCATGAACGCGAATGTCGGGGTTGCCGAAATTTGCAGACAAGCAACGAGGCACGAAATCACTCCCATTCTCTCAAACATGACAACTCCTAGCTGTGGATGCGGCAGGGTAGCCGATTTAGCCGTGACCGCAAAGGCATCACTGAGTGCGCTGCGATCATTTTGCCATCGACTGGCGAATATCAGACTGGCAGTCTGAAACTGCATGTTCCACTCATTGGACGAGAAGGATAATCATTATGTCGTCAATTGCATCGATAAAGGCGCCTTGGATGCAGGTTTTTGGTGCAATTTTGATGAGCGTGTATGCCATGGTGACCATTGCCACGTTCGCGAGCGCGCAGGACAGTGTGACAACGGATGGAGGTACGATAGATCGCTCCGAAATCGAGCGATTCTTCAATCAACCTGGTTATTCGCCCTATGCCGCTCGGACGTATCCCGGCCGACCACTCTGGGGAGAGCAGCATTTGCATACGTCCTGGTCACCTGATGCGATCGCAGCGGGAACTCGGGTCGGGCCCGATGAGGCACTGCGTTACGCCAAGGGCGCGGAAATCAAATCAAGCACTGGGCAAGCGGTTAAGCTATCGCGACCCTATGATTGGATGGTTGTCACGGACCATTCGGACGCATTAGGCGTCATGGCGAGCGTCCTGAAAGGAGAGCCCTCGCTTATGGCAGATCCAAAGCTCAAGGAATGGAACAAAGGTATGAACGCCGGCGGTGAGGCCGCGACGGCTGTGGTCATGGAAATGATCACGCTTCAGGGGGAGGGACGATTGCCGAAAGCTGTCACCGACCCGAATGTGCAGTTCGACATGTGGCGCAAGATGACCGGGATCGTTGAGGGCCACAATGATCCAGGTACTTTTTCTGCGATGATTGGCTACGAGTGGACCTCGAATTACGGTGGCGGCAACAACCTACACCGCAACGTGATCTATCGCGACAACAAGGCATTGGCAGACAGGGTTCGACCGCTGACGACCTTCGACACCGAAATTCCAAACAAACTCTGGTCCTGGATGGCCACCTACGAGAAGCAAACGGGTGGCCGTGTGCTGGCGATCCCGCACAACGGCAATTTGTCTAATGGGTTGATGTTCGCGACCGAGACACCGGACGGGAAGCCAATCGACGCCGATTGGGCCGCAGCCCGAAACCGCTGGGAACCGCTCTACGAAGTGACACAGAGCAAGGGCACGTCGGAGCAGCACCCGAAACTTGCGCCCTCCGACGAATTTCTCAATTTTGAGATTTGGGACAAGGGCAATCTAAACGTGGTACCTAAAACGCCCGGTATGATTAACTACGAGTACGCTCGCGAGGCGCTGAAACGCGGTCTGAAGCTGGAAGGGGAGTTCGGCACCAACCCGTTTAAGTTCGGTTTGGTGGGCTCGACCGACGACCACACCGGAGTCTCCTCAGCAGAAGAGAACAATTTTTTCGGTAAGTTTCCAGCTAGTGAGCCGAGTCCTGAGCGATCGACCGGCAACGCCTTCGACTTCGATGGTCGCACGGTCAAGGACTGGCAACTCGGTGCAGCCGGTCTGACGGCGGTTTGGGCGACTGAAAACTCCCGCGCCGCGATCTGGGATGCGATGAAGCGGAAAGAGGTCTACGGTACTACCGGAACGCGTATATTCGTGCGCTTCTTCGGTGGTTGGGATTTCGTCGCGGCGGACGGGTTGGGCCGCAACCCTGGAGCCGTGGGTTACGGCAAGGGCGTGACAATGGGAGGTGACCTGCCATCGGCACCAAAGGGCTCGAAATCCCCGAGTTTTCTCGTTGCAGCCTTGAAGGACCCCCTGTCGGGCAATCTCGATCGCATCCAAATAGTAAAGGGCTGGATCGACAATAGCGGAGAGATGCGGGAGAAGGTCTACGATGTTGTGTGGTCTGGTGACCGTGAGGCCGGCGCCGATGGGACGCTGCCGATTGTGGGCAATACAGTGGATGTAGCAAAAGCGACGTGGACGAACACGATTGGTTCGCCCGAACTGATCAAGGTATGGTCCGATCCGGATTTCAATCCGTCAGAAAAGGCCTTCTACTACGCGCGCGTGATCGAAATTCCAACTCCCCGCTGGACTGCCTATGATGCAGCCTATTTCAAGGACGCCAAATTCGGACCGGAGGTGCCTATGACCTTGCAAGAGCGCGCCTACACATCACCCATTTGGTACACACCGCAGGGATGATCAGTCATGGTGGAATGGGTTTGGAATCGGCTCGAACGCCATCGTCCAACCTGCCACGTCGACCCGTCTCAACAGGATCACGCGTCGGTAGGCACATGGTCCTTCAAGTCTTCCCCCCTCCCGAAGATTGGCGATGGTGAGGTCATGCCCTGAACTCAGGAATCCGCATCACTAACAATCCAATCGCGATACCTAAGGAAATGTGCGAAATTGTCAAAAAGGATATCGAGCAGTAGGAGATTGCGCTAGAGCGCGGTAGGTGCACGGCGGTGGGCGGACGCTAATCACTGCACACGGTTCAACGGGTTCTGACTCACTCGGATCACCATCATTCGCACTTGTGCCGGCTCTCAAAATTCCTAATCATGGACGCACTTGAGTATTGGTCTATCCAACATCTCCTTAGTGAATGAGAAATTGCAAGTCCGTGAGCCACTTCCACGTTAGACAAAAAGTTAAAAAATTGGCCAAGAAGGCCTTGGGTCGTAGCGCAAGTCAGTCATCCGTTTCCTTGGCGCACGTGATAGCTGCCGGCCAGGGACGCGGCCTCGGTATACTCCTGCGTATCACCCGGATGGCGCTTCGGCATCCGTGGCAGGTCGGACTAGCACTTGCTTCTGCAGTGGTCGCTGCAATTCTTCAGTTGATGATACCGAGATTGCTGGGCCGGGCCGTTGACCAGACACAGACCGTATTGGTCGCTGGCTCGCACAATCAGGATGCCGACGCCCTTTGGGCCACGGCCCTGGCACTTCTGGCGGTGAGCGTTTGTCGTGGCATCTTCACAATGCTGCAAAATTATTTCGGCGAGGCCGTGGGGCATCACGTCGGATACCAGTTGCGACTTGCCTGTTACGATAAAATCCAGCGCATGAGTTTTAGCTACCATGACCAAATCCACTCGGGTGATCTGATCACAGTGGGTATGCTGGACCTAGAAGGGGTCCGCATGTTCTTCTCAACTGGTATCGTCCGCGCTCTGTTGCTATTCGTTTTAATCGGCGTCGGAGCGTACATGCTGCTGTCGAGCGACTTGGTGCTGGGTCTGGCCGCACTTAGCTTTGTACCATTTGTCGCTTGGCGCTCTTCAGTCACACGCTTGCGATTGCGCGCAACCTGGCTGGACTTGCAAGAACGACTGTCTGTGCTTTCCCGGGTGATGGAGGAAAACCTCGGCGGCGTACGTGTGGTGCGCGCGTTCGCAGCACAAGCGTTCGAACTGGCAAAGTTTCAAAAAGCATCTCAGAACGCATTGGGACTGGCGCACGATCGGGTCGACATCAGGGTGGCCAACACTAGCATGATGACGTTCTCATTCTTTGCGGCCATGGGGCTCGTCTTGTGGATTGGTGGTAGTAAGGTCATCGCTGGCCAGATCACCGTGGGTGAGCTCGCCTCGTTCCTGACATTCATGACGATCTTGCAGATGCCGGTGAGGCAATTGGGTTTGATGGTCAATTCTTTCGCTCGCGCCTCCACGTGCGGGAGTCGCCTCTTCGATCTCCTTGACAGAGAGGTTGCAATAAGCGATGCGCCTAACGCAAAAGATGTTGAGATTTCGGATGGCGTTCTGCGATTTGAAAATGTTGATTTCGCCTATTCACGTTCCGTCAACCGTCCTGCTTTGAAAAATATCAGTTTCGAGGCTTGTCGCGGCGAGACCGTCGGCATAGTCGGTCCTCCCGGTAGTGGCAAGACCACGATCGCCCATCTTATTCCCCGCTTTTACGATGTGAGCGGTGGGCGGATCACTTTGGACGGTCAGGACATTCGCGACGTGACGCTGGCGTCTCTAAGGCACGCGGTAGCCGTTGTGCAGCAGGATGCGTTTCTCTTCACCACCACGATCGAGAACAACATCGCATATGGCGATCCATGGGCCAAGGAAGCGCGGATTGAACGTGCGAGCGAGTCGGCGCAATTGCACAACTATGTCCTAGATCTGCCGACCGGGTACGGCACCGTCGTCGGCGAGCGCGGAGTTACTCTGTCAGGCGGCCAGCGTCAGCGCTTATCTATTGCCAGGACGCTGATGCTCGAACCAGCCGTCATGATCTTCGACGATTCAACCGCCGCTATCGATGCCGCTACGGAGCAGCGGATCCGCGCAGAAATGCGCCAACATTCCCAAGATTGCGTGACCATCATCGTTGCCCACCGACTGAGTTCTCTGATGCATGCCGACCAAATCCTGTTCGTCGAGAACGGGGAAATCGTCGAACGAGGCAGCCATGACGATCTGCTTGAGCGTGGAGGCCGATACAAAGCCTTGTACGAACTGCAACTGCCACCAAGTGACGAGATCTCATCGCCTATCCCGAAGGTGCCATGATGGCTGAAGGAAGCGAGGCTGAACACATCGAAGTCCCCGACGACGTTTCTCGCCCACCCCGCGCGGCGGTTGGATCACATCGGGTCCAGGAAGAGATGTTCGGCCGGGTGTTCGACCGCCGCGTCATAAATCGGATTTCGGTATTTGTCCGGCCTTATAGCGTCCAAATGACCATCGCGGTTGCCGCCGTTCTAATATTCACCGGTAGCCAGCTGGTCATCCCGCTCATCATCCGACACGCGATAGACAACGGAATTGCGACAGGTGCTGCTGGCCAGGGAGTATTGGCTTGGTCCGTGGGGCTTTTTGGCGTTGCGATCTTGATCAATTATGCCGCCAGTTACGTACAGGAAGTCGTTGTCGGTAAGGCGGCTGAAAACGTGCTGTTTGACATTCGACGGGCAATGTTCGCGCACCTGCAACGTGTTTCGCTTAGCTTTATGGACAAGACGGAGGTCGGGCGATTGATGTCCCGGCTTCAGGGCGACGTCAATTCAATGCAGGAATTTCTTGAAACGTCGGTGCTGTCCGTTGGTGATATCGCGCTGCTCATCGGAATAGTCTTCATGATGTTGTGGCTCGACTTCCGATTGGGGTTGCTGACGCTGTCAGTGATGCCGATCTTACTCTTTGTGCGGGTCATCTGGCTACCGCGGGCGCGCGTGGCATTCATGGCCGCCCACGAGGCGAACTCGGTCACCAACGGCGCGCTCGCTGAAGCAATCCACGGTGTCAGGGCGGTGCAGAGCATGGACCGACAACACGTCAACTTCACGCTCTATGACGACAAAGCTAGCGCAAATCTTAGGGCGCATCTCAGGGCCGCAAAATTTGCTCAGGTCATGGTGCCAATCGTCGACTCGTTAACCGGGGTTGCCATGGCAGTGGTCGTCGTTGTTGGTGGCACGATGGTGCTCAACGCCAACCTAGAGGTCGGCGTGATGGTGGCATTTCTATTCTACATCCAACGGTTCTTCGACCCAATTCGTTCACTAACCATGCAGTACTCAGTGATGCAGCGCGCGATGGCGTCTGGTCAGCGGCTCATTGAAGTTCTCGATGTTGACGTTGACGTTGAGGATGCACCTAACGCCACAATACTGGGGAGCGACGCGGACGGTTCGGTCGAGCTTCGAGACGTCACGTTTGGATACAATTCCGAGCAACCTGTTCTGCGGAATGTCAGTTTCAAGGTCAATCCTGGTGAGACCGTAGCACTCGTCGGTCCAACTGGCTCAGGTAAATCCAGCGTTATGGCGCTGATCCATCGCTTTTACGATGTGCAGGAGGGGCAGGTCCTGGTGGGCGGGCATGACGTTCGCGAGCTGACTCAACACTCGCTTGGTCGGCAAGTCGCGATGGTCCTTCAGGAGCCATATCTGTTTACCGGGACAGTGTTTGAGAACATCCGCTATAACAAGAGCGAAGCGAGCCTTGAGGATGTCACCCATGCCGCCAAAGCTGTCGGCGCGCACGAATTCATCACTGCTTTGCCAGATGGCTATGAGACAAAACTTGGCGAGCGCGGCGGCAATCTCTCGCTCGGCCAACGCCAATTGGTGAGCTTTGCGCGGGCGTTGGTTGCGGACGCCAAAATCCTAGTGCTGGACGAGGCGACTGCCAATGTTGATAGCAACACGGAATTGCTTATCCAGAAAGCACTGATTACGCTTCTGGAAGGCCGGACCGGGCTCGTTATCGCTCATCGACTGGCCACCATCCGCGGCGCGGACAGGATAATCGTGTTGCAAAACGGTGAGGTGGTTGAGAGCGGCAGCCACACCGAACTAATGTCTGGCGGCGGTCTTTATGCCAAGCTCTTTAATCTCAATTACGCGTCGTTCGACGATATTCTGGACGAGGCAACGCCATCCACCTCGGAGGCTCGGACTTGACCGAGAAGATATTTGCGGTTGGCTGTATTGTCTGCGCGACAAACCAGTTGCTAGTGCAAGGCTTTAAAAAGTTAGGAGTGGTCTAAAAAGGATAGGAGTGGCCGAAAAGGAGAGGAGTGACCCAAAGGGAGGAGAAGAGTGACCCAAAGGGAGATGAGTAATTGTGTAAGTGACGCGCCAATCAGGATGGAACTATCAACAGATGATCTCATTCTGAACTCTTTGGCATGGCACCGTTGAGAACGAAATGAAAATGGTCGTTGTCAACGAGGGTCGCTACCCGCGTAAGTGCTCACGCATTCGTGCCCAGAGGATTTTCAGGCGCGTGCCGCGATGCGCGTGGTAAGCTCCTTGATGGGTCGGAAGCCGAACCCGTAAACAAGAGCTGCCCGATCGATTTTGCGTCAGTTGCCTGCATTCAACCTTGTAGTTCGAGTTGTTAAGCCCCATTTCCCCTTGGGATTGGAAATTAGCGCTAACAAGACAGTCGGACTTGAATTTGACGGGATGACAGGCAATTGGCGTTCCATTGGACCAAGACGAGTCGTCAAGAGGAACACCGATGCTAGCTCGCAAACGCTACAGTCATCTGCTAAAATCCCGCGTTCAGTGTATCGGGATTGCTACGGCTCTAATAGGGGTGTTCGGCGGATTGACAGGGCCCGCAATGGCTTTATCCAATGCTGAATGCTCAGAATTGCTTACGCGTAGTGACGTGTACTCATCAGGGAGACTGTTAGAACCGTATCGGCAGGCGTTGGTGGACTCAGGTCGTGCGGTCTTCTTTGACGGGCGGGTTGGGCGCATTACGATAATGATTGGATGCGAGTCGGGTGCTTTCGACAAAGTAACGGGGCGTCCGGCAGCCGAAAAGCCGATTCCCAATTGAACCAATTGAGAGCTGCGTGACCGGGCGGGTCGGCTGCAATTTTATTAATACAGATAGCCGTATGGTGTTGTCGTCCACTAAACGGTAGCCAAAAAATACGGTCTGGTATGACGCAGATAGGCAGATAGAAAGAACGCGCCAAGCTTGCGAGAGAGTGACTACGATCCATCCCTTTCAAATTCCCACGGTCTGTTGGCGCTCAGTATGTCTTAGAAAGGCCTCGTCACCGTATAATTTAGCACACGCAGACGACAACACTGTCGTTGAACCCCAACGTACCAGCAATTGACCCGGATAGCCCTGATGCACGTCTCGATTGCCAGGACTTCCTGATTTGCTTCACCTTGTTCGCAAGACGGGTGGCGAAAGGCACTTTATGATCGATATTGAAAGCGTCGTGCCGGCACTGCGCGATGCGATGACGGCCCGTGGCTACCAGGACCTGACGCCGGTTCAGAAGGCGGTTCTTGCACCCAATGCCGGTGGCGGGGATCTGCTGGTTTCAGCGCAAACCGGATCGGGCAAAACTGTAGCTTTCGGCCTCGCTATCGCCAAGCCCGTACTTGTTGGTGATGCATCTTTCGTCAAAGCGGGTGCACCGTTGGCGCTGATTGTTGCGCCGACGCGGGAGTTGGCCCTGCAGATAAAGCGGGAATTTGAATGGCTATACGCGTCCACCGGCGCGGTGATTGGCTCCTGTGTCGGTGGTATGGACATGCGCGCGGAACGGCGAATTCTTGACCGAGGCGCACACATCGTGATCGGCACGCCCGGGCGACTGCGAGATCACATTCAACGGACCTCGTTGGATACAACGGAAATACGTGCCGTCGTACTCGATGAGGCCGACGAGATGCTGGACCTCGGTTTCCGCGAGGATCTGGAGTTCATTTTGGCCGCAACGCCGGACGATCGGCATACCCTTCTATTCTCCGCTACTGTCCCGCGGGGCATTGCCCAACTTGCCCAAAAGTATCAGCGAGATGCCGTACGCATTTCGACGTCTGAAGAGAAAAAGCAGCACAGCGATATCGAGTATCGGGTACTAACTGTTTCGGCGAGCGATCGCGAGAATGCGATAGTGAATGTGCTGCGATTCTACGAAGCTCGGAACGCCCTAATTTTCTGCGCGACCCGCGCAACGGTCAAGCATATATCGGCCAGGTTTAAAAACCGCGGTTTCTCTGTTGTCTCACTGTCTGGCGAACTTTCTCAAGGTGAACGCTCTCAGGCGCTGCAAGCAATGCGTGACGGTCGCGCACGCGTTTGCGTTGCGACAGATGTTGCGGCTCGCGGAATCGATCTACCGAAGTTGGATCTGGTCGTCCACGCGGACTTGCCAACCAATGGTGAAACGCTCCTTCATCGCAGCGGGCGGACGGGCCGAGCTGGCCGCAAAGGCGTAAGCATCCTCGTCGTACCGCATAACAAGCGCCGTAGTGTCGAGCGTCTACTCGCAAGCACCAAAATCCGTGCGAATTGGGATCGCCCCCCTTCGGCAGAGGATGTCTCAAAACGCGATGATGAGCGGTTATTGGCGCACGAGGCGCTGACGCAATCCAAGCAAGAACATGTCGAGTATTTAGTCGAGCAGCTGTTGTCACAATATGGTGCTGAGCGAATAGCGGGGGCATTCATAAATATCGTCCGGGATGGCCTGACGGCACCCGAAGAGCTGCAGGATGCAGCCGAGCCTAATCCACGATCCAGACAATCGAGCGAGAACTTCGCCAACAGCGCATGGTTTTCGCTTTCGGTTGGCCGCAAGCAGAAGGCCGAGCCCGGATGGTTGTTGCCGGTGCTTTGTAATGGTGGTGATCTCAGCAAGCCGGAAATCGGTGAAATAAGTGTTCAGCAAGATCGGACGTTCGTTGAGATCAATTCCGAAAGCGTCGACCGCTTCTTGGCGAGAATTGGACCGAACAAGACGCTGCAGAAGAACATTCGGGTGCAACAACTCGAATCTCCTCCCAATCTTGGAAGAGAGAAATCTCACAAAGGCAGCAAGCCCAAAAGCAAGAGAGGTTCGGACAATCGAAAGAGTACGTCGGGTCAGAAAAGGGCGAGCAAGTCGGGACCGGGTGAAGCACTCAAGAATAAGTCCAAACGTGCAACGCGGGACTCGAAGCCAAGAAATGAAAGGGGCACGGGCACGCGCAGTGGGTGAGTTTACCACTCTTGAAGCTCGCTCGTTCAACCTAACAAGACAGGAAAGCGTGCGTGCAAGCATCGCGATCGGGCGTGACGGCT
>JBPCWA010000485.1:0-2652 GCA_051009975.1 Hyphomicrobiaceae bacterium
GTTCCAGCCAAGCTAAAGGTAGCAACGGCCAGAATGGCGCGAGTCGGAGCGGCAGAGCTAATGGCGTTAAATGTTACTCTAATGGTCTGACGGTCCGCGCTGCTCAGCAAGTGCTGCTCGAGGTTCGCTTCGTGGAAGCCGACCGCCGCGCCGCCCGTGATCTTGGTTTGGCTTGGAATTCACGCACTGGGCGCTTTATCGGACTGACAGGGTTTGTGCCGGGTGTTGGTGGCTTGGCTTCTGGCGCCGTTCCAGTTGGACAGTTTGTTGCGCGATTGTTAGATAGCGGGAATACTGCCGACGTCATTGTTGAGGCTCTTGAGAAAAAAGGTCTGGCCCGTCGCCTGGCCGAACCAAACCTGGTCGCACTTTCCGGTGACACTGCAAGTTTCTTGGCGGGTGGAGAGTTCCCATTCCCCGTACAGGCTGATGATCGTCGCATCACAATAGAATTCAAGAAATTTGGTGTCGGATTGGCATTTACGCCAACTGTTTTGGACAATGGTCAAATCAATCTCAAGATCGAGCCTGAAGTCAGTGATATCGATGAGAACAACATTCTTCAGTTAAATAACGTCACAGTTCCAGGCTTGGTCGTTCGCCGCGCAAACACCACCGTAGAATTACGTGACGGACAAAGCTTTGCCATAGCTGGTCTTCTTCAAACCAAGCATAAGAAGAATGTGCATCAGTTGCCATGGATCGGCCAAGTGCCCGTGCTGGGGACGCTTTTCCGCAGCTCGTCTTATGAAAAGCAAGAATCAGACCTTGTCATTATCGTGACGCCGCGCCTTGTTCAGCCCGTTTCACCGGGCAACGTGAGACTGAAGACGCCATTGGACAATAGCCTTGCAAGCAATGATCGAGACTTTTTTCTCCGCGGCAAAAGTGAAATTAAGAAACACTGGATAAGTCTATTTGGACATATGCTGCCAGGCGACGGCGAATGGGTTACGGAAGTACAGGATACTGGGGTTCGACACGGAGGCAGACCGAATGCGTCGTACAAATAAAATCGATCAGCCAATACGACTTCTCGTTGCGGCGCTCGTTATACTTCCTGCCATGCAGCTAGCGGGTTGCGCAAGGTACGAGGATCTGGGCTTTTACGGTTTTGAGGACCAGCAATTTGGGTATTACCGAGCTCGTCGAGATAAGATCACAGCGGGCGCGGGCGACGCGGTGGCTCATAATATTGCGGCGCAGACTATCGATCCTTGGCCAAGACATGCAGCCAATAAACGGATTGATATTGATGGAGAACGAGCATTAATTGCAATTGACCGCTATAAGGCAAATAAGTCAATTGAACCTACGGGGCTTGAAACCCAGTCAATTTGGAGCACCGGAAACGGAAAATAACTAATTGGCAGTAATCTTGCGTCACCTTAGTGGAGTATATTCAGACGCCTAGGTAGTCGCAATGCGTTTAAGTTTATTTCTGTCCAATTTGATACAACGCTTTAGTCAAATGCGGGGTGATGAGCGCGCCGCTATCGCTATTTATGTTGCATTATCTTTACCACTTCTCCTTGGAGGTGCCGTCCTCGCAATAGATGCTTCACGTGTCTACAATAATCATACGTTTCTGCAGAAGGGTGCCGATGCACTGGCTTTGGCAGCCGCAGCAGAACTAGACCGAAGTCCAACCGCGCTGACACGCGCAAACGGCGCGATCAATAATTTGGTGACCAATGATCATAGGTTCTCCGACGCCGGTTTGACTCAAGTGAACGTTGCAAGTGTTCGGTTTTTGAGTTCGCTTCCGGCGGACGATAGCATCGCGATCGGGTCAGCCCTTGAAACGAGTGATCCTCTTATTGCGCGCTTTGTTGAAGTCACCGTTTCCACACAAACCATAACCGCCTTATTTCCCATTGCAGCACTCGGAGGTGCGCAATCGGCGACGGCAACGGCGCGAGCAGTGGCCGGATTTGATGCAGCGGTGTGCCAATTTACGCCAATGTTCATGTGCAATCCCTTTGAGGGATCGGGAATGTCCATTTTTGAGGCGATGAGAGATCCGGCGATCCGGCGCCGACAGATCGTCTTGCGCAAAAAGGGAGGGAGCGAGGCCCAGTACTCGGCAGGCAACTATGGCTTCTTACAACCTGCCAATGGCCAACATGGAGCGAACGTCATTCGAGACATGCTTGCCCTGACGAGCCCACCAGCCTGCTTCATCCAAAACGGTGTCTCATTGCGGCCCGGGTTCATCGCATCCGCCGACCAAGGCCTGAACGTGCGCTTCGATATGTATGATGGCCCATTTAATAGCCAAAAGGGAAATTCCGATTACCGCCCGGCGCGCAATGTCCGCAAGGGCTATGGTGATAGTGGCAATGCATGCCAGGCGTCTCCCGCGCCGCCTAATCAAGCACTGCCGGATGACACCTGCTTCGCGACGGATAGCTGTCCTTATATGGGCGGGCGCATGGGGGATGGGAATTGGGATGTCGACGGCTACAAGTTGGCCAATAACTTGGGTGGTCTGCCATTTTCGAATGCCGCTCCCCCATCGCGACATGAGGTCTATCGATACGAAATCGACAATAACCTTGTCGGGACATCATCCCAGGGTGGCGAGGTTGGCGGCCCGCAATGTTATTCCGGCGGCACGCTAAACGATGCACCAGATCGACGGTTGCTCTA
>JBPCWA010000486.1:0-3354 GCA_051009975.1 Hyphomicrobiaceae bacterium
TGGGCATTTGCGTCGAGAGTGACATTGACCGTCGTTCCGAGAAACGCGACGTCTCGGACAACCGCGGCAACATCTTGAGATGTTTCCGGGCCGTCCAGGATCTGAATGTGGTCCGTGCGGATTGAAACGGGCTGGTTTCCTAGATTTAGTACATTGTGGCCGCCCATAAAGCGAGCGACAAATTCGGTGCGCGGCGCGGCGAAAACATCCTGAGGTCGCCCTGCCTGCTCAATACGACCAGCGTTCATGAGGATAATTTCGTCGGCCAGCGCCATAGCCTCATCTTGAGAGTGGGTCACATGGATGAAGGAGATGCCAAGTTCGCGTTGCAGCCGTTTTAACTCAACGCGCATACGCGATCGCAGAAATGGGTCAAGGGCTGAGAGCGGTTCGTCCAATAACAGGACCGTTGGCTCCGTGACCAGCGCGCGAGCCAAAGCAACCCGCTGTTGTTGTCCGCCCGACAGCTGCGAGGGAAGGCGCTCCGCAAAAGGGGTCATATCTACCAGTTGTAAAAGCTCCTGCGCGCGTGCGTGGCGAATTGACTTCGCGGTTCCCTTCATCTTAAGGCTGAACGCTACATTGTCGATAACATTGAGGTGAGGAAAAAGCGCGTAATTTTGGAACATCATCGCTGTCCCACGAGCTGCTGGTGGGCGATCGGTGATATTCGAGTCGCCAAGCAAAATATCGCCAGAAGTCGTGATTTCGTGGCCTGCAATCATGCGCAGCGTTGACGTTTTTCCGCATCCCGAGGGGCCGAGCAGACACGCATACGTCGCATCGAGGAATTTGTAACTGACACGGTCAACCGCAATTGTCGTTCCGTAAGATTTGGAGACCGCCACAAGTTCAAGCGTCGCAGTGTTAGCCATAGCACCTCGTTTGCGGTTTGAAATCGCGCCAGCTCCACTAACCCAAGTCGTAGCAAGTGGCGGGCCAAGATTTGTGGCACTCTAAGCTATTGATTAGCTGAAGACAATTTCGGCCGAGTTCCACCCTTCGGATTGGAAGCCTAAAATCTGGGCAGGCTTGGCTCAAAATGTCAACATTGAATGGCAGGTAGGCATCCTCTAGACGGTCCAATATCTTTACCCTGCTTTTTCTCGACAAAGGGCAACCGCAAAAGAGCATCTATCGAATAAGAAATGTCTGACGTGAGTTCAATTGCCAGCGATGGCGTTGCATCTGAGAAGGGGACCGTCGCAATGGTGATTGGCATCACCGATTCGAATTGGCTGTTCGGTTGTGAATGCCCGATAGTGCGCTTAGCTTAAGAACACAATTGCTCGAAAGTCGGGGCTTGGAGATGAGTGAGTTCGATGTGATACTGGTCGGTGGCGGACTGGCCAATGGCCTTATTGCCGACCGCCTCTTAGCCCAAAGACCCAATCTCAGTGTCATTATACTTGACTCTAGTGACCGCGTGGGCGGCGACCACACATGGTCTTATCACGCGAGCGACGTCACGCCAGAACAAGATGCATGGTTGCGTAGGTTTTGCATCGCTGTCTGGCCAAGCCAAGAAGTGCAATTTCCTGCATATCGACGCTCGTTGTCAACGGGCTATCGGACCATGGTCAGTCGCAATCTACGTGAACGGTTGAGCAGTCGAGATTCGCTCAACTTACGATTGGCAACACGAGTGCAAGATGTTTATCCGGACCACATTGTCCTCGGTGGCGGTGAAAAATTGTCGGCGCGATGTGTCATCGACGGAAGGGGTATGACTGCCATGCCTGGCGTGTCCCTTGGTTATCAAAAATTTCTGGGAATGGAAGTCGAAACTGCGGAGCCGCACGGTTTGGTACATCCGATTCTGATGGATGCTCGCGTCGAGCAGCTTGATGGCTACCGATTTATTTACTGTTTGCCTTATTCAGAAACAGTCCTGCTGATCGAAGATACCTACTATTCAGATCAATCTGAATTCGACTGCGACATTGTTCGCGCTCGCTTGAACGCATACGCGGTCGAAAAGGGATGGCGGACAGCCAGGTTGCTCCGCGAGGAAAGCGGCATCCTTCCGGTCGTTTTGGATGGTAAGCTGTCGATGATCTGGCCGGAATCGTCGGCGTCAGCTGCAACAAAATCCGCTCGTTCTGGAATGCGCGCCGGGCTCTTCCATCACACGACTGGTTATTCTCTTCCATTTGCGGCAAGTGCGGCAGAAAAGCTTGCTTTATTGACGCCCCTGACGACGACAACCGCCATGCGTTGTTTGCGCGCTTGCGCGGAAATAGCGTGGCAACGCCAGAGCTTTTTTCGCCTTCTCAATCGCCTACTCTTCATTGCTGCCGATGGCGGCCAACGACGTCGCGTATTTGAGAGATTTTATCGTTTGCCCCAGCCATTGATTGAACGGTTTTATGCTGCCGATCTGACGGTAACCGACAAGGCTCGGATACTGGTCGGGCGGCCGCCTGTATCAGTTGGGCGAGCGATTGGTGCGATTTCTCCAAAAGCGGCTGCATCCCGGCGGACTACATCACCCGCGTCCTGATTGGAAGTCGCATTTGCGTTCTTGGTTTTGACCTCAGTCGTAATCGATACGGTACGAATTGCAAGCGTCGAAGTAAGGTCCAGTCATTTTGCTGAGCACTGATGACTCTGCCTCGCCGCATCTTGCGCCAACCGAAACGAGCACAACGTTGAGCTTGTAGGGCCTATGCAACATGCGGAGGGAATGGAGCCGGGATTCGGGCGTGGTGCATGAGGGTACAGGCGAAGACTAATTGGCGCAGACCACCTGGCCTTCGTCCAGCAAGGCTGCCGGCGCTGATGTTGCCGATTTCGTAGCTCGGACGAGGGGTGGGAATTGGAGCCGCTAGCGTCTTCTGAGGGATCTTCGGTTGTTTTTTTGATCTATGGCATGGACAATTGCATTTATTTTAGCAGGATTTAAAATTGTCCGACAGGTGCGCTTTGTCGACAAGATCAATCGATACGTTGAGGGTTGAAATGGGTAGGTTGAGACCCTGCTACCGCGGCCGTCCAATCCAGACTTCGAACGCTGGAGTGCGGTCAGAACGTGTTTTTAGGTTCCTTTACCGTTTTAATAGGAGTTGCGTTCATCCTCTGCATCTTCGTATCGCTACCTCCTCAAGACTATCCTAATTGGGATGAGTTATGGCTGCGTCAGGACGGATGGCGTTGGGAAGAAATGGTGTGTCTATGCATCCCAGCGGTCACAAGGTCGCTAGTGGGTTGCGTTGGTGTGAATTTCTACGTGAGTTGTGATTGCGCGGCGACAGCGGTGCCGAGCTAACGAGGCCATACTATGACTAATTATCAAAAGTTATTGCGGGATCGCGTTGCGGCATTGCATGCCGAAGGTCGTTATCGGATATTTGC
>JBPCWA010000487.1:0-4433 GCA_051009975.1 Hyphomicrobiaceae bacterium
GTGCCTGCGATCATTCTGAAGTAGTGGTCGGCATGCTGGTAGTAGTTTTCGGCGTCGATGAGATCACCGGCGTCAGCGGCCTCCCGGGCACGTCGCAGATTGTGCTCCAGTTTCTGTTTCAGAATTGTTCGGCCTGCCTTGGTTTGCTGTACGCCTCCTCCGCCCTTTTGCATATTTCGGGGCGAGTGCTGTCTTTGATGGATTTTCAAGATTTGTGCATTCCTTATTGTTGTTAGTCTATTGCTGCTAATATGAGCTGAAAATTCGCACGTTTTTTGTGCTCTCGACCCGTCACGAGTCCCATTCGGCGGTGTTCTGAACAGATCATCTTTTTCAAAGCTCTCTGAGCACAGCAAGAGCTCAGTGTCGGGACGCGGCTGACTAAGCCTGTTGGCGGTCAACGCTGTCTCGTAGTCTGTCTTGGGGACTACAAGACTCTGTGCCTGTGACATTGTTTGTGTGTGGTTGACAGCGGCATCGGCTCAATGTGCGGACCAACCGGTCAAGATGACGCAGAACCGGTGTGCCAAGGTTGCTGCGTCCAGCCTGCTGACCGAGATCCCCCCGACGGACCTTGATGCACCTTCCCGGTATATTGTATCTCGGTCGGTGAACGTCAAGCGTGGCTTTGGTGAGCGAGGTGCGATTGATCTCGGTAATTCGTTCCGCGCGGCATTGAAAAGCAGTGCTACATCACCATTTACAGCGAGCCGGCCGTCAAATTTTGTGCGATGGGCTGGCGGCGCGGAGATGGTACCGCTGCCCGACGTCCTCCTTCGCGTCCAAGTGACCGACTTGCCGATGGGTTTGAGCCTTTCGCTCAATCTGATCAGGGCGAGATTGATCGTCAGAAGGAGTTCTGAACCCAAGACTTGGGAAGTCTTTTCTCGATTGCAATTGTTGTTGGATTGTCATGTCGCTCGACCTCAATGTTCCCCACCAGAACGCCAGTGAGAAACCTGCTTTAGAGGTGACCAGTGCCTCGACTGTCTCCAAGGCGAAAGAATTGTCTCCTCTTTTGCGAGAAGAATCGAGTGTCGTGGACGATCGGGAGAGAGCTAGCGCCGCCGGAAGCGGAATGGGAACCACGGTCCAGACGGATACGCAAGCATCAGCGGGTCGTCGGGCAACACCGGAAGCCGCTCCACGCGACTCTATAGGCCGGTACTTGGGAGACGTCAGAAAGGACGCCACTCTGTCCCGAGAAGAAGAGGTTGAATTAGCAAAATGCGTCGAAGCCGCGCGCCTAAGAATGTTAGGCGCTCTGCTGCGCCTTCCGCCTACGATTAAGACCATTGCGGGTTGGAAGTTTCGACTGGTGACAGGCCAGCTGTTGGCAAGCGATTTGATAGACGTCGCCGCGGTTGAAGATCACGACAATCGAACTGACGCAGGTCTCCAGCAGCGTGAGGCGATGTTGCTTTCGAATTTAACTTCTCAACTGACACGCATTTCTGAGCTGGTTGAAGGATTTATCCCCGCGAGCAATAGCGTGCAATGTTGTGCCGCGACCAGTGGCGTTGCGGCGACTGGTACGGAGCAGGCGCGTTCGCGCGACGCGATTGCGCTAGCAAGCACAATTCTGCGGGATTTGCACTTGCATTCTGACCGGATTGAAGGACTGGTCGCGTCGGCTGAAGAGGCGCATCGCGCAACGCGTCGATCCGACTTCGAGCAGAGACATTCCAGTGGCCAAGACGGACGATGGGGTTTTTCTTTGGCACATGTCAACGAGGCGATGCGAGACCTCATTGAAGGTCGTCGCGATGTCACTCGCGCCAAAGAAGCACTGGTGCGCTCTCACCTGCGCCTCGTTATCGGCCTTGCAAAGAAGTATCGCGGTAAGAGTTCACTGGACCTTCTTGACCTTGTTCAGGAAGGCAATCTGGGTCTAATGCGTGCTGTCGACAAGTTTGACTATGGGCGAGGTTTTAGGCTCTCTACGTATGCCACTTGGTGGATACGGCAAGCGATAACGCGAGCGATGGCCGACCAAGGACACATGATCCGCATCCCTGTGCACATGACGGAAACCGTGAGACGGGTAAACCGTGAAAGGCAGAAGCTGCTCAGGGAGTTGGGAAGGGATCCGGCAGACGAGGAGTTGGCGGCAAAAACTGGAAGCACAGTCGAGTTGATCCAACGGGTGAACTCAATTGTTCGAGATCCGGCTTCGCTAGATATACCTGTCGGTGAGGATGGCGATGCAACTTTGGGAGATTTGATTGAGGCGCCGGACTCTGACGACCCGTTTGCGACCACTGAAGCGAATGATTTGCGCCGCGTGCTCGCTGACGCTCTCACACGGCTCTCGCCGCGCGAGCAAGCCATTCTGCGAATGCGCTTCGGACTTGACGATAACAACGACCACACACTGCAAGATGTGGGTGAGGTCTTCGGTGTAACGCGGGAGCGCATCCGTCAAATTGAGGCCAGAGCACTCGAAAAATTGCGTCATCCAGCCATCGCACACAGTCTCTCGTCGTTTCTGGAGGCGAATGAGTGAAGCCAAGAGTGGGGCGTTCAAAGCTGTGAACGATGCATTGAAATCAAAATTGTCTAGCTCGCTCAACACATCGCGACTGTCGCTTCAAAGATGAACTGATGGCGAGCGAGGTCCTTCTCTTGGGTATCTAGCGTTGTTGCTGATCTTGCTCCTCTTTGCAAATGAGCATCCATTTCACCGGCCGGCCGCCGCGTCTTCCCGGCTGCGAATCAACCGCCGCGCGACACGCTCTTGATTCCGAGCTTGTTCACTTGGCATTTTCCCATTGCCCTGACGAGCCTTCACGCTCCCCTTCGCGACACTACTACCGGTCTTTACAGCCTGTTCGCCAACTTTACTGGAGGATTGGCGGGGTTGGGTGAACCCAGTTGCAGTATGCTTCAGCTAAGATTCGCCTGACGTCGGCCCATAGCCTGGCAACTGGGAAGAGCACGACGATCGCCGTCATAGATTCCGGCGTTGATACAACACATCCTGAGCTCGCCGACGTCGTTGAGCAAACTTTTAATGCAGCAAAGGGGGACGGGCTGACCTCAGATGACCATGGGACAGCTGTGGCCGGTGTAATTGGAGCGCGAGGTGTGCTCACTGGTGTCGCGCCAGCTGCACGACTGTTGGCCGTGCAAGCGTTCTTTCGGGAAGACGGATTACAACCGATTACAATGACAAACGTTTTGTTGCGTGCGATCAGCTGGTCCTATCGAAATGGAGCCCGCATTCTGAATATGAGTTTCTCTGGCCCGGCCGATACAGCATTGTCGAGCATTTTTCAAAAGGCGCGCGAGAAAGGCATGATTTTGGTGGCTGCCGCGGGTAATGGAGGTCCAGAAGGCGCAGCCGCTTACCCAGCTGCATATGAGAGCGTAATTGCTGTCACTGAGGTGGCTGCCAAGGACAATCTCTATGGCAGTATAAATCGCGGCGAATATGTTGCAATCGCTGCTCCCGGAGTTGACATTTTTCTTCCTGGTCACGATCAGCTCTTCGGTGCCGGAAGGCTGGACGCTTTGCGCGCACTTCAGTCTTCCCTATTGCCTCTAGATCGGCGCAACGGCGGAAATTTGCGCGCGATGCCGGCATCGTTGCCACCACGTTGATCATTTTGCGGGCGCGACAAGGACTGGGCATCACAACTCAGGGTAAAGGGTACAGTGCGGGATAAATTGGAGCGAAGGGAGCTTCAGTCCGGAACTCGATCATCCGTGGGATCCAAGCCAGGAGCATGCTAAACGCACAGCGGTGTGATTTTGATCACGACACATCCAGCAAGTTTGGCCGATAATGGCTTCACTGCCGTCTTATCCAGCCGAATGGAGTTGGAATTACGCTGGGGCACCATTAGAAATCGATGCCAAAAAAATCTCCTGTGTCCGCACGTTCCCGTTGGCGATCGATTTTCCCGGCGAGCTGCCTGGCTAGACGGAATTCTAGCTCCTAACGTAATTCGAAGTCGTGGGGCAATACTCTGCCGCCGATCGTAATCGCGATTGATACTAGGATTTCCAATTGTACCGAAACCACGGGCATTCACGGAGCATTCACACGTTGGCCAACTATATGGTTCCGATCTGATGTCATTCGCGTGAACCTTAGCTCAGGCTGCAACGACCAACTCAATATCTGTATCGCGTTAAGTGGTTGGGAGCCAGAATTGTATAATATCATCAAAGATGCAATCGCTCGGCTCGGTCGGATTGATCAGGCTGATCATCAACAGTTTCTCCCGGCAGCACTTAGTTTCCGTATCGGGAAGGATAATGCAGCCAAAAGAACGTTAGTGGTGAAAGAGATGCCCTTTGTACGCAAATTCTTAACGATCTTGTCGGCCCTTGTTTTGTGGATTCTCAGTCTTGCATTGGCGAACGCTCAAGATGTCTTGCTTGGTCGCGGTGACGCTGTTGTGAGCGGTTTTTCGGGTGTCAAACCC
>JBPCWA010000488.1:0-11707 GCA_051009975.1 Hyphomicrobiaceae bacterium
GCACGTCAAAGTAGCGTGCCACTTGAGTGGCGAGATGTTCACGGCACACGCTCGTTAATCGCGGACACCATTATGGAACACGGATTGTCGTCAGATCTTGTGATTATGCCGCAGGCCACAGGTGAAGAGTGGGGCCCATGGTCGGAATTGCCAGATCGGGTCATTCTCAACGTCGGACGCCCCGTTCTCGTCGTGCCCGCCGGATTAAACATGCACGAGCCGCCACGACGCATACTGGTAGCGTGGAATGATAGCCCGAAGTCGGCCCGCGCCATGTTCGATGCGCTGCCGATTCTTGCTCAGGCTCACGCAGTGGATGTGGTCGCTGTGGCCAGATCGACAACCGATGAGACGGCGAGCGCACTGGCGGTGGACCAGGTTGCTATCGCGCTCGCCCGCCACGGCGTCAAAGTCGAGGCAAGCACCAGTCTCGATAAAGTCGCAACTGTCGGGCAGGCCCTATTGGACCTCACTTTAACGCGACACGCTGACGCCCTCGTTATGGGATGCTACGGACATTCACGATTTCGCGAAGCTCTTCTTGGAGGCGTCAGCCGCATGATCCTAAGCAAGCTCCATTTGCCGGTCCTCATGTCCCACTAATGGGTCACAATACTGGCGCTTATGCGCAAATGCGCAAACGCTCAGATACTCCGGGCGCCCTCTGCTGGTTCACTGCGCTCCCCAGAGATCATCGTGCATCGCGGTACCGTCCCGAGGATCGCGCATAGCATCGCGGTGATGAAGGATACGTTTGTTCGAACGACCGAATATGTCGGCAGTGAAGAACACTCCGATCAAAAGCACCACGTGAGCGAGCACACTTGGCCCGTAAAACGCGATCCAACCGGTCCAAACAGTGAAAACAGCCGACCACATCAGCGATAGCATAATCATGAATTTGAATCGCACTGTTTTCGGCAGAACACTCAGCGGATTTACGGATGGATTCATTATAAGATCATAACTGTGTCTCAACATCGCTCACATCCTCATCGATCACTCGTACGGATTATCTACGCGGCGCGGAGGAGCGCGGATCACGTTTCGATTGGCGAGACGTGGGCCGGTTTTCCGACGTTCACCCCAACGTTCACTTGGCCAATACCCCGACCCGTCCGATAGATTTCAGCGCGCTTAATTCGGGGTCAGTCGTCGTTGCAGCGTTTCGCTACCACGCGACTGCGCAGGGCCTCGCGGCAGAGGGCGTCGCGGCGCACATGCCTCAACGAGATTGGCGAGCATCGCCGCCGCGCGCCTACGCCTCGTAAAATAAGACCATTATCACGACAGCGTCTGTCGCGCGCGTGACCGCGCGCGGTCGGCGGAGTTTAAGAGTAGAGTTACACCTTGGGTTCACCTTGGTGAAATGGTCAGCTCGACCGGCCAAGAGTACTTTCAAGATCATGATAAACAGGATGAAGGTGTTGGGCTTGCCTGTCTATGCAGCCCAATTCAATGACGAAACTGTCGCCAATGATCCTGTAGCCAAACGAGCGTTCCGACGCATTGGGCCCGTACCACGCGAAGTGAGCTGCTGCAAGATCGCTATTCCTCAGTCGCCTCCTTTGCGCCCCTGCCAACGGCCCGGCGTAGGGCTGAACGGCATATGTTTCAATGAGCTGTCGAAGAATTTCACGCTGAACGTGGGTCATGTCGGCGGCTGCAAGGCCTACTTTCTCAGTATTTGCCCGCTCTCGACCCGCCGCAGAGAGAATATTAAAGAGATGACGGTCGCTGAGTTGAGCCCGTGCTTTTAACCTCAGCGAAAGATCCTCCTGCAACTGACGCGCCAGCTTCTCCTCATCCTGCAGCGTAACAAGTCCGCGGTGACGCCCGGTCAAAACGCGGTTGGGAAGCGCAGCAAACGCGGCTGGCGTCACCGAAATGATTTCATTGTCATGCACAGAGAAAGATAAAGAAAGGTGGTGGCCCTCTAAGCGAACCCCCCAAGAGCTTTCCAGGCCGGGCCGGCCGAAAACCGCCATAGAAAAGCGTTGAGATGATCGTCGGCCGCGACCATTCCCTGACGCCGCCAGGATATCCTGCAGCAGCATAACATTCTTGGCCTTCGTCAAGCCATCGGAAGAGAGGACCGCAGCTAAAATGTTCCAAGCTGCGTGCTTTTCGCTGTCGGTCATCTGCTCAAACCGAAGGCCCGGTTTAATGAATCCTCCAACGCCGAAGTAGTTCCAATTGCGCCACTCTGATCCATCCCAGTCGAAGTTTGCCAACTCTCTCTTCTGCGTATCAAGCATTGTCAGAAATTGCGAAACGCGCTCAGTCAGCAATCCCGCAGAGGTCAAGGGCCGAATCTCGGATGCGACCGCAGAAAGTGCGGGTGCAGACGTGAGGACAGCCGCTGCTCCACCGACCATCACACTTCTACGACTGACTGATCGTCTCATGTCTTAGACTCCCTATCGGATGATCCACGCTCGTTTTTTCATTACACCCGGGAATCTGGTTCATGCAGATGTCTCACGCGATTGTGAAAGACGATTGCGCTGTCCGCACGAGTGACGAACGTACGGTTTCGGGCCGCCGCCGTTAGACGCCGAAATCGTCAAAAACCTTTACCCGTTGATCATATTGACAGCGGTCGAATTCACCGTCCCGCTTGAACCAATGGCCGACGTGCTGGATCCACGCACCTTCATAAAGTAGCATTGAGTACCTTTCGGCGCCATTGCACACACGGTCCTGCGAAGAAGGACCTAGGACCATTGCAGAAAGCGCCGATGCGGGCACTGATGCATCGCATTGTTACATCGCATTGTTACATCGCACTGTTACATCGCACTGTTACATGGCAATCATACAGAGCACCGAAGCAGACAACGATGGAGAGCAACGCAGCAGAGCGCCGTTGCCAACCGGTATTGCTGGATCTGGCACAAGTAGGTCCGGTTAAAGATGGTGCCAAATTGCAAAACTATCCGTCGAAATCGCAAGACGGGTGCTCCGGACCGCCAGAGTTGGGCAAAAAACATGAAAATAACGGACGTAACGCTTAAGTTATTTCGCTGGGACGACATTCCAATCACAACCTACAATGATCATACGGGCCACTTCGGAGGTTCGTCCGTCCTTGGGTTACTTACCATTTCAACCGACCAAGGTATCGATGGTCATGCGTTTCTTGGCACTTCGATGCATAGCGCCGATCAAGACGGATTGAGCCTCATCAAAAACCTGAAACCGCTACTCATCGGCCAGGACCCGCTCAATCGGGAACTTCTGTACGATCGTTGCTGGCATCGCAACCGCTTCACGACAATACGTGCAATAGGAGCCGTAGACGTCGCACTGTGGGACTTGGCAGGAAAGTTCGCCAATTTGCCTGTCTACAAACTGATCGGCGCCTTCCGCGATTGCGTTCCCGCCTACGCGTCATCGGCCATCTTGCCGAATGCGCAAGCCTACGGTGAAGAAGCTCTGAAATTTCGCGATAGTGGTTGGGCCGCATACAAAGTGCACCCGCCAACGCGTTGGCGAGAGGACATCGAAGTATGCACGGCCGTTCGCAAAGCGGTCGGCGACGATTACTCACTCATGCTCGATTCGACTTGGAGCTACAGCTACGAGGAAGCACTTCGGGTCGGGCGGGAAATCGAGCAGATGGGTTACCTTTGGTACGAAGATCCGCTCGAAGACGACGACCTCTACAATATGGCGAAGCTTCGCGAAAAACTTAACATTCCGATTATGGCAACAGAGTATTCGCCAGGAGGCTTCACTGCTTACGCACCCTGGGTATTGTTGCGCGCAACGGACTATTTGCGCGGTGACGTGCAGATCAAAGGTGGAATTACCGCGATCCTCAAAACCGCACATCTCGCCGAGGCGTTTGGCATGAATTTCGAAATCCATCATGGAGGCAATTCGCACAACAATTGGGCGAATTTACACGTGACCTTGGCCATTCGTAACTGCCAATTCTTCGAAGTTCTCCTGCCGCCCGAAACCCAAAAATTTGGCATAATAAACGACCTCGAGCCGGACGAAAGTGGCTTGATCCATGCGCCAACGGCACCAGGCATTGGTGCTCAGATCGACTTTGACTTGATCGAACGAAATGCGCTCGCCACTCTAGCGTAAAATGTGCGCCTCCTTGTTCTGCGCAATTGCACCGCTATTTGCCGACGGACGGACGGACGGACAGACTGACTGACTGACCGCCTAACCGCCCGACCGCCTGAATTGAGGCGACGAGCGCTATTTCGACCGCAGGGGAGAACGACAGGCGTCATCCCATCCTGACAGAGCACTGGCGTACCTCGCACAGTGTCAGCCCATGACGTCTGCAAGTTCAGAAAAATTGGAAACTCTAACATCTGGCTGATGCGGCGTTTCCCCGAAAGGTCTTTTTCTGCGATCGACAAATGCTGATCGCATTCCAAATGACTTGGCACCAATGCAGTCAAAAGCATGATTGGCAACGAAAAGGCAGCTTGAACGATCAACTCCGATGACCTCCTCAGCTTTCGCGTACGTTTTCCAATGCGGCTTGAAATATCCTGCCTGATCGACTGAGATGACGTGATCGAATGCGAAACTAATGTAAGCTTCAGAAGCTTTGAGCATATCACTATCCCCGTTCGACAAGATCACGAGCAAATACCCCGCAGCTCTCAGTCTATCCAGTGCGGGACGAACATCTTTGAACGGCTCAAGTTTCTCAATTTCAGACACCAACCACTCAACTTCATCCTGAGTGTAGGTTATCCCGCAGCGATCCATGACATAGGACACCGCCCGATGACCAATTTGCCTGTAAGGCGTGTGCCCCCTGTCACATAGGGCATCTATCATCGAATTCTCGAAATGCGCGCGTCGCCACCAGGTCACAAAACGATGCGCATCGCCGTCCCAGCCTTTGTCTGCAAGAAATGGTGCCGACGCCTTCGTCAACCCAGCCTGCATATCGACAATCGTGCCGTACTGGTCGAAGACGAGGGCCCTAATTTCACGTTTCAGGATGGCGTAGTGTTCCATAACGTACTGCCTGTTTTCGGTGCCAGGGTGGAGTTCAATCGCGTATGTCACACTAGGAAGAAATGAAGCAATAGCGCTAGGCCATTGTGACGCCGAAGGGCTCGGTCACAAATTAGTTCTGCGGCGGCAACCATATCTGTCCCGAAAGTATCAGTTCGACAGATCGGCGCAATGTTTGGATGCACTGAGTCTTGTGCACGAAACCGGACGCGCCGATTTCGATCGCCGAGCGCATCAATCGTCGGTCATCCGAACCCGACATTACGGCAACCGGAAGGCCCGGATAGCGCGACCTTAGACGTCGCAAACCATGCATCCCTTCAACGTCCGGAAGATTCAAATCGAGCAAAACCAGATCTATGTCTGGATCCGACGAAAGAAGCCCCTCCAATTCCGCAAAAGTACTCGCATTCAGAATTTCGCACGTCGCAAAGTGAGGTGCCAGAGCAGACGTGGCTGCGTTTCGATACAACGCGTGATCATCCACAATGATCAGTCGAACCATACCAAGACCACTCAAGAGACGCCCTGCGATGACGAATTCACAGGATCACTGTTGAACCACTTCGATTGAATCAATGCTCGGCTGATCTAGCTCATCAGATACCCCCGGCAATCTGAACCAGAAGGTTGCCCCCGAGCCAAGCTCGCTCTCAACACCAATCTCGCCGCCAAAATATTTGATAATCTCGAGGCAGATCGGCAGTCCCAATCCAGTTCCTCTCCGTTTGTCGGTGAGTGTATTGCCAACCTGCTGAAATCTTTGAAACACCTTTGAATGATCTTCAGCGGCAATGCCAACGCCATTATCCTGAACGCGGAACAGCAGATCTCCATTTGAGTTTTCCGCGGTTACACGAACGAGTCCGTCGTCCTCATCCGTAAATTTCGCCGCGTTGGATATCAAATTGACAATTACTTGAGTCAATCGGTCGGCCTCGACTTTCACCGCAGGCAATCCCGCATCCAAGCTCGTCACGAGCCGCCGGTGACTCGCATCCTGGCGAAATGGGCCGGCAGAGGCGCGTAAAGCAGCTTCAATGATCGGTGCGGGATCCTGAACACTCAATGTCCAATCAATTTCACCGGCTTCCATTTTTGCGATATCGAGTATGTCATCGATCAACCTCGTGAGGCGTTCGCTTTCTGTGACAATTATCCCAAGAAACTCAGACCTCTGTTTCGCCGGCATTTCAGGATTGTCGTAGATAATTTCAGAGAACGATCGGATAGACGTCAGCGGAGTACGCAGCTCATGGCTTACGGTTGAAAAGAAACTATCTTTGAGCTTGTCGAGTTCCTGCAAACGCAGGTTGGCTGCCTTCAGTTCGTCGGTCGCCGTCTGCAGTTGCTGAGACTTCTGTTCAAGCTGACGACTGTATTCGATCACCTGAGAGGCCTCGTCCAAAATTTCCATCATTTCGTCGATGTCATGAAGTTCCTCGCGAACAACAGAGGCCATCATAATTCGCGCGCTTGCCGCTCCGATGGCGCCCGCCAACTGACGCTCGCCAAAAGACACGATCGGCACATCGGCAAGGTCGGTATCATTGAGCCTGCGGCCCAGTCTCGTCTGCAACCTCTCGAACGATGTAACCATTCGGGACTCACCGACAAAACGTGACACCAAGTGTTTGATCTCGCCAACCGTCGCCGTTCCACGCCAAACACGATGCTCGTTGGTATTTTGTCGGAAAACATCGACAAACTGGACTGCTTGGCTGCGTTCAACCACGCTTCGCGCCGTCAGCATTGAGACCAACAAAAACAAGCCGACGTTAAAAAACAAGGTCCAGAACAATGCATGCGTAATTGGATCTAGCCCTTGCAGCCAGAAAAGCTCGTAGGGCTTTAGCATTGTAATGGAAAACGGACCGTCCTGTAAAAACGATGCCGGCAACCAGCCGGAGCGAGCGAACGAGGGTATCAGGAGCGTGTCGGCCCAAACAATGAAACCGGCTGAGAGTCCCGCGATCGCGCCCGCCCTGCTGCCACCCTTCCAGTAGATTCCTGCAAGAATCGGAGGAGCGAATTGCGCCGCAGCGGTGAACGAAACAAGACCTATAGATACCAGTGCATAGGAATCGCCAATGAGGCGGACATAAATGTAACCAAGCAAGAGCACCACTACGATCGTGCATCGGCGGATCAACAAAATTAAACCACTAAGGTCACGACTTGCCGAAAGTCCAAGCCGGCGAATGCTCAAGAGCAGCGGCATAACAAGTTCATTCGAGACCATTGTGCTGATCGCCACTGACGCGACGATGATCATGGCTGTAGCTGCAGAAAGACCGCCAATGAATGCGAAGAGAGCCAATGCCTCCTGATGCTCGGCCATTGGAAGTGTCAAGACGAACGTATCGGCGTTCACGCTTCCATCCGGGAACCTCAATAAGCCACCAAAGGCGATAGGCAATACGAATATGTTGATAAGCAATAGGTAGAGAGGGAAGAGCCACAGGGCTTTTTTCAAATGCGCCTCATTCACACACTCAACCACAGTGACCTGAAACTGCCTCGGCAAAAAGACAATGGCGGCCATGGAGAGCAGCGTGAGCGACACCCAGCTACTGTAGCCGCCGGCAGCCTCCATAGTAAAAAGCTCAGACAGCGCGGCGTGAGACTGCGCCTTTGAGAATATGTCGCTGAAACCATCGTAAATCCCGAACGTAACGAACAGGCCGACTGCCACGAACGCCAGCAACTTTACGACTGACTCAAATGCAACGGCGGCGACCATGCCCTCATGATGCTCACTTGCATCGATATGGCGAGTTCCGAACAAAACTGCGAAAATCGCGAGTGATACCGCAATGTAAAAGGACGTATCGGCATAAACAGAAACGCCCCCGGGCGGGGATACGACGCGCGCGACGTCCGGATATTGCAACAGCATCGTAAAACTAGTGGACACTGCTTTGAGCTGAAGCGATATGTACGGCATGATGCCGACAACTGCGATGATCGTCACAAGGCCACCAAGAACAGCGCTCTTGCCATAACGCGACGCGATAAGGTCGGCGATCGAGGTAATCCTATTGAGTTTCGATATCCGCACGATCTTGTGCAGAAAGAACCATCCCAAGATGAAGGTTAAAGTTGGCCCGAGATAAATCGGCAGGAACCCGACCCCGCTCGATGCGGCCCGACCGACGCTGCCGTAGAAAGTCCACGATGTACAATAGACCGCGATGGATAGGGTATAGATATAGGGATTGGCAATGATGCTGCGCCCCTGATCGGCACGCTTATCTCCCCAATATGCGATCGCGAAAAGGACACATAAATACGTGCAAGCAACTGCGATTATCACCCAGCCTTGCAGCATCTGAACTAAGATCCATCTGACGGATCACGACCGAAACCAGACGCGTCTGTCGATCGATCATCCGGCTCAGGCGAAAATGATAGCTCCGAAATCAACGCACACAGGACAATCAGCAGCGCCCAAGAAACAAAGAGGTAAACATAAAGCACCGGGATACCCGCTGCGGTCGCCGGCGAGTCGAATATGAGAATCAACGGAGGATTGAATAAGAGGACGGCGAGCAGAAAAAGTGCCGCCAACTTTTCCTTGGAGGGATATCTTCTATTCAAAATCGCCTCCCATCTCGTAGCCTTTTCGCGGTCAAAATCGATTAACTCTGAGCGTCCCAAGAAAGTGACAATCAGTCCGCCACTCGGCTCTCAGACAAGATCTCCTGCGCTCGCTTCAGGATGTCACGAGTTGAAAAAGGCTTTGTCAAATAATCATCAGCTCCAAGCGCCAAACCTTTTTCGCGCTCTGAATCTCTGCCCTTAGCTGTCAGCATGACAATGCGGACCGAGTTCCATTCTGGATTTTCGCGAATGGCCTTGCAAACTCCAAAACCATCCAGCTTGGGCATCATAACATCCAAAATGATGAGATCGGGGGCATTCGCCTTCACCTTTTCGAGCGCTTCTTCTCCGTCGCTCGCCGAATCAACCCTGAATCCCGCATTTTCCATGACAAAACTCAAAGACGTGACGATGTAGCTTTCATCGTCAACTATCAGAATTGATTTGCTCATAAATCGTTCCTCTCACCACACCAGTCTGGCGCGTATCGCGAGCTGCCGAATTCGGTAGAACCGGCCATATCTGACGCACATCAACCCCTTGCTACATAGCTAAATTGCAAGGTATTCGTGCCGCAGCTCCTCGTTGTCCAACACCTCCTGCGCACTCCCCTGAAACGCCACCTCGCCGGTATCTAAGATGATGGCACTATCCGCGAGCTTGAGGGCGGCTATTGCATTCTGTTCGACAATGATCGTTGTCATTCCCGCCTGCTTGACCTCCCCCAAAATCTTTTCGATTTCATATACGATTGTCGGGGCAAGCCCTTCATACGGCTCATCCAGGAGCAAGAGCTTAATGTCACGCGCAAGCGCACGGGCTACAGCAAGCATCTGCTGTTCACCGCCCGAAAGAGTGACGCCCTCCTGTTTGCGACGCTCTGCAAGCCGCGGAAAATGCTGATAGATGCGCTCGAGCTCCCAGCCGATAGGTTTTGCGATCTGGGAAAGAACCAAATTTTCTTCGACAGTCAGCCCTGGAATGATCCTTCGATCTTCGGGCACCAATTGAATCCCGGCACGCGATGCCTGATAGTCTGACATGTCATGGACTGCCGCCCCACCAAGCCAAATCTCACCACCTTGGAGGTTCGGATTGTCCATTCTTGCAATCGTGCGCAACGTCGACGTCTTGCCCGCGCCGTTGCGGCCAAGCAAAGCAACAATCTCACTCTCGGCCACCTCAAACGATATGCCTTGGACGATGTAGCTGTCACCGGAATAGGCATGAATCTCGCGGCAGGAAAAATACGGGTCAGCTTTCGTTGTCGCCGTGGGAGCAGCTGGAGCTGCAGCGGTAGCACTGGCCATGGTCATCCAAGCTCTCCTCCGAGATATGCCTCAATAACGCGCGGATCACCCTTAATCGCTTCCGGCTCACCTTCGGCAATGACTGTTCCTTGCGCCAATACCGAAATTTTGTCGGCAAGCGAGAACACCACATGCATGTCGTGCTCGATGATGATTTTTGTTATTCCGCGTTCCCCGATCTTTTTCAGGAGATCAATCGTGTTGTTGGTGTCGGCGCGAGACATTCCGGCGGTAGGTTCATCGAGCAAGAGCAGCCTTGGATGCTGAATGAGACACATTGCCAGCTCCAGACGACGCTTGTCGCCACGCGATAGCGAATCGCCGGCGACATGTCTCTGCGCCGTCATGCCAACTTCATCAAGGATAGCTTCGGCCTCATCGCGAACGTCAACCTGACCGTCCATCCTGGACCACAACTTGAGATTGAACGATCCATCGCGCTTGGCGAGGGCCGGGATCATGACATTCTCGATTACGGTAAGATCTTCGAAAATTTCCGGCGTTTGAAAGACCCGGACAACGCCTGACTGATTGATTTCATAAGGTCGTATTCCAATCAGCGAACGACCGTTAAACATTACCGTTCCGGTGTCCGGCGTCAGCCGGCCGACAAAGCAATTAAGTAACGTAGACTTTCCGGCGCCGTTCGGACCAATTATGGCATGGACCTGCCCGTCCTGAATCTCCAAATTCACATTGTCTAGCGCTTTCAGGCCGCCGAAACTCTTGTTCACGCCCTTAACACTGAGAATACTCATGATACGCCTCGCCTTATCATGCCGTGGTGTGTCGCACAGCAGCTTCGTTGGACGCTGCGGCACTCGGCGGTGGACGGAAGAAGTTTATGATCCTGGAGAAGCCTTCGATAAGGCCGCCCGGCAGGAAAATAACGATCGCCATAAACAACACGCCAAGTGTCAAGTGCCAGCCCTCTCCGACAAACGGACTAACGATGGCAATCAAAACGCCGGCAATAGGATCTGGCATGAAGGCAAAGGCAGCCTCCAGCGTCTGCTCATTAAACGAAGAAAAAATGGCTTCGAAATATTTGATAACCCCAGCACCGATCACCGGCCCGAGAAGCGTACCAGCACCACCGAGTATCGTCATTAAGACAACCTCACCTGATGCCGTCCATTGCATGCGCTCCGCTCCGGCCAGCGGATCTGTTATGGCCATCAGAGAGCCTGCGAGCCCCGCATAGATCCCCGAGATAACGAACGCCGCCAGGAGATAAGGCCGGGTGTTGAACCCGGTATACGCCATCCGATTCTGATTTGATTTAATTGCACGAAGTTTCATCCCGAAAGGGGAACGCGTTATCCGCATCGCGACGTAAAATGCGATTATCAGGATTATAGCGCAAAAGTAGAATCCGGGATAACCGCTCATTTTTATGCCAAAGAGATTGGTGATGGGCAATCCTTCACCGCGGACGATCCCGAACATCCTATCTACCATTCGTGGATCATCGAGCGCGAGCTGGAGTCCGGTCTCACCATTGGTGATGGGCGTAAGGACCGAATAGGCCAAATTGTAGGACATCTGCGCGAAGGCAAGAGTTAGAATAGAGAAATAGATGCCGGCACGCCGAAGAGAAATATAGCCAATAACCAGCGCAAAAACACTAGTGAACACAATGCTAAAAAACAACGCCGGAAGCGCATTCATCGTAAAAAGCTTGAACGACCACACCGCTGCGTAGGAGCCAACGCCCAAGAAGGCGGCATGCCCGAAAGACAGGTAGCCAGTGAGGCCAAACAAAATGTTAAAGCCAATCGCAAAGATGCCAAAGA
>JBPCWA010000489.1:0-7273 GCA_051009975.1 Hyphomicrobiaceae bacterium
ATCCAGTAGATGTCACAGCGCAATTCTTCAACGACCTGAGTCTCGTACCTAAGTTTACCAAACTCATGCTTGAGCGCGGGAACTACGACGCGCTTATTGGATTTTGGACATCGGTGCCTGGGTCGCCAACGCTTTCACCGCGACTTCTCAAATACCTTAGCCAGGCGATGGAAGGGCAAATGAACAAACTGTTTATTCAGTCGCTCGTCGCCCCAGATGAGATCCGCAAGGATTACGAGACCGAAGGATTTCCTTGTTTCGAAGATCCGTCCCGTGCCGTCGCAGCCGCTGCCGCGCTGATAGAATTTGGAATTGCTTTTGACGCAGGGCGACCCATTGCTCCGGTGGTTCCAAAGGTCGACGCGCTCCCATACGGCTCACTTTCGGAGCGCAGTGCCAAAGAAACATTCGAGAAATTTGGCATCCCAATATCGGTAGATATACTCGCAACAACTCCCGATGAAGCAGCCGCTGCTGCAAAAGCCGCAGGACGACCGGTTGCCCTCAAGATTGCCTCGGCCGATATTGGACACAAGACCGACGTCGGCGGCGTGCAACTAAACGTTGACGGCGAAGACGCGGCCCGGCGGGCATTCCGCGACGTCTTCGATCGTTGCCGAAAGGCCAAGCCAGAAGCAAAGATCGAAGGCATTCTAGTTGCACCGATGGCAGAGGACGGCATTGACTGTATTCTCGGTGCCAAGATCGACCCTGTCTTTGGCGCGGTCATCATGTTCGGATTAGGCGGCGTCTTTGCAGAAGTTCTCAAGGACGTGAGCTTCCGAAAGGCTCCGGTCAGCCCGTCTGTCGCGCGCGAGATGATCGACAGTCTCAAAGGGGCGGCGCTGCTGCGCGGCGCGCGTGGGGGGCGACCAGCCGACCTTGAGGCGCTTTGCGAGGCCATCTCAAGGTTGTCGGTGTTTGCAGCCGCGCACGCGGACGAATTAGAGAGTGCGGAGATCAATCCACTTCGCGCGCTACCCAAGGGCTGTATCGGCCTTGACGCGCTGATCATCAAGAAGAGATAAGGAAATCAGCCTATGGCCCTCCCACCGCTTCTACGGCACCTTCGAATACCGGTGGTCGGAGCGCCGTTGTTCATCATTTCAAATCCGGATCTCGTTATAGCGCAGTGCAGATCGGGCATAGTTGGAGCATTTCCAGCTCTCAATGCCCGAGAGGAAGCTGGCGCGCCAAACGAACTGAACCGTTGGATCGCCCGAATCAAAGAAGAACTCGACCGACATAACCAGACACACCCCGACCGACCGGCGGCCCCCTTCGCTGTCAACCAGATCGTCCATCGCTCAAACGCTCGCCTTGATCGCGATTTGGAGATCTGTGTCAAACACGAAGTGCCCATACTCATCACATCCCTCGGTGCCCGCGTCGAAGTAAATCAGGCTGCTCACTCCTACGGAGGCATTACACTGCATGACGTCATCAACGATCGCTTCGCTAGGAAGGCCATAGAGAAAGGTGCTGATGGGTTGATCGCGGTAGCCGCCGGAGCAGGTGGGCATGCTGGAACGCTGTCGCCGTTCGCGCTTGTTCAGGAAATTCGCGAATGGTTCAATGGACCGCTGCTTTTGTCTGGCGCCATAGCAAGCGGAACAGCAGTCTTGGCCGCCGAGGCATTGGGCGCAGATCTCGCCTATGTTGGCTCGGCATTCATTGCGACAAAAGAGGCTAATGCTGCCTCAGAATACAAAACCATGATTGCCACAGGCACGGCGGATGACATCGTCTATACCAATCTGTTTACTGGTGTGCACGGAAATTACTTGAAACCGTCAATTCGCGCGCAGGGGCTTGATCCAGATAATTTGGAAACGTCAGATGCCTCTACCATGAATTTTTCAAGCGGAGCATCGAAACCGCGCAAATGGAAAGACATCTGGGGTGCCGGACAAGGCATCGCTGCAATCAAGGATGTTCCATCAGCGACTAAATTAGTTGACAGAATTGAACGCGAGTACTTGGCAGCCCGAAAACGACTTGACCTTAGCCACCACGAATGGGCGGCCATTTATGCAAAAACACCGAAAAATTCTACATTGACAGAGACAGCCGGACAAATTGCGGATTGATCCTGCGCCGACCCGCTAAAATTGAGAGGACCTAAATGATGGCGAATGACGGTTATTTCGATGGACCTGGCCCCGAACGGCGGTATCTCGATTACATCGCCGATGGCAAATTCATGATCCAGCGTTCAAAATCAACCGGCGCCTACATTCACTATCCACGCGCGATAACACCAGGAACCGGTACAGCCGACCTCGAATGGGTAGAGGCCAGCGGCGAAGGAACGGTGTATGCCTCTACAGTCAATCGCCAGAGGCCCGAAAAAGGTGGAGATTACAATATTGCTCTCATCGATCTTATGGAAGGACCACGGATGATGAGTCGAGTCGTAGGCGTTCCACCAACCGAAGTTAGGGTTGGAATGAAAGTCCGAGCCAAGATTAGCACAATCAACAATACACCAGCCGTTGTTTTCGAGCCGGCTTAAATCTGGGAGGCGCACCAATGGAACACGATCTCAGAGGTAAAGCAGCCTGTGTTGGGTTGGCCCACGCCGGAATGGGTGAGGCCCATGGGCGAAACGCGATGGAGATTATGGTAGAGGCCGTTCACGGCGCTCTAGAGGATGCGCACATTCCTCTCTCTGAAGTCGACGGGGTCTTCGCAGCAAGCGCCTTTTTCTCTATGGCTGGCATGTCGCTTTCTGAACATCTAGGCATTCAGCCAAAGTTCTCAGATGGGTCCAATATCGGGGGCTCGTCGTTCATGGGTCATGCCTTACTTGCGACCATGGCGCTGGAACTTGGACTTTGCAACGTAGCAGTAATCGCTTACGGCTCGAACCAGCGCACTGCAGGCGGCTTCAAATCAATTTCCGAGCCACCGCCATTTGAGACCGTCTATGGGCCACGCAACCCGATTACCGCGTATGCTTTGGCTGCATCACGTTATATGTACCAGTTTGGCGCTACCCGAGAGCACCTGGCGGAGGTTGCGGTTGCGGCACGCGCCTGGGCAAAACTAAATCCAGAAGCGTTCGAGCGAGGCGACTTAACGATTGAAGACGTTCTGAATGCGCGAATGATTTCTGATCCGCTCGGCAAACTTGACTGCTGTTTAGTCACGGACGGCGCGGCAGCGATTGTTATGACCCGCGCGGATAGAGCCAAAGAGGGACCGAATAAACCGGTATATCTTCTCGGATGCGCGATCGAACATCATCATCGCATGATATCAGCCATGCCGGATCTTACGGTGACAGCCGCTGCCAAGAGTGGACCGCGGGCCTTTGATATGGCGGGGTATAAGCCTGCAGACATGGATACGATCCAGCTCTATGACGCGTTTACAATCAACACCATTCTATTCCTGGAAGACCTGGGCTATTGTGCCAAGGGTGAGGGCAAAGACTTTGTAAGCGATGGTGGAATTGCACCGGGTGGTCGACTGGCCGTAAACACGAATGGAGGCGGGCTTTCTTGTGTTCATCCCGGCATGTATGGATTGTTCGTGATGATTGAGGCCATCCGCCAGATACGCGGCAAATGCGGTGCACGCCAGATCGACGGCGCCAAACTGTCGGTAGCGCACGGCAATGGCGGGGTTCTCTCATCGCAAGTAACGACAGTCTGGGGTGCACCCGAGACCGTTTGATCCAGGCAAGTTCAGGGAGGCGGTGGCCGTGGACATTTCTCTGACCCAACAGGAGTTGGACTTTCGCGATGATGTTAGAACATGGTTGGCCGATGCCTTGCCTGGCTGGCTGGTGGACAAAACGCGGAAAGCAAAGCGCCTAGTCAAGGACGATTATCTGACATGGCACGCTGCTTTACGCCATCGCGGCTGGTTAGCTTGGCACTGGCCGACCGAGTACGGCGGCACCGGGTGGTCTGCTATCCAAAAGCACATCTTTGAAGAAGAATGCGTGGCGGCTGGCGCTCCTCGGATTGTTGCGTTCGGAGTCAACATGCTCGGCCCAGTGTTGATAAAATACGCCAACCAAGAGCAGAAAGACTTCTATCTTCCGCGCATACTCAATGACGAAGATTGGTGGGCACAAGGGTATTCCGAACCAGGTTCGGGCTCGGATCTTGCCTCGCTTTCCACGCGCGCAGAACGCAACGGCGATCACTACATCGTCAATGGACAGAAAACATGGACCACCCTTGGACACTACGCCAATCGGATGTTCTGCCTCGTTAAGACCGACACCAGTGTAAAACCGCAGCAAGGCATTTCATTTCTGCTTATCGACATGAATGCACCTGGCGTTGAAATTCGTCCAATTATCACTTTGGATGGCGAGCACGAAGTCAATGAGGTCTTTCTCACTGATGTGAAAGTCCCGATCGAAAGTCGGGTTGGAGAGGAGAACTCTGGCTGGACGTATGCCAAGTACCTTCTGACGTACGAGCGCACAGGGATCGCTGGCGTTGGTTTTTCAAAACTCGGCCTAGATCATCTCAAGCTCGTCGCGCGCACGCAAAGAAAAGACGGAAAGCCGTTGATCGACGACCCTCTCTTTGCGGCGCGCCTTGCCAAGGTGGAGATTGACTTGATGGCGATGGAGATATTCAACTTGCGCGTTGTTGCAGCTGCGGGCGACGACAAGGCACCGGGACCCGAGTCCTCGCTACTCAAAATCAAAGGCACCGTTATTCGCCAAGAGATTACCGACCTATTGCGTCGAGCCGTTGGACCCTACGCCGCGCCATTTGTCCCTGAAGCGTTCGACGATGGTTACAACGAGGAACCGATCGGACCGGACGGCGCGATGATGTACGCGCGCGGTTATTTCAATATGCGCAAGCTTTCAATATTCGGCGGATCGAACGAAATTCAGCGCAATATTGTCGCCAAGCATCTGCTGGAACTCTAATTCGTAGGGCTGAGCTTTAGTTATGGATTTCGCACTATCCGAAGAGCGCCAAATGTTGGCGGACACGGTTCGTCGATTTGTTGATGACACGTATGACATCGCAACGCGACATGCCAATGCCAGACGCGAAAACGGCTTCGATCCCAAAACATGGCTGGAGTTCGCTGAACTGGGGTTGATTGGAGCATTGCAGCCGGCTCACGTCGGCGGCTATGGCGGAGCCGGCGAGGATATTGCCATTGTATTCGAAACGATTGGACGCGGACTTGTAGTTGAGCCGTTTTTGGCGTCAGGCGTTTTGGGAGCAAGCCCGATCGTCCTGGCTGGCAGTACTCCTCAAAGAGAAGTGCTCGCTGGCGTTATTGCCGGCACTCACCAGCTCGCGCTAGCACATGGCGAACCCAGTGGTCGCTACGCGCTTTCCCACGTAACGACACGCGCCACACCCAACGACGACAATTGGACGATCAATGGGCGCAAAGCTGTTGTCATCAATGGTGACAGCGCTGACACGTTGATCGTCTCGGCTCGTATCAATGGTGGAAGTGACGACTTGAATGGCATCTGTCTTTTTGCTGTCGATGCCAAGACTGAGGGCATATCACGTCGCGGCTATACTACTGTAGACGGCGGTCGTGCTGCCGAAATAGAATTCAACGACGTTGTCGTAGGCGCTGGAGCTTTGTTGGGCAAGGCTGGCGAAGGTTTCTCTCTAATTGAAACGACGCATGCGCGCGGGATCGTTGCAGTTTGCGCCGAAGCCATAGGCATCATGGATGTCTCAAAGGACATCACTCTCGACTATTTGAGAGCCCGCAAACAGTTCGGCCGACCGATCGGAGCATTTCAGGCTCTGCAGCATCGCATGGTCGATCTACTCATTGAGATCGAGCAAGCGCGATCGGCCGTGATCCTCGCGGCCGGTTCGCTTGAGGCTGATCGTCCGGTCCGAGAACGCAATGTGTCGGCAGCCAAAAATTTGGTCGGACGCGTTGGCCGGTTAGTGGCTGAAGAAACGATCCAATTGCATGGCGGGATTGCAATGACTTGGGAATACTCACTCCCTCACTACGCCAAGCGTTTGACAATGATTGACCATCAATTGGGCGATACCGATTTTCATCTCGAGCGGTTCCAAAAATTTGCGAACGAGGTCGCCTAATGTCGGAGCGCATTCAAGTTGAACAAACAGACCACGTCTTGACCATCACTAATAATGATCCGGCGACCCGCAACTCTCTGACGCCGGAGTTCTACATCGGTCTTCGCGAAAAAATCGAGGCCGTCTCTTTGGATTCCGGTGTTCGTGCGATTGTCCTCACCGGCGCAGGCAATTTTTTTTGTTCCGGTGGCAATCTTCAGGGTTTAAAGGAACGCTCTCAGGCCACGCGCGACGAACGCATGGGAAGCGTCAGCAACTTGCACGACATGATTTCCGCGATTCGATTATGCCCAAAGCCCATTATCGCTGCGATAGAAGGTGGTGCGGCAGGTGCTGGCGTTCCACTGGCGCTGGCCTGTGACATGATCGTCGCAGCGCGTGACGCGTACATGTCGATTGCCTACATCCGGATCGGACTGACGCCGGATGGAGGAACGACGGCTTTTCTTGGGCCGGCAATACCGCGGCAACTATTGAGTGAGATGATAATGACTGGCGACCGCATCGACGTTGCCAGGCTCAAAGACTTGGGTGTGATCAACGCCTTGTCCGAACCGGGAACCGCGCTGACCGAGGCACATTCTCTAGCTCGTCGACTTAGTCTGGCGCCGCCTGCTGCTATTGCCTACGGCAAGCAATTGATTCGATCGTCCAACAGCGCATCGTTTGCGGATCAGCTTGATGCCGAGGCTAGTGGGATCGCCGATGCGCTTGGCGGGCCCGAAGCGCGTGAGGGAATTGCGGCATTTCTTGAGAAACGGCAACCCGACTGGAGATAGTCGCGCCCGACCGTGAGTGCCAGTGCAGGTAAGTGCCGATCCAAGCGACTTCCAGCCAGTCGCCCATAAAACGCCTGTTTCGTTACAGTTTGCTCCAAGGCAAACCGACTTGTCATCAGAATTCGAGTCGTGGGCAGGCCATGAGTGATGGTGTCCCAATCTGCAGAAAACGCCTACACACTCTGAGCGTGTACGAATGTGCGAAGGCGACTAAACTGGGACAAAGATATTCCGGCCGTCATCCGATGCCAATACTGTTCCAGTCCTTCCCACATAGTCTACCTCAGTCATGCTCCGCAAAAGGTCGCCGTCTTCCGGCGTATTGGCAATGAAGCGGCGGCCGTCTGGGAGGCGTCCGAATAATATGGCGAAAGAGGGTTCATTACGATCGTGCATGACAGTATATGTTTCAATAGTCGCAGAACC
>JBPCWA010000490.1:0-18250 GCA_051009975.1 Hyphomicrobiaceae bacterium
TGAATTTCCTAGAGCGTCTTTTGATATACCCATAGCAGAAGCGAAGGCAGCTTTGGGTATGAGCGCGCGTATGTCGGTGCCCCAGAGAATAGGCGAGGGGACAGGCCTGAGAGTAAGTATGTGGTTCACCAAAGCCGTCTGGTCATCACAGGTCCGAAAGTGTGGTCACGGGTATAGGCGGTTTTGGAGTTTCCAACGCATCAGTCATGCCCGTTTTGGGCTGGTCATTTCCCGAGGTCTTTGCCTTGCTCAATTGTCGACCAGTCTCCCTTGCATTGGTTTTTCGGTTCGCCCGGTTTGCCGTACAAGAGTGACAACCCGAATGCATCGTCTTGGCGGGGTTGCGCGCAGCCAAGACCGTAACTCTCGGGCGCCGCCGCGGCGCAACCTTGCAAGGTCAATGCTAAACAAAGAGCAATGAGGTGTGCGGTGCGTCGTTGAGGCATCATTTAAACCTTGTCGCCAGGTGTTGAAGGAAGGAAAGCCGTCTCAATTGCTGACATGATTTTTCAAAGCTGTGGAATGCAAGCCCGCTTGTGGCGATGGAGACGTCCCGCGCGTGGCCAAGCGTTGTTCTTGTATAAGCGTGAACAGATAGTGTTAGCACACGTAATATTTAGCACAATTTGCTCTGTGTCGTGGGCGCTGTAGCTTTCGTATCTGTTGTTTCCCCAAGTTCTCACTCTTCTCCCAAACACCGAACTCCGCTAAACCGCGCACCTATGATCGGAATACCAGTGTGCCGTAGAGCGACCTGATCCACAGTGCCGGAAATACGAGCTTTTGAACACAAAGAGTGTGAACATGTCGTGAACCGATGAGTGAGATCGTTGCACTTTGAGTCATCTTGCGAAGCGCGCTCGCATCTGATCAAGGATTGAGTCCACGGTCGTCCCGACGTTGCGGTCACATTCAATATGAGTCGCGGCAAAATTTTGTCTTGGAGCAGAATAATGCTCGCGTCGGGCGGCTCAGCTGGCTAGTAGCGGAACGCTCATCGTTCTGCCAAAATGTTGACCATTTTCGGTGGGGCCAAATCGCTGAGGTAGCGAGCGCCAGTTTCCGTTACAACAACGTTCTCCTCATGAACGAGCATATGACCTGCACAGGTCGAAACGCTTGGCTCAAGAGTCAGAACCATACCCGGTCGCAACAACGTTGCGTCGGTGGAGAGCAATGACGGTTTTTCGGTCAATTGTATGCCGAGGCCATGACCTAGTCTTCCGCTGGTTGAGTCGTTGTCAGGTCTGGGCAAACGTGAGGTCATGGCCGTGAATACGTCCCAGACCCTGTTGCCAGGACGGGCGGCTTCAAATCCTGCCTCTGTTGCTTCAATCAGCATTGAATATGCGGAGGTGACGTGAGCTGCGGGAGTTCCAATCGAAAAATTGCGGTCAAAGTCACAAAAATAGCCGTCCCAGACCAGACCCGTGTCCAGCATGAGCACTTCGCCCTCTTTCAGAACTTGGGCTGTCGCCGGCGAGATGACGTCGCGGTAGCCATCCGGTCCAGCTCCTCCGGCCAAATAGGGTACCCAATCGGCACCCTCTTCAAGACCCAGCATTTGAAAGTGCCGAAATATCTGCTCCAGTGTGGCACCAGGTTCCACTATCTCACGAACCCGATCAAACGCTCGCGATGCAATTGTGCAGGCATGGGAAATTTTTGCGACTTCCGCATCTGATTTGATCATCCGCAGTTCGCGAACAATGTCGCAGTCTCCCACTATCAGAATGTCGGTAAGTAGCGACTTCAGCTGATAAAAGTCGGATAGAGGCATCCGCAATTGGGTTTCATGGCCATCAGGAACTCCAACCCTTCCCTTCCCCAAGATTTCGGTGAGTGTCGAGGCGAGAAGGCTAACGCCGTCATCCTGTGGAGCGGGGGCCGTCCACGTGCGAATGTCGTCGACCCAAGTTGATGCCATGAGTGGTGCTCCGATCGAAGGGATGACCGCAGTCGGTGCGCCGCTCTGTGGAACGATCAGGAACCAAGGCCTGGTTGGGCTTTCCCAAAACCGCGTTAGGTAGCCGGTAAAGTAGTATATGTCCGAATGGGTCGTGAGCAAAAGCGCGTCTAGATCTGCTTGTGCTAGCGCAGTTTGCGCGTTTGAAAGTCGCGTGCGATATTCGCTTTCGGCAAATCCCCGTCTCGGCGAATTCATAGCCTGTGGCCTCTACGGTAGAGTTGGATGTTGATGGATAGCTATCAAAAATCCACTGGTGCGGTAACTTGCAAAACTTGCGTCGTGCAGCAATCAGAGACATTCGGACTAGGTAGCTGCGCGCGTCGGTAAAGCCCCAAGAGGTGAACTGCGAATTCGACACCTAGTCCTTCGAACGAATGAGGGCTGTCATTTGCTGGGGTTACCACGTGCATCGCCGGACGAGGGAATATGGTGTCTTTTACTAAACATGATCCGGGTTGATCCAACTTTCGAAAAATCAATCGGCCAAATTGCAGTCGTGTGCCGCAGTGCGGCAAATAGCGCCAGTCAACCAAGCCTAGTACAGCTGCCGTGGCACTCGCACTCAGAGAAACATTGGTGACCGGCAATCAGCAATCAGCAATCCGTAATTCGTAGTCCGTAATCGGTAATCGGTAATCGGTCAAATTGACACAATCTAAGAAGGTAACAACGCTGCTGAGCGAAGCCGCTGCGAGGAAAGTTACGACAAGGATAGCCACCGTAAGGAGGCCCATTAGAGGGAATGACGTTGTCAGTTGTCGGGTATATAAATCACTCCGCTGGAAGATCCTCGCCGCCGTCTTCACGAGGGCCGCGCAGTAGATGTGGTTGTGCCAGGCTTCAAAATAGGTCAGCATCATGCGTCGCCGATGGAGCGCTTAAGGCGTGCGTCGCAACAGGAGAGAGATAATGCAAACTAGGTCACTATTGGCTGCCGCCGCTTGCGTGGTGGGGGTCGTACTTGGCGGTACGGCTTCCATGGCTCAAAAGGCCGGCGGCACGCTCGTTTATATTGTGCAACCGGAGCCACCCTCCATGGCTTCATATCTGTCGACCTCGGGGCCCATTGGTCTTGTTGCTCCGAAAATCTACGAAGGTCTCTTCGATTATGACAAGGATCTGAATATCGTCCCGTCGCTGGCAGAGAGTTATGAGGTCAGTCCTGACGGCAAAACCGTCACCTTCAATCTGCAGCGCGGCGTGACCTGGCACGACGGCAATCCGTTCACATCCGCTGACGTGAAATTTACGGTATTGGAGGTTCTAAAGAAGGTTCACCCACGTGGGCCTAACTCGTTCCGTGAGGTGACGTCCATTGAAACGCCGGACGAGCACACGGCCATTTTCAAATTGGCGAACCCTGCGCCCTATATGCTTCGCGCGCTTTCGGGGTACGAGAGTCCAATCGTGCCGAAACATCTCCTCGAGGGCCAAGATGTCCGTAGCGCCAAACTAGCGAACAATCCAGTTGGCACCGGTCCCTTCAAGTTTGTTGAGTGGAAGAAGGGGCAGTATGTTCGTCTGGAGAAGAACCAAAACTATTGGAAGAAAGGGCTACCCTATCTCGATCGTCTGGTTGGCCGTTTTATCCCTGATGCGTCGACCAGAACAGCGGCGATGGAAAATGGCGAAGTGATGTATGGGGCCTACGGTGCCATTCCGAACATTGATGCGGTACGCCTTCGCGATAAAGACGGCTTCTCGGTCACGACAGATGGTTATGCGATGATCAATCCTGTCTCGTTGATCGAATTTGACACGACGGAGCCGCCCTTTGATAGTCCAGCGATTCGTAGGGCAATATCGCTTGCTCTAGATCGTGAATTTTTGATCAAGAACATTTGGTTTGGTTACGGTAAACCAGCTACTTCGGCGTTATCTTCAAACTTTTCGGCCACCGGTCTCTATAAAGATCCAATGCCGAATTATGTACCAACAGCAGAACTCGAGGCAGCTAAGGCAATTCTTGACGAGGCAGGGTTCAAACCAGATGCGAGTGGTGTGCGCGTAAAAGCAGTTCTCGATCTCATTCCCTACGGCGAGGACTGGCGTCGTGCAGGAGAATATATGAAACAGGCCTTGGCCTCGATCGGAATCGCACTCGAATTGCGCTACGAAGACGTCCCAACATGGCTGAAGCGCATCTATCACAACTACGATTTTGCGATGAACGTGAACTATTTCTACCAGTTGCCGGATCCGGTGTTGGGAGTTCACAGACATTATGGGACCGATCAGATCAGAAAAGGCACGCACTTCGTCAACTCGAGCCGGTACTCGAACCCGAAATTGGACGCACTTCTGGCGGCCGGAGCGCAGGAGGCCGATGCGACCAAAAGGTCAGAAATCTACGCCGACATCCAAAAGATATTGGCTGATGACATGCCGGTCGTGAATCTGTTCGAAATGCAGTTCCTAACAGTCTACAACGACAAACTGAAAGATCACGATACGTCGGCACTCGGAGCTTACGGTTCGTTTGAGCGGGCCTGGATTGACAAATAGGCACTTGTCGGCACCGAGGATGCATCTATGAACCACTCCACGCGGCGGCTGCGTTACGTGTTGAAACGTCTCGTCCAAGCGGTGCCGATCGTCGTTGCGATCGTCGTTATGAATTTCTTTCTGCTCCATATGGCGGAAGGTGACGCGGTCGATGTCTTGGCTGGGGAAGCAGGTTCGGCAACCCCGGAGTACATGGCTCAGCTGAGAGCCAAATTCGGGTTGGACCAGCCGCTGCTGGTCCAACTCGCTGTTTATCTGAAGAACGTGCTGACCTTCGATCTTGGTTATTCGTTCCGGCACGAAATGCCGGTGAGCCAACTCATTCTCGACCGACTGTTCCCAACTCTATTGTTGATGATCTCGACTATCCTGCTGGCGGTGGGATTCGGCATTTTGCTGGGCTTAATTGCTGCGACTGGGCTTAATACTTGGCGCGATACGGCGATATCGATTTTTGCTTTGATCACCTATGCAACACCACTCTTTTGGGTTGGGTTGATGCTGATCGTTGTCTTTTCGCTGAACCTCGGCTGGTTTCCAACATCCGGTATGGAGAACTTTGCCATGTTCTACGAGGGCTGGGACCGCGTCGTCGATATCGCTCATCACCTCGTCTTGCCGACGATCACGCTGTCGCTTTTCTATTTGGCCCTTTATACACGGCTGATGCGAGCCTCGATGCTTGAGCAATATGGCCAAGATTACGTTACTACAGCCCGCGCAAAGGGCGTGACGGAGAGGCGTATCGTATTTGTCCATGTACTGCGCAACGCGTTGCTGCCCGTTGTTACGATGGCGGGGGTGCAGGTGGGGGCTCTCATAGGAGGTTCGGTGATCGTCGAGTCAGTCTTTGCATGGCCTGGTCTGGGTATGTTGGCCTTCGAGGCACTATTCGCTCGTGACCTTAACCTATTATTGGGTATATTCCTCTTGTCCGCGCTCTTGGTGGTTGCCGTAAATCTGGTGGTGGACATCATCTATTCATCACTTGACCCTCGGATTGAGGTTGGTTGATGGGCGGATTCTGGAAGCGATTTTCTCGCAATCGCTCAGCCTTTTTTGGGCTGTCTATTCTCACACTCATTGTCTTGATGGCAGCGACCGCTCACTTGTTCTACCCGGCAGATCCGTTCAGTCTGGCTGGCGAGTCAATGTCGGAGCCGGGGCAGAACGGGTTTCTTCTGGGTAGCGACAGCCTTGGCCGGGACGTGGCCGCGGGAATCGCTCATGGGGCGAAGACATCGCTATTGATCGGACTGGTCGCCACACTTGTCGCTGTTTTGATCGGCGTGATTATGGGGGCCCTGGCGGGTTATTACGGCGGAATTATCGACGATCTACTCATGCGTACGACCGAAATGTTTCAAACAATTCCATCTTTCATCTTCGCTATCCTTTTGGTTGCGATTATGAAACCCTCAATCGAGAGCATCGTTATAGCCATTGCCGTTGTGTCATGGCCGGCAGTGGCTCGCCTCGTGCGTGGGGAATTCTTGAGTTTGCGCAATCGGGAATTTGTTCAGGCCTGTCGTACATTGGGAATGAGTGACTTGCGCATAATGTTGGGCGAGATTCTTCCTAACTGCCTGTCACCAATCATCGTTATCGGATCGCTGATGGTGGCAACAGCGATCCTGATTGAATCAGGATTGGCGTTTCTTGGACTTGGCGATCCGAACATCATGAGCTGGGGGTTTCAAGTCGGCGCAGGTCGAACCCTACTGCGTTCAGCGTGGTGGGTGTGTACCTTCCCCGGAATTGCCATTTTACTCACAGTGCTAGCGATAAACCTGGTCGGGGAGGGATTGAACGACGCGTTAAACCCACGGCTGAGGGAACGTACATGAAGAGGGTCCTGGACGTCCGCGGTCTGCACGTCGCCCTTCCAGACGGCGCCCAGCGCGACTATGCGGTGGAGAATGCTAATCTGCAGCTCGATGAAAATGAAATCCTCTGTGTTGTTGGCGAGAGTGGGTCTGGGAAGTCCCTAACTGCACGCGCTGTCATGGGCCTCTTGCCGCGACCTCATGTTCGCATATCCAAGGGCAGCATTTTGTTCGAAGGCGAGGACCTGGTCTCCGCCAGTGACGCAAGAATGCGCCAAATTCGTGGTTCCGATATCTCAATGATTTTTCAGGAGCCAATGACAGCGCTCAATCCAGTTATGACGATTGGTTCACAGATAGACGAGGTCTTTCGCTATCACGAAAAAATGCCGGCGCGCGAGCGCCGGCAACGGGCACTGCAACTTTTGGACGACGTGCACTTGCCTGACCCGGATCAAACGCTGCGGGCTTATCCGCACGAGTTGTCCGGCGGGCAACGCCAACGCGCTATGATCGCTATGGCCTTGGCACTTGACCCCAAGATCCTGATTGCCGATGAGCCGACCACAGCGCTGGACGTGACGACACAAGCGCAAGTCCTCAACCTCATCAAGGAGATCCAGGCAACTCATGGTACAGGTGTACTGTTTATTACGCATGATTTTGGTGTGGTTGCCGACATCGCTGACAGAGTAGCGGTGATGCAGGACGGCCTCGTGGTCGAGACTGGTACAGCGCATGATGTGTTGCGCCGACCGGAACACCCTTACACGCGGTCATTGATTGCCGCGGTACCTAGCCTGACGCCGCGCCCAGCTCGTCTGCGTGCGGATCAGATTGTTCTGCGGGTTAATCAGCTGGAGAAGACTTATCGCAGTGGTGGCGGCATTTGGGGTGGCAAGGCCCGTGTCGTCCATGCAGCAAGGCAGGTGACTCTGGATCTCGCAATGGGAGAGACCCTGGGGATTGTTGGCGAGAGTGGGTCTGGCAAATCCACGGTTGCACGTTGTATTGTGCGTCTCAATGATGCTGAGGCTGGGCAAATCCTATTAGATGGCGTTGACCTGCGCCCGCTCAGCCGATCGGCGATGCGCCCTTACAGGTCGAAGATACAGATGGTGTTTCAAGATCCGTTCGCCTCTCTAAATCCCAGAGCACGGGTCGGGCGCATCATCGCGCAAGGTCCCACGATCAAAGGTGCGAGCCCAGCGGAAGCCAAGCGACGAGCGATGGATTTGCTGGAGACGGTTGGACTGGATACCGGTGCATACGATCGATTCCCGCATGAATTCTCAGGCGGCCAACGTCAGCGGATCGGAATTGCTCGTGCACTCGCCCTCGAACCGCAGATCCTCGTCGCAGACGAACCGGTATCAGCTTTGGACGTTTCGATCCAAGCTCAGATCCTTCGGTTGCTCGATGAGATTCGCGAGCGCATGAACCTCTCGATGATTTTTATCACACATGATCTGCGAGTTGCGGCCCAGGTGTGCGATCGCATTGCTGTCATGCGCCAAGGCGAAGTGGTTGAGCTTGGGCCGACCTCAAAGATATTTGCGAAGCAAGAACATCCATACACGCAGGAGTTGTTGTCGGCTGTACCAGGAAAGGATTGGTTCGTTTCGACGCCTCCCGGTGGTAGGCAGCAGGATAGTCAGGCGCGGAACGCACAGTCAGTAGAAGAAAATAGCGCCGACGGTATTGGTAGACCAGGAAGCGCAGTGCCGCGCAGCTAGGCTGCGCGACCTATATAGAACCGCCGATGGAAACTTGGGCTAAACAATCCTGAACAGTGCCCGAAGGGCCAATACGGGCTGAGCAAGCTAGTGAGTTGGTTGTCGTCCAGCAGGTGCTCAAAGATTCTATGCGGTTATTTCCTCCGGTGCCAAGTTTGTCGCGGGTAGCAACGCAGGATACGAATCTTGGCGGCCACAGACTCGCTCGAGGTACAGCCGTGACTATTTCGGTCTATGCGGTGCATCGCCACCAGAGTGTCTGGCGCAACCCGGATATGTTCGACCCAGCCCGTTTTGCAATTGTGAACGAAGTTTATTTCGCAAGATGTCAAATCCTACCATTCGGGGCCGGTCCCAGAACATGTAGTGGGATGGTGTTTGCTATGGTCGAAGCCACTATCTTCTTGGCGACGCTTGCTCGTGCAGCGCACTTCGAGCTGATTGCTGACGATTTGTTGCCGACACCGATTTCTCGTGTCGTGCTTGCTCCTCGAGACGACATGCCTCCCAAGGTGACCTTGCGCGGCTGAAAGCTCCTTCGTCGGGGGAAATTCACCGGTCTCAGATCAGGACTCGAAGGCGAATTTTTTGTCCGTACGTGCAGAGCTTCTGTGGGCTCTATTGTCTTCCACTCCATCTAGGTATTCAGGCTGACCCGACTTACTACGCGGTCGAGCGCAGCCGATGACGCGCGACCACCGCGCCATCCAGGTGCTGTCAAGGGGCAGCCTGCTGCTCCAGACGCCTCCATGAACTACTGCAATTCACTGGAGCTTCGATACAATCGCAGTTAGGGTTCCAAAGAGTTTCGCTCCGCAAGGCCCCGTTGCGATCGTTCTCAGCGCAACTGCCAACAAGTCTACTCAATGCGAAATCCAAAACGCCATCAGCAATCGACAGAAAATTTTGCTGGCGACCTCTCGTCACTGGAAAGACGTGTGCAGTCTGACCTGGACTGTTTGTGCTTTCCCGGACCGGCGTGGGTCCCATCTCGCGTGCATGAGGGAGAGGAGGTTTTAGACGTCGTTATTGTTGGCGGAGGAATGTGTGGACAATTGGCATGGTTTGCACTTGCTATGGATGGTGTGCGCAACGTGCGCATCATCGATCGAAATCCAGAAGGTTTCGAGGGACCCTGGCTCACCTACGCACGGATGGAAACGTTACGCTCGCCGAAAAATCTCGCCGGTCCTGCCTATCGCATCAGCGGGTTGACTTTTCAGGCTTGGTACAGGGCGAAGTTCGGGACGCCGGCATGGGAGGAGCTTGATAAGATTCCGCGTGAGCTATGGATGGATTATCTGAGATGGTATCGTGCCGTTCTGAAAATTCCCGTCGAAAATGGTGTTGAGCTCGTTCAGGTGCAGCCGCGGGGACAATACCTGCGGTTGCACGTCAAAGGCGCAGTGTCCAGTTCTGTTCTGACCCGAAAAGTCATATTTGCAACTGGAAGGGAGGGCGGCGGCCTCGCCAATATTCCGGACTTCATCGGAGAACTATCACCGGACTTCTGGTCTCACACAGCGGAGGCGATCAATTTTTCAGCTTTGAAGAAAAAGCGTGTCGCTGTGGTGGGGGCAGGAGCATCAGCTATCGAGAATGCCGCCGAAGCACTGGAAGCTGGGGCTCACGAAGTTCGCGTGCTTATCAGAAGAGATACACTGCCGACCATCAACAAAATGATGGGACTCGGGTCTGGCGGCTTTTTCCATGGATTTGCGGAATTGTCCGATGCGTGGCGCTGGCGAATTCTGCAGTACACGCTTCGCATGCAAACACCACCGCCTCGCAGTTCGGTTTTGCGCGTTAGCCGGCATGCGAAAGCGTATTTTCATTTTGGAACAACGATTGCTTCCGTTCAAAGGGCAAACGACGACCTCTCAGTGAGATTCGACAATGGCAAGTGCCTCTCCGTAGATTACTTGATCTTGGGAACAGGCTTTGTCATCGATCCCAAAACGCAAAACGAATTGGGTAGTGCCGCCAAGAACATCCTTCAATGGCGGGACGTCTATCATCCTCCTGCTAGCGAAGCTAATGGCGGGCTTGGTCTGTTTCCATATCTCAACGGTGACTTCACATTTCGCGAGAGAGAACCAGGAATGAGCCCTTGGATTTCTCACCTGTACTGCTTTAACTATGCCGCGATTGCGAGCCAGGGTCAGGTCTGTGGTGACATTCCTGGCATATCATATGGTGCAGCCTTGTTGGCTCGATGCTTGTGCGAACGACTATACGCCGAAGATATCGACCGCCATTGGCAGGATCTGCAAAGTTACTCTCGACCAGAGCTCCTAGGAAACGAGTGGGCGCGATCAGAATTTGACACATCGTGTTAGGTGGAGGCGATCGATGGGCGCTGCGAAAGACCCGGTATCGTTTCCTCTCCGGCGTGCAATCTGACGAATTGGGGCGGTATGCAATTACGCTGGACATGCGCATAGTGCCTTCTTGCTGGTTTAATGTGGCGCGGCGCCGAACCGTTGGATGTGATAGGGTTCACGTGCAAGCCCAGGGCAGTAAGATCCTACGAAACGCTCGAGTTGATCGCATAGTTTTTTGGTCGGCGCATTTACGGCGTCAAGGCGTTGCCGAGCGGCCTCGGCCTTGGAAGCGAGGCGCGCGAGGTCAATTTCTACGAGTTTGCGCTGCTTCACAACCATGCGACCAGCGATCATCACGGCCTCGACGGATGAACCGTCCTCAGTGTGCACGAGCTGATTCACAGGGTTGTTGATCGGGATCCAGTTGATGGCATTGAGATCGTGGAAGACGATGTCGGCGTGATAGCCTGGCTCGAGTCGGCCCAGACGATCAAATCCAAGTGCACGAGCGCTCCCTTCAGTCGCGGCACGGAGGATCTCGCCTGGCGTAAGCCAATCATACCACTCTGGTCCCCGGACGTGACTGACATATGAAGCCATTCTCATTGCTTCAAACATGTTCTGATGATCACAGCAACTCGCGCCATCGGTCCCGATTGCCAGGTTAACCCCCATTTCCAACATGCGTCTTGCATAGGCGATACCGTTTCCCAGAAGAGCATTGGAGCCGGCATTGTGAGAGACGGACGCACCATATTCTGCAAGGCGGCGCATGTCGTCGTCGTCAAGCCAGACTCCATGCGCGACCACAAAGTTTGGTCCCAATAAGCCCAGGTCCTCGATATGAGCGCACATCGTCTTGCCGTATCGTTTCACTGCGCTGACTGCCTGAACACGGCTCTCCGCGATGTGACTGTGAAGGCCCAGGCCGTGACCGCGAGCAAGGTCTCGGCAGGCGATCATGAAAGCATCTGAGCAATGCAGAGGGATTGTCGGCGCGATGGCAGGTCTTATCGCTTCGCGATCCATGGTCCAAGCATCGATGATGGCGGACAATCGCTCGAGCGTGACTTTGTAGGGTGCGAGCTTGAGCTTTTCTACGTCTTGCTGAAGCCCAGGAGGAAGTGCTTCCATAAGTCCCGGTATCGCCTCGAACAAATTTGCGTCCGCCACCATTGGTGCAACAACAGCGCGCATACCAATATCACCATAGGCTTTGGTTACAGCCTGAATCCCTTCGATAGACGGCGTCGGCAACTCTGCCACTAGATCGTAGCAGGCGGTGCAGCCCTTGAGCACCATCTCGCACGCGCCTATGAGAGTTGACAAATGCATTTCTTCGATTTGACGTTTGCCAGTGATCCAAGGCGCGGCGGTCAGAAGAAGCTCGAGTGTCCAACGTTCGCCGACACCCTTGGCAAGATTTCCGTGGCTATGGGTGTGTCCATTTATCAGTCCCGGGTGCATCAGGGTGTTGCTGGCGTCGATAACCGTTGCCGATTCGGGAGCGGCGATACCCGGTGAACCCACTTCCCGAATGATGCCATCGCCGACGAGAAGGTCTCTGTAAGGAGCAGAACAACTGTCGATATCAAGAAGTCGCCCGCCACGTATTACGGTGAATGTCACTTTTATTTCTCCTGATCCGCATTGGTTTCAGGATCATTTGATGGCTCCACACGCAAACGGACCTATCTAGGCTTCAGGAAATATACGCCCCGATCGCGAGGGGCGGCGTTAGACCGTGGATCCGTATCAATTGCGCCGATGGGTCACGGAAGCTCTCATCTTTGCAAATGACCACGTCTCCAAACTTGCGGGGCCACATGCTGCACAACTAATCATCCGTGGCTTGTGGCGAACTCGTAGGTTCTGTAAAAAATGAGTGGCCTGCTGCAAATCGATTTGGTTTGAGGAACATACCGAGGATGACCGCTCCGTTGGGTGCTACCGCCTCGTGCATGTTGCCAGCCGGGCGCCAACAAAACTGACCGGCGCCACAAATGCCCTCATGGTCCTCAAGAGTGCCTTCGAGTACATAAGTTTGCTCAAGAGCGGTATGCTCGTGGAGCGGTACGACGGCTCCAGGTGCAAGTTTGAACAAGGCGGTTGTCATGCCGTCTGCATCGGAATAGAGCACCTTGATTTGAATGCCCGGGAACTCCGTCGGCTCCCAGGGCATGTTGGGGACGTCGAGATACCGTGTTGCAAGTTCGGGGCGGTTGTTCGGCCTGATATCAGCGTTGCCACTTTTGGCTTCCATAGATTTAACCTTCCTGCCGATGCGGTGCAGCGGTGCAGATGTTGCATGCTTTTTTGCTCTCCAGCAAGCGCGGTTAGAGATCTTCTGAACGGGCGTCCGATTATATTGGCCTGAACCTTGCGATAGCCACGCCAATTCTCCTGGTGCAGTACCGAATTAAGAAAGCGTTCAGCCTCAATTGCAGCTCTCCGAGAAGTCGGTTGCTGGATCCTACATCCTGGCCTCCTTGAAGTCATACGTGGAGTGCGAAGCTGCTCACACCTCACCAGGCGTGATGGTCGGTTATTGCTGAGCCCAGTGATATAGCTTGGAGGTTTTGTATTCGACATTGATCTTCGATTGACTTGCCGTAGTCTGGCGCGGATAGTCGAATGGGTGACTATTATGCTATCGTTCTTTAACCAATTGACACTCGACGGACCGAGTTTGCTGGCTGCAGCGATCCTTTGCGGAGTGTCTCTCACGCCGTCACTGATGCCAAGGGATCCCATCAAGCAAGGTCTGCTCGCGGGCCTTGCTGCCGCAATGGGATACGTTGGAGTGACGCTTGCGACCTGGCTATTGATCTACCTGCAGGTTCCGCCATTGCCCGCATTTTGGTCATCGGCTCTCGACATACCCTTCTATTTGACATCAGCTGCAATTGTCATCGTGTCCCTCGCGATGGCGCCGCGATGGCAGAATATGACACGATCGGTCATGGGACTACCGCCCGTCGCGAAGTCGCACCGTGTAACAATTGCAGTTGTTGCGTTAAGTGTTTTCCTTGTCATGTGGCTAGCGGGTCATCTCTTTGGATTCGCTCTTCAGAAAGTCAGTGGATTTCTCGAAGTACTCTTGCCTCCGCGCGTCAGCTTGGTGATTGGATTGGTCATTGTCGCGTGGCTGTTTTGGGCTGCCATCGACGGCGCCCTCGTTCGGCGGGTGTATCGCGCAATGGATAGGTCGTTCGAGGCCGCGGACATCTTTATAGAACCCGATCTGCCGGCGCCGGAGGATCCGCTGAAGTCTGGGAGCTCGAAATCGCTTATCCCATGGGATACCATGGGCCGGTGGGGGCGCTCGTTTGTCAGTCGCGCACCAACTGCCAACGAGATTTCAGAGTTCTTTTCCGGCGAGGTGAAAGAACCGATCCGTGTTTATGTTGGGCGGCGATCTGCGCAAACTGCTCGCGAGCGGGCTGAATTAGCATTGAACGAGTTGATCCGGGTTGGAGGGTTCGACCGGGCGGCGCTTGTAGTCGCGGTTCCGGTCGGTACCGGATGGATGGACCCTGGCGGCCACGACACACTAGATTTCATGCTGGGAGGAGATGTCGCGACAGTATCGGTACAGTATTCGTATTTGACGAGTGGCCTCGCTTTACTGGCGCATCCCCAGTACGGTACTGATCAGGCGCAGGAACTTTTCGACGTGGTCTACGGCCATTGGAAAAATCTGCCTAAAGATCGGAGGTCAAAGTTCTATATTAGCGGCCTCAGCCAAGGCGCGTACAACTCCCAAGCGACTTTACCACTGCTAGACCTGTTGGCCGATCCCATTCAGGGAGCGTTGTGGGTGGGATCTCCATTTTTTAGCAGCTATTGGTCAAGAGTGAGAGATCAGCGAGTTGTCGATAGTCCCGCCTGGCAGCCACGTTTTGGGAACAGTTCGCTCGCAAGGGTTGCCAATCAGAACGGTGCTGGGCTGAGCGTTCCGGGTGCCCGTTGGGGACCAATTCGGCTGATCTTTCTCAATTACGGTAGTGACCCTATTGTTGCTTTTACCTTCGATTGCGCCTTTCGGCGACCGGACTGGCTCAGGGCGCCCCGTGCCCCAGATGTGCCCTCAGACCTTCGATGGTTTCCTATCGTGACCATGCTTCAGATCGCACTTGATACGGCGTTGTCGTTGGATGTTCCACGTTACGGCCACTACTATACTTCTCCGGATTACATCGACGCTTGGGCAGAAGTTGTTGATCCGCCAAATTGGGATGCTAGTAAAGCGTCCGAGCTCAAACGAATTTTCTCCGAGCGTGGGCCAGCATTCTGACAAGCTGGTTTTTGGTAGGTCGGTCGTGCAGGATGCCGTCGCCCTTAGAGCTTGTCGGTACGAGTTCGTCCTGAAACGATTTTCTCATAGCGGGCAGATGAGCAAACTCAATTCCACGCTAGGCCTTGGCTGGCTGGTCGAACACTGCGCCTGTTTCCGTTTTCACTGTGAGCTCTCTGCCAGGCGACCGACGACCTGAACCATCGAAAAAGAGATTGTCATAGTTTCTGGTTTGGCGAGATGAATTGCCAATCGCTCGATTAGACGATCGAGATCGTCTGCTTCGATGAGGTTTAATGAGACAATTGCACTGCGCATAGCGCTTAGCGTAAGTGGCAAATGCATCATCATCGGGTCGTCAGCAGTAAGCGCATGAACGCAGATTTTAACATCGACTTCAGTCAGACCCATGTCGATGAAAATGCCTCGCAGCGCGGTTCCCATACTGGTATTGGCGCCCACCTTGACAAAAGCATCTTTCATCAATTTTAAAGCTCGGTCCCAATCTCGCGATGGTGGTACACACTGCATCGTCTGGGTGTCAGCTTCTTCAACAAAGAGGAAGCCACCAGGCCGAACGAGTGTCGTCATGTGATCGAGAATGCCGATGCCATCTTGTATGACACTGATGGCAAACCGCGTGTGCGCAAGATCAAAAGAAGCTGGATCTAAACCGCTGGCAAATGCATCGGCTTGCACAAATTCTATGTTTGAGCTCATCCCTTCGATTGCCCATAGACGAGCATGTTCCAGTTTTGCGTTGTCTATATCGGCGCCTACCACGGTGCCGCGCTCTCCAACCCAATCTGACAATACGTCGGTGATACCGCCGACTCCGCAACACAGATCGAGCACGCGAAATCCTGCCCCACTACCGAGACGTTGAAGCGCGGCGCGCGCGTCCTCGCGAAAGAGATCGGACTGAATCTTCAACCGGGCGAATTCGTCGAGTGACGTTGCGATTGGATATTGCGGTGCGGCCATCGCTTCATCTCTCTTCAGTGGTGCCAGTTTTTCACTTCTCATGACCAATATGGCCCGTGGATGTCAGAGTTTGTCGTTTGTCGTTTGTCGTTGCTTATCCGAAGATATCAGGAACCGCAAATTTGGCTCTCAATATAAGTACTCCACTCGAGCACCCTTTTTAAGCTTTCCACACGACGACTGTGCAACTGCCGGCAGAGGGCAACTGGTAACAGGGCTCGATTGATTTCTGTCACCATTCAAGTGACTGGGCAGCTCGATGACCCAAAGTCTCAAATAATCGATAAATCAGTAGCTTATTTTATGGGTACTATCGGTCCATTGATCCAAACAGTTGAGATCGAAACGTGCGGCGCTCTCTTAGTCGAGAGATATAGTGACGTCAATGCATCACGAATTGGAACGAATGGACTCACTCCAAAATACGAATGGCAACGACGATTCTCCGGTGCCGAAAAGACTGAGAATCCGACTTTCCCCATTTCTTTAGACATGACCGGACTCTCTACCGCCAAAATTTAATCTTATCCGTCTCTGCAGTGGGATCTTCCGATTCGGAGAGAGTATTCTCGTGAACCAGAGTGAAGCGAGGAATTCGCATCAACGAGAGTAGTCGCTCAGGCTTGTGCTCGCACCGGTAGAGGAGTATCGCCGGCCAAGCAAGGTCGCGCGGAAGGGAGCTGCGCGGTCGACCTCCAACTCGTCAACTCGTCAACTCGTCAAGACGACAGGGCGAGGTGCCAAATCGAAACGGTAAAAAAATCTGCATCCCGTGTATCGTCAGCCGACAAAAACTGGAGGTTCAATGCGATCCGATTCCTCTTTTTTGGAGTTCGCGCCGTTGCCCAGGGACGTTCTTGATGAACGCAATAGCATCCTCGCCGAGATCGACCGGCGTATCGATGAGCTAGATGCGCTGGCCGACGCGGCTGATCAGCAAATTGCCCGTTTATTCTATAGATGGGGGTCCGCAAAATACCGAAGCTATTCGGATCGCTTCGATAGAGCGCGAAATTGCTCCGAGCAAAATGAAGTTTTGGCGGAAATGCAAAACCTATGCGAGGCCGTTTGGCTGGCTGAGACGTGTGACCGCGACCCGTTGACGGTTCCCGAGCTTGAGGACATCAAGGAAGCAGCAAAAAATGCCGAATTGTATGGCGTTGCGCAAGATACGTTGCGTGGGGACCTTAGCTTGTTGCTTGTCCGAAACGTACATCAAATTATCCAAGAGACAGAAAGACATTTATCCAACTTTGAAGGTTCGTTGAACAACCGTTTGGCCCGTGAAGAGGTGCGGTTGATATTTCGATGGCATTGCAAGCTGGTCTTGGATCTTCTTGAGCTTCTGCCCGGAAGTGACGTTGTAAAGGTGACGGATGAGATTGGCCGATCCATCGATGAGATAAAAAAGAGTACCGCAAAACAGATGCACAGGCTTACAATCAAGGAGTTCGTGCAGGACGAGCAGCCAAGTCTGAGTACGAATGTTGATCTCGCAGCCTAGTGCCGCACGGAAGTGCGAGCACCAACATCGATCGGACAATCGAGGCTGCTGTCTTCGGGCTTTGTAACCGGGTTCCCTGCTCAGCACTCGGGAGTTGTCACTGTTGTTCCTTGACTGCACAAGGGCGAATCGACATGCGATTCGCTGCGCCTTCAATTTCCAGGCGGAATGCCCGAGGAGAATATCCGTACTCCGTCCGAAATGCGCGACTCATTGCGCTGGCATTCTGATAACCAGTACGTACGGCTATCTCTGAAATCGGCAGGCGGGTGTCTTCCAAGAACCGACGTACGGCCGAAAGTCGAAGTTTGCGGTAAACCTGATTGGGCGCTGCCCCAAACTCTTTGCGGAAATCGCGCTCCAGTTGCCTTTGTGTCGATGCGATACGGTCGGCGATATCCTTTACCGTGATGGGGGCCTCGATCGTGCTCTGCATGAGGGCCAGTGCATTGGAAGTCAAACGAGAGTTTGAGCTGTTTTGTGGGCGGCAACGCACTCTCTCAGTGTCTCTTACGAATAACGTACCGACGTCAAGGCTGAGCGAACAACCGGCGGTCTCCCCAATTATGCATTGTGCAAGATCGTATGCCGCTGCTGCGCCTCCACTTGTGATGAATTTGCCGTCGGCAACAAAACTCTGTTGCGCGCCAGCGACCAATACAAATGTTTCTAAAAACGCATCCAAGACATGCCAGTGGATTGTCGCCCTTCGCCCGTCGAGCAATCCAGGGCCAGCGAGGAGCCAAGCACCCGTGTCCATGCCGACAATGGTTCTGGCTTTGCTTGCCGCTGAGCGCAGGATCCGCCGGTTCAACTGAGTATCTAGCTCGCGATAACCATAGCTGCATATGACAAATAAAAGTCCCATTGGTCGTTGGGATTGAATCGAGGCGTTTGCTTGGATCCTCAGACCGCTGGATGAGGTGGCGGTCGCGCCACGGGGGGGGGGAGGATCTGCCAATCGTAGATCTGTCTACGCGCGAGGTCATTTGCTGCTCGAAGGGGCTCGAGCAAATTTGCCAGACAATAGTTTGAGAAGTCGTCGAAAAGCAGAATGTCTACGGGAATTGGAGCTTCTGAGGTGACTGACCAATCAGGTATCATT
>JBPCWA010000491.1:0-4404 GCA_051009975.1 Hyphomicrobiaceae bacterium
GTGCCACCCTCCAAAACACTTACCAGGGGAAGTTGCTGAGACGTAAGACCCAGCAGGCGGCGGACGTGGATTGCAATCTCGTCCAGCAGACAAATTGTTAAAGCCCTCCATTCCACTATGAGTTCGCTCGCCGGTTCATGCGACATCTCTCGCACCGACGGATCCTTGATGACAAGCACACCAGTATCAACGAATAACCCACCGTTACGGTATTCTGCGAGTCCGGTGAGCACCTCTTTCTGAGTGATCTCCAGGCCAGCCTGTTCCAACGGCTCGAAAAGTGAATAGGTCAACCATTGTGACAGCTTGTGAAAAGGCACGTAATTGAGTTTGGAGCCAACCTCCGCGGCGAGGGGGTGGCGCCATGTGTCTCCTAAATTGCGACCAGCCAGTGTTTCACGCCCAGGCCAAATTGGTCCCAATACATCAAGCAGCGTCATCAGAATGGTTCTCGCCGGCAAGCGTCCAGATTTTGCTTTGGCCAGGAAATGATCTGCCAAACAACCAAGGCGAGCCTGACCGACGCCGAAAGCGTCAGATCGTTGCGCAACGACCCGCCCCAGATTATTCAACAGACCAACTCTCCCCTCAAGCCCCTCAAGTGGGTTGGTTTCACCAATTTGGAATGCACTGATCAAGTCTTCGACTGTGAAATTGGTAAGACCTGCCGCATCAGCGCGCCAAGGCGCGTCGGGATCCACGGAAAATCCGCCTGCCAAAAACAGCTCAAGACTTGCTATGGCCAGGCCTTCCGATCGACGAAGCAATCTAGAGGTTGTTGGACTGCTGTAATGCCATTTAGGCCCTGCGCCGGCGTCCAAGAGGACTGAAACTACAGCTAGTTCTACGCGAATGCGCAAACGCTCATTTGTCGTCAAGTCGACCCTTCGATCGAAATCTAGCCAACGATCTCGGCCGTCGATGACAAAGTGTCGCCAGCGTGCATGAGGAGGAATTACCAAAGTGGGGTAATTCGAGTAAATTGTGTCCACAACCTCTCGAGCAGCAATAGGCAGATTTTCCGGACGAACTTCAAAGTTCGAGAGTGCTCCTAGGATGCCAGCTTGATAAATGAGAGCGCAATTTTCGCGGACAGCTTCCGGCGAGAGAAGCCAGTCCGCAGCCTCGACCGGGTCAATTACTGTCAAGGCTACGCCCATTGGGTTCACTCAGATCCTCACTCACGGAAACAGACTTACCGACGTAATACCGCTGCCTTCTTAGCATTCATTTCGACTTGGGCATCACGGTGCCAGCATGCAGCCGATAACCGGTCCCCGGTCCATTGGGTTCCTGGCCCCCCAACTGCAGCGCGGGTGTCTTCACGTCCCCTTTCGGCGGATGAGACAACAGAACAATGTGCTTCAGTCCCGTCATTGGATTGCGTCTTTATAGCGGCGGTGCAGCTCACTGTACCGGGATTCCTAAGAACTGGCTTTCAGATTCGCTCACTCTTCCGCAATATCTTCTTGCCACAGCGCAGGTTGTTCCTGGATGAAGCGAGTCATGAGTGCGATACATTCGGCATCGTCGACAACGACGACTTCGACGCCACGCGAACGCAGCAAACCTTCATTGCCGCCGAACGTCTTATTCTCACCGATAACGACACGCGGGATTCCAAACTGAATAATGGTACCGGTGCACATCATGCACGGACTAAGAGTTGTATAGAGCACAGTATCTCTGTAAGTGCTCTGGCGACCAGCCTTTCGAAGCGCATCCATCTCGCCATGGGCGATAGGGTCGCCTCGCTGCACACGCTGATTGCGGCCACGGGATAAAATTTTATCGCCCCGAGCCAGCACGCTACCGATCGGGCAACCGCCCTCACTAAATCCGGCTTTGGCCTCGTCGTAGGCCACGCGCAGCAATGCGCGATCGGCTTCGGTAAGTTGGCTCATATTGTGCGTGCCTTCTCTCTAGTCGGATCAATCTTTAAGTTATACCTTCCCTTTGGCCCCAGACCCTCAGCGTCGTGTGTCGCGCTTCATCTCTTGCGCTCTCATCTCTTGCGCCGACATCTCTTGCGCCGACATCTCTTCACTTTGTGTCGTCCACTTGGAGAACGGAGTGCTGATAGTACGGGAGCTTGTCCACGCGTGGTTGGTAGCCTCCGCTCAAACGCAGTTTGTCTAGATGATCAGCTATATCGACCAGCCGAGCAAACCAACATTTCCGGGACCTGAGCGTTGCCTCCAGCCAGCGTTCCACCAAGCGCCAACGCGCCAGACGGCCGGTGAGAAAGGGGTGGACTATGAGCATGAAGAACCCGCCTGCTTCATACTGAGCTTCAAATTCTTCCCAAAATCCCTCCAGGCCTGCCGAGGGCCCGCGGACAGGCATAAGATATCCGATCTCGTCGTAATGGGCGTAAGGAGGCCAATCGTCCGTTCCCCAGTGCACCGGCATTTCATAGAGCTCGCCGGCGCTTGTCTTTAGGAGATACGGAATATCGTCTCCCATAAGAGAGGAGTCGTAGCGAAAATCGTGCTTAACCAAAAGATCGACGACTGCTGGACTGATATTATAGACGGGAGCCCGGTAGCCCGTAGGTTTCGCTCCGCAGATGCGAACATGGCTTTCAAGCGCACGTTCAAACCACATTTCCTGATCTGATTCGGTCACAATCGGGTCTTCGTGCAGATAGCCATGATGGCCGATCTCGTGCCCCCCCTTAAGAATCTGCTCGACAACGCCTGGATACTGCTCGATACACCAACCCGGAACGAAAAATGACTGCTTGATGCCAAGGCGCTCGTAGGTCGCAATAATTCGCGGAATGGCGACTTCAGGGCCATACCTTCCCATCGAAATTGGATAGAGCCGTTTATAACTGTCCATCGGGCGGGATATATGAATGAGGCTATCGGCGTCGAGATCAAAAGTGATGGCGCATGCACATTGCGCACCTCCAGGCCAAGGAATCGGGTTTTGGATCATGTCGAAGTCTCCGTGAGCAAATGAGCACCTGACGCAGACCAACCGAGAAACACATCTTCGATCTCTTTGAGGTCAAAGCGCACTAGGTCGCGTTCCTGAGCTTGCACCTTGAACTCAGTTCCATCTGCCGCTTCAAGGAACAATGTAACGACTGACCCAACAAACTCCTCCGAAATCAATTTGGCTGAGAGAACATTTTCAAGATCCAACGGCGATTCGGAAAGCTGTACTCGGTCTGCAGCGATGACAAACGTTGCTTCACTGCCGACGGGACGCGGATCGGTCGTTTCAACGACAAACATTCCCGTTGACGACTCAATCGAAAGGTGGCCTGCATTAGAGGCTTGGACCCGACCCGCAATAATATTGTTGCGACCGACAAACTCCGCCACAAATCGATTGGACGGCGCGCGGTAGATGTCCCTCGGCGTTCCAATCTGTGCGATCTCCCCTTTCGACATAATGACCACTCGATCAGCCATAGCAAATGCCTCAGACTGTGAGTGGGTGACGTAAACGAAAGTGATACCGAGTTCGCGCTGCAATCGCGCAAGCACAGCCTGCATCCTAATCACCAAATGCGCATCCAGCGCCGATAGCGGCTCATCAAGAAGAAGGATTTGCGGTTCAATAACGAGAGATCTCGCGAGGGCTACTCTTTGGCGTTGGCCGCCCGACAATGTTTCAACATTGCGCTCGGACAGCTCGCCTATATCGAGGCGATCGAGCCAATCTCGTGCACGGCGTCGGCGTTCGGGGCCGCCGACGCCACGCATCTTGAGGCCGAATTCTATATTTTCTCTCGCATTCAGAAATGGGAATAAAGCAAGCGATTGCCACACTAACGGTGTATCGCGTTCGTGGGGGCGGACATCGTTCATCAATCGCCCCTCAAATCGAATTTCCCCGGCCGTGGGGATTTCAAGTCCAGCGAGCATACGAAGCGTTGTAGTTTTACCGCAACCGGATGGTCCCATGATCGCCAGAAACTCACCAGACTCAATCGTGAGATTTAGGTCACTGACAACGACAGTCTCACCAAACAGCTTGTCGACATTTTCAATTTTTACGAGCGGTTCGGTCATCGTTTTGAAATTCCTGACCTGCGCGACAGAAAGAGCACCTGAGAGATAACAACAAGTGAAATTGAAACTATGAATACGCACGAGCCAATGGCATTGACTTGCGGATCAATGTTGCCTTGGACAATCTCAAGAATAACAACGGGAATTGTCTTGTTGAGTCCAGAAACAAACCATGCGACTGCAAATTCATCAAAAGAGACTGCAGCGGTGAGGCACGCGGCCGATGCAATTGCTGGGCCGCAAAACGGGATTATGACATTCCTCATAGCGCGCCACTCACTGGCGCCGAGATTCCAGGCAGCCGCCTCCAGGTCCGGATCCATTTGGTGCAGACGCAGCCTTATGATTGCCATTGCGAACGGAGCAGTTAGTACGC
>JBPCWA010000492.1:0-26328 GCA_051009975.1 Hyphomicrobiaceae bacterium
ACAGGCATTCCGACGATGTAGTTCCAATCGATGATTGGATGAACCCGGCTTTCCGCCACATCACTATCGGTAAACAAAAGACCACCGAATTGGTAACTTTGCATACGAAAGTGATTACGGTCGCTCAAGCCTGTGAGGTGGATGGTATTAACGCGGTCCGTTTGTAGAATGTTGTCGAGCTTATAAAATCGTCGGAAAGAGTCATCACTTTCAATAATTGCATCCCAACCCAACTTCCACCAGGAGGACAGTGAAAAATCTCCCCGAGTCTGAATACTTCCGCGCCATCCGTCGAGGTTGGGATCGTTATTGGGGAGGTCATTCGAATTCTGATCTATGCCAGCGAGCTTAAGATTGTACTGTCCGCGAACTTGGCCGAACGCTAGCTTGTGTCTCCATGTGCCTTTCAACAAGACACCCTGGCGCGCGGCATACATTGGGTGGAATGTGAAATCGAAGTTTGGCGCAAGTGCAAAATAATAGGGAATCTCGACACCAAAGCCCAAATCCTCTGATGACGTGTATTGCGGGATAAGGAATCCGGATTTGCGTTTTACGGATGGGTCAGCGTGCTGGAAGTACGGGAGATAGACAACGGGCTGTCCGAGAATGTCAAACGTTGCATCGAAGTAGGTAATCGTGCCAGCGTTTTGATCATGGATAACGCTTTGCGCTGAGACGCACCATAGTGGTGGTTTACCGTCATCGGTCCGACAGGGCGTAAATTTCCCATCTTCGAACTCAGTGACGTTACCGTCTCGGCGAATAGCGCGTCGCGCGGTGATTCTACTGCGATCACGCGTTTCTATGCTTAGCGATTGTACAAAGCCGTCTCTAAAGTCATCCGTCAGGGTAATTCGTTCACTGCGTGTGATGGAACCGTTAGGGTCGCGCAATGTCACATTGCCAGCAGCGGTGAGGGTGTTTGTTGATTGATCGTAGACAACTTCATCGGCGGTCAAAACAAAGTCGTTGTAGAAAATTTCTACGTTCCCACGAGCCGTCACGCGATCCCCGCGAGAATCGTAAATTAGCTCATCGCCCTGTAGGTAGAGAGGTTGACTGCGATCGATGGCAATGGAGCCTGGAAGTTGATTCGTTGTTAATGTGGTCGGCGGATTCGCTGTTTCAGGTGAGAGAGTTGCAGCGTCTTGGGCGACCGCAGGACCTAGGCTGCCTGCAACGAGGGCCAGCGCGACTGCAAATGGGGCCAGCGCGATTGCATACGGGGCCATGGAATAGGCGCTCCGCAGCAGTGCAGTCGATAGACTTCGATCGCCAGTTCGATCCAAGTGCTCGTTCCCTCGGTGTGTGTTGCGTATCAAACGCATAGACTATCCATCCTCCTGATAGAGCAGCACAGTTGCGGAAACCAGACAGGCAACCGATACTGGCACCCACACCGCCACCCACGGCGCGACGAGACCAGCAACACCTACTTGTCGGGAGACCTCTGCCAACAGGAAGAAACCAATACCCCCAACCATTCCGAATACGACCATAGTCTGAATGCCGCCAGATCGAAATGACTTTAACGACACAGTTGCCGCTAAAAGCACCATGACGGCCAACAAAAACGGTCTTGCCCAAAGCAATTGGTACTGAACATGGTAAGGCGCAGCGGACAGACCAGCCCTTTCAACGACATCTATCAATGTCGGGAGTTCCCAGAAAGACAGCGATATGATGGACCCAAATGCGTCTTTTACGCGTTCGGGCGAGAGGTACGTTGCCACTGTAAATGATTCGAATTGTTTTGGAGCATGACCGACGCGCGATACCCAGCCGTCTTCGACAAGCCAGAAGCCATCCCAGAGACGCGCGCGTTTGGCGTCGATTCGCTCGACGAAGCGGTTTTGCTCGTCAAATTGGACAATTCGTACTCCCAGAAGTGACACGCCGTTTTCAGCGGCAGCCGACGCGGCAATGACGGACGGTCCGTCAGTGCTGTCTTGGCGGAGCCACGGCACGCCTGAAGATTGGCGAAGAAAGTTGGAGTTCTTGCCGAATGCCTCAGCAAACAAAACTTCTGCGCGGGCCCGGCCCGCTGCTGCAACCGGATTGTAGATCGTGGTCGAGAATACACCGAGAACCAAGGCGGCAATGACGCATGGACTGATCAGGCCCCAGGCGCTCAGGCCGCCGGCACGCATCACGGCAAGTTCGCTTTTGCGTGCCATCATCAGAAGCGAGGCAATGCTGCCGACCAGCACGGCAAAAGTCAGGAGTATTTCCGAATAAGCTGGAAGGCGTAGAATTGCGAGCCATAACAAGACGCCTAAGCCAACATCACTGCCTTTGCCGGCCTCGCGGAGCAACTCCACAAAGTCGATCATGAAAATCAGTATTGCGCATATGGCGAAAGCGACCACAACCATAGTCGCGAATTGGCGGACGATGTAATAGCGCAATGTCATTTTCTGGCAACGCCCTTATTCCCCAGGTTGGACTTTTGGTGAATAGCTAATCCGGGCGCGAAGAGCGTCGAGCCCGCTGCCAAATCTGAGTCCCATTCGCTCAATCGCCGTGGTGCCGGACCGCGGGATTTCGTTTCTTATGATGACGATTACTGCGCCAGCGATTCCAAGACAGGGTAACAGATAGATCAAGGGCACCATCGCCGGATTGAGTGCGATAACATTGTGGAGCGCGAGGCCGCCACCTCGAAAGAGCGCAGCTACAACAAAAGCGCTGGCGATCATTTGTGTCCTCTTTTGCCGGGTTGAGCGAGCTTGACCCACGAACGCGATCACGATTAGTGAAAAAAGAAAGGGATAAAGCGGACTCGATAGTCGCTCATGCAACTCTGCTTGGAGCTTGGGGAATTTGACGCCGGCCTTCTTGGATGTTTCATCGAGCGAGAGCAGTTCGCTGAAGTACCGTTCGCGGGGTCTCCAAACATTGACCCCTGACATCCGTCGCTCGAAACGTTCGAGATCAATGGTGTAGGACTGAAACACCAAGACCGAGCGTGGACTGACGTCGGGTGCGCCACGCAGCATGTGCCCCTGCTCCATCTGCAGATGGGCATCACCATCTATGCGAATGACGCGAGCACGCTCAGCGAGGTAAGTAACGTGCTCTTTTGCGCGCTGATCACTGAGCAATAGACCATTGAGCGTTCCATCCAGTCCGCGGCTGCGGATGTGGACTATCACGCCGCGCTCGGGACTAGAGAAACGCCCGGGTTGGAGCACTTGCGTGATAAGATCCGACCGAACTTCGATTATTTTGGCACGGAGCTGGCGCAGAGACCAGGGCATGCCCACGTGATTGATGAAGGCGACGATTAAAGAAACGACAAAAGCAAGAACCATGATCGGTCGGACTACTGTCCATATCGATCCGCCCGAAGCTGTAACAATGATGAGTTCACTATCACCGTTTAGACGATTCAAAACATGAATGGTTGCTATGAGAAGCGCAATGGGTGCGACGACCGCCAGCAAGTGAGGAATGGCGAGCGTTGTCATCGTCAGCAACGTGACGACATCTTGGCCTTTGCTGGTGACGAGTTTGAGCTGTTTCAGTGCAAGGGCAATCCATACGACGCCGCACAGCGAGAGCAGTATGAGCGTCAGTGCACTGGCGGCTTGCCGCACCAAATAGACCGAAAAGGTCGACATAAATCGTGCCCCCCATCCGCCGCTGCGAAACCAACTTGCGTCTTGGGCCAGCAGCGCCCTCCAGACTTCTCTCACAACAGCGTGGCTGAAATTCGGCTGTCTACCTCTTGTCTCAATGGCATACAAGAAATGCCTTGACGTTGTTCGCACTTGTACTCAGTTATCAGGCATGCTGCCCCCAGCTTCCGACCGCTGAGACTGACGTGGTGGTCGGTGGGGCGGGCCAGTGGCCCGCGACGTGGCACCCACCTCAGGTCTGAACTTTACAGACTGATCAACTTCTTACGCAGGCGCCGCTAGACCTAGTGCCGATGGTGCGATGAGTGCCGGCATGACAGACGCGCCAAAGGCTGTATTTCAACGCGCCGTCAGACTGAAGTGTCGCGGCATAAACTCACCAGGTTCGCCATGCCAATTTCACTTAACGTTGAGTTTGTTTCCTTGGAGCACGTTATCCCAGCGAGCAGCGTCTTGTTCGTGGATGAGTCGGTGGAGCTTGGTCAAGTCGGTCAGAAGTTGGACCGCGACAGTGGTGGCCATCTGACGCGTGCAATGAAACGGGCTCAATTCAGAGGCAAGGCCAGAAGTGCGCTGGAGCTTGTGGCACCGGCAGGAAAATCCAATCTGAAAAAGCTGACGTTGGTCGGGGCGGGCGATGTTGGAGCGCTGAGCGAGCAGGACTGGGTTACTTTGGGAGGGTATGCCTTTGGCCAGTTGGGCGAATTTGCTGGGCAGCACGTTGGTCTGATTGTTGAGCCGGCCGTGACGGATGAGGATGTTGGCCTTGCGGCCGCGCAGCTGGCCTTGGGAGCGCTACTTCGTAGCTACAGGTTTGACACGTACAAGACGGCAAAAAAAGATGAGGGCGATTGCGGCGGAGCAAAGAGCGATGGTGATAGACCTCAGAAGCTATCCATTCTCACGACCGATCCCGCCGCGGCGACTGAGGCATATAAGCAGGCAAAGGCTATAGCTGATGGCGTTGCGTTTGCCCGCGATCTTGTGAATGAACCTGCTAACATGCTTGGCCCAGTTGAGTTTGCTCATCGTTGCGCCGAACTAGAGCGCGTTGGTGTGGCCGTTGACATTTTGGACGATAAACGCCTGCGCGACATCGGGATGTACGCGTTGCTCGCCGTTGCGCAGGGAAGCGCACGTCCGGCCCGCGTCGCCATCATGTCCTGGAGTGGCGCGCGCAGCAAGCGGGCCAAGCCTTGGTGCTTTGTCGGCAAGGGCGTGTGCTTTGATACCGGCGGGATATCCATGAAGCCGGCGGCAGGGATGGAAGATATGAAGGGTGATATGGGGGGCGCTGCATGTGTGGCCGGCTTAATGCATGCGTTGGCCGCGCGCGAAGCTCCGATTAATGCGGTGGGTCTCGTCGGGCTGGTTGAAAACATGCCTTCGGCAACGGCACAAAGGCCAGGTGACATCGTATCATCCTTATCTGCGCAGACGATTGAGGTGTTGAACACTGATGCAGAAGGACGAATGGTGTTGGCGGATCTGTTGACTTACGCCGAGCGGGAATATGAACCGCGGGCAATCATTGATCTTGCGACATTGACGGGTGCCATCATTGTTGCGCTGGGCAAGGACCATGCTGGATTGTTCAGCAACGACGATCGGCTGGCAGCAGACTTGATTGGTTGCGGCGTCGACGTCGATGAGAAAGTTTGGCGCATGCCAATGGGGCGGGCGTATGACAAAATGATCGACAGTCGAAATGCTGACATGAAGAATATAGGTGGTCGGTCCGCTGGGGCGATTACTGCGGCGCAATTTCTGCTTCGGTTTGTGAAAAAAACGCCATGGGTGCATCTCGATGTAGCCGGCACGGCCATGGCATCGGAAAAGACGGAGATTAGTAGATCGTGGGCATCCGGTTGGGGAGTGCGATTGCTGGATAGATTGGTGACGGACAAAACGCAACGCAAGTGAGCAAGCTGCCGTGTGGTGATGGCCTCTCGCGTCATCGATAGGGAAGCGGCGGCGAAACGCCGTCGGAACACCGAAACTGGGCTGAAGCCCCGGAAACAGGGGATCTAAAAAAGTTCCATAATATTTATTATGCGAATTTGGTTCGTTGCTTCGGTGTCGCTGGGGCTGTGATCTTGCTTGTCGTGCGTGCATTCGTTCTTCGGGCGAGATGCGTCTTTCCGATCGCTGTCATCTCGGATTCATCTTATGACCGAAGTGCGGAAGCCATGCTTGCTGGCGAAGTTATTCTTGCTGGCAACGTTGTCCTTTCGAGTTGCGGCAATCTTCTCGAGCTGCAGCAACCTTCCACACTAGGTGGGCCTATCGAACCAAAATGCCTCCATAGCTAAAACTCCGTTTGTGATCGTCGTGGCGTAAAGCGCCAGCGGGAGACCCATCAATAAGTTTGCACTGACGACGATCAGGGCGAGAGGTGCAATCGATTCACCCAATAGCCGGATTGCCAAGTCAGCCAGCAGCGCATCAATAATCTGTTTGGCGTTGAAGGTAAGCTCGCTCAATTGTTCCAAGGTGGGGTGGTTCGGAAGGTCAAAGACAATCGTACTTGCAAGTTCAGTTGGACTTGCGACGCTGACGAGTCCAATCTGTACCGCACCGTGCAAGAGGAGCGAGAATAGAAGTCCGAGCGGTAGCGCCAATCTGAAATAGCCCCACTGCCACGGCTTTGCCGACAACGACATGTGGAACCTTCTCAGCAAACCAGTACCGACGAAGAGACACGCGCCGAATACACAAGCCGAGACGAATAGTCGGTCTTGTTCGTGGCCGGCGAAGGTAAAAAGTATTGCGACGCCGGCTATCGCGGTTTTGACTATCACCTCGGTGCTTAGCGTGATCGATGCAAAAATAGCTCGCGCGGCTACCCGCGGGTCACGATGAAAAAACGAGATGTCGTGATGGTAGCGCAGCCATTCAAGATACGCCCCGAGAGTAAGTGTCAGGCCCGCCGTGACGGCAGCCATGGTAAAGGGAGCGCGAAAAGCGATAACAGAGAGCATGACAATCACAGCTCCCTCCATGACAAAGATGATCAGATTCGGAACAACGTGCACAATGCTAAACTCAGTGGCTGCTTCTATGGTAATTCTTTGTCAGGCGCAGGTATTCGACAATCTGCTTGAGGGAAGAGTTTGTCGCGTCCCAATGCAATTTTACTGCCTTGGGTAATAAGGGAACATGGGAACAAATCGCCGATGGCTAAATCGAGCAAAACTGAACCTGGCGATCTAGCCGGGCTCCTAGAGATCATGGCGGCTCTGCGCACGCCGACGACGGGCTGTCCGTGGGACCTAGAACAAGACTTTCATTCCATTGCTCCTTATACGATTGAGGAGGCTTATGAAGTCGCAGATGCTATTGAACGCGACGACATGACTGACCTCAAGGATGAATTGGGCGATTTGCTGTTTCAGGTTGTATATCATGCGCGTATGGCGGAGGAGCAAGGTGCCTTCCAATTTCGAGATGTCGTAGAGGGGGTCACACAAAAGATGCTGCGCCGGCATCCGCATGTTTTCGGAACCGATGGGGAGCGTGCAGCTGGACCAGCGCCAGATTTTTGGGAGAAATCAAAGGCTAAGGAGCGTGAAGAAAAGAGCCGTCAGCGCGGTAGAGGTAATCAGCTTCTGGATGATCGTCAGCATTTGAGTTTGCTCGACGGGGTGCCGAATAATTTGCCGTCGCTCACGCGCGCTCTCAAATTGCAAAATCGCGCTGCCAAAGTCGGTTTCGACTGGCCCTCGTTGAGTGAGGTTTTCGATAAACTGAGTGAAGAGTTGGCAGAATTGAAAGATGCCATCGCACGTGGCGATCGCAGTGACATCCACGAGGAGTTCGGCGATTTAATTTTTGTTCTGGCAAATGTAGCGCGTCACCTCAATGTTGATCCGGAGTCCAGCCTTCGCGACACCAATCAGAAATTCACTCGCCGTTTTCAACGAGTCGAAAGCTGGCTTGGCGAACGGGGGCGCAGCCCGCAAGACAGCTCGCTCGAAGAAATGGACGCTCTATGGAACGCTGCAAAAAAAGAAGAGCGTGGCGTCCCTAAGGATTGAGGGGGCTATCGTTTTCATATGTCACATTGAATGATTTGAGGTGGCCATCGAGGCGACCCAGTTTTTGCGCATCGATCCGAAACGTGTAAACCATCTGTCCCGTGTCGTCAGCTTGCGTCGTTAGGACTGTGGTGTGCTCGTGTAGCCAATGTGTGAGTTTGCCCGCGCCAACCGGTACCGTCAATGAGATCTCCACGTCATTAGTGCTGACCCATGCATCGATCGCCTCAAGCAGTTCTTTACACCCTTCACCGGTGAGCGCTGATAGGCTGACTGGCTTGTTGGAGCAACGTGCCATACGCGCTGGCAACTCGTTCCTTTCGTCGTCCGACAGAAGGTCAATCTTGTTCCAAACTTCGTGGAGTCTCGAGTCTGGTCCTTCAGTTGGCACGCCAAGGTCACGTAAGACTTGCTCCACATCTGCGCGTTGCGCTTCGGATTCGGGATGGCTGATGTCACGAACATGGATGATCAGCTCAGCTTCAATGACTTCCTCCAATGTCGCGCGAAACGCGGCCACTAACATAGTTGGCAGCTCGGAAACAAAACCAACCGTGTCTGATAGGATCACCCTTCGGCCACTCTGAAGTACGCGTTCCCGCATTGTTGGATCCAGTGTTGCGAACAATTGGTCCTTTGCGATGACTCCGGCCTTCGTCAGGTGATTGAACAGCGTGGATTTACCGGCGTTGGTGTAGCCGACCAAAGCAACGACGGGGTAGGGGAGCAGCGAACGCCCCTTACGATGCAGCGCTCGTGTTCGCACTACTTTATCTAGTTCTTCGCGAAGTTTGTGGATTCTGCCTTGTAGCAAGCGACGATCGGTTTCAATCTGGGTCTCGCCCGGACCACCAAGAAAACCAAAGCCACCCCGTTGACGCTCGAGGTGGGTCCAGCTCCGAACGAGCCGGCTGCGTTGAAAAATTAAGTGAGCCAATTCAACCTGCAGCCGACCCTCACGTGTTCGCGCCCGCCGGCCAAATATTTCAAGAATCAAACCCGTTCGATCGATCACTTTCGCGGCCCATGCCCTCTCCAAATTTCTTTGCTGGATAGGCGTCAATGCGTGATCGACAATAACTAAAGTTGCATCTGCCCCTTTGATGTGACTGCGAATTTCTTCGACTTTACCGGTTCCAAACAATGTTGCCGGTCGCAGAACTGGAAGCGCAATGATGTGTTCGTCGACAACGTCAAGATCGATCGCACAGGCCAAAGATCGGGCTTCCGCTAAGCGTTCCTTTGGAGTGCGGCCAGGACTTGTTCGCTGTCGCTGCCCGGGTGCAGCACTCTTGGTGCGAGTAATTGCCGACGATCTTGCATTCGGCACCGGGATCAGCAGCAGTGTTTTGGTGGTCGTGACTGTGCAATTTTCCCCAATGCGGGGAGCTGATTTGACAGGGCGATCAACTGTATCGTTTATAAGTTTGCCTCCCGACCGATCCTATTCGGTCTCTGATTCCATCAAATTGACGGGTTGGCCCGGCATTATCGTCGAGATAGCGTGTTTGTAGACCAATTGCGAGTGTCCATCACGGCGTAAAAGTACGCAAAAATTGTCGAACCACGTTACAATCCCCTGGAGTTTAACGCCGTTGATGAGAAATATCGTCAACGGAATCTTTTGCTTCCGAACATGGTTGAGGAAGGTGTCTTGAAGACTTTGGGCGCGTTCTGCCATTGTTATTGTCCACTCGTCGCTTGTTCTTTTCGTCAGCATTCGAAGGGCACCGACCAGGTTGTGCGAGTAAATACCCCTCGATCGGTATCCTTTCCGAGGCAACGCCATTTACGTGCAGCAATTATATGCAGCAACGAAAGTCGTCAGACAACGCATTTCTGATTTGCGAGCGAGGGTTGCCATCAAGATTCGACACCTACCACGAATACTAGACGATAAAAGTGAGAGAATCAGCAATTCTCGAAGCATTTGCCGCTAAATGCGAGCAGCTTCGGCCACGCGGTGAAAATTCAACCGCAAACGCCTGGCAATCGGGCCTGGGCGACCATTGCCAATTTCCTGTCCGTCAATAGCCACTACGGGCATAACCAAATTCGTCGCTGAAGTTATAAATGCTTCCTTGGCTGCCTGGACCTCATTTTTCGTGAACGCCCGCTCTTTCAGTGTCAAATCTTCCTCATTTTTCAGTAAGTCAATTAAGGTCATGCGCGTAACACCGCGCAAAATCGCACTGTCGGCGGGACGTGTGATCACTTCTCTGTCGTGTGTAACGATCCAAGCATTGCTCGATCCACCTTCTAAGACGTGACCATCACTATCGATGAACCACGCTTCTTGCGCGCCAGCCGCTCTAGCTCTTTCTTTGGCGAGGCTGGCGGGCAATAGCATAACGGTCTTAATGTCACAGCGTCCCCAGCGCATTTCTGGAACCGTGATTACGCTAATGCCTTTGGATAGTGCCTGATCATTTTTTTGACCCGTGGCATGACGTGCCAGACATATGACGCTTGGTGGAGTCCTGACGCCGGAAAATAAGAAATCACGGGGACCTGCCCCTCGCGACACCTGGACGTAAAGAGTTCCGTTGACGACACGATTACGTCGTATGGTCTCGCGTATCACGAGGCGCCACGCGCCATTGCTCATCGGCTCTGGAATTGAAAGCTCCTTGAGTGAATGTGCAAGCCGCGACATGTGTCTGCTTTCGTCGATTATGTGACTATCGCGTATCTCACACACCTCATAAACGGCATCACCGAATTGAAACCCGCGATCCTCTACGTGAACGAAGGCTGCGTGATAGGGCAGGTATCGCCCATTGACGTAAATCGTTCGTGCCATCGTCGTCTTTCTTTGCTTATCAGCCTGATCTTGCTGCAAGCGATAAGACGTGTCGTGCTTTGACACAACTCCCGGTTGGGGAGAAATTTTTGGTAGTCTTTGTTAGGCTTTCGCAGACTTCAGGGTTAGTCGAGAGAACTTCTGTGGGCGCAATCGGTCAACGCCATTGCAATTAGCGATACCGCTGTGATCAACATATCCACTTTGATCAACTAAGATTTTTTGATCAGCGTTTCTATCCTGATTTTAGAAAAGATCGTTGGCAGAGCGATGACCGTCTTGATCCCAACGGTTTTCGCCGTTGCGGCCGACGAGATCATCGCATATGTCTCAGAAGTAATCTGGACTTACGCGGAACATCTCCTCCACCTTGCGGATTGAATCTGCCCGCGCGCAAAGTACTGCACGATCTCTGGGAATGAGTTCGGTAGACCCATCCGGCGCAAACACTTGTCCATCTCGCATAATCGCACCGAATCGTACACCCTCAGAAATCCCAAGCTCTCTAATGGGACGGCCCACGACTGGCGTTGTCGCCAGGGCTTCAGCCTCGATAATCTCACCAGCGCTGTTGTGAATTTCATGAACGGCCCGAATGCGACCGCGCCGCACATATTGAAGTATGCGCGAAACCGTTATGGCCCTCGGATTGATCTGGGCGTCGATACCAAACGAGCGAACCAAAGTGCTGTATCCAGCACTATTGACCAGACAGAGACTTCGCCGGCAGCCAAGATTCTTGGCTAGTACCGAAGTGAGAATATTGGCCTGGTCGTCATTTGTTACCGCAACCATGGTGTCCGCGGCTCGAATGTCGGCCTCTCGTAGGAGGTCCTCCGATAGCGCTGAGCCATGTAGGATTACGGTGCGATTGAGCGTTTCGGCAATGGTGACTGCTCGGTCACGTCGGTTTTCGATGATCTTGACACGAACATTGGCTTCTCGCTCTTCGATGGCGCGCGCAACATACTGTCCAATGTTGCCTCCGCCGGCTATGACGATCCGGCGCGCTTGCACCTCTTCGTGGCCAAATATCTTTAGTGTTCGTGCCACTTGATCGGATGGTAGTATGAGATAGGCATCGTCGCCGATGCGGAGTTGCTGGTCACCGCCAGGAAGAAAGAACTCTCCATCGCGAACAATGGCGACTATCATAGCCGGTAAATCCGGGAACAGTTCTGATAATTGTCGCAGTGGTGTGTCCACGACAGGACAGTCGGGTCCACAGTTGACACCGATTGCGAGGACCTGGCCGTCTGCGAAGCTTGCTGTCTCAAATGCACCCGGCAGAGCCAGACGTCTGAGGACAACATTGCCGACCTCAATTTCAGGCGAGATTATGTAGTCAATTGCCAGCCCCTCATTGGTGAAAAGATGGGCCCAATCTCTGTCGAGATAAGTTTGTGCCCGCACGCGGGCAATTTTTGTCGGAATATCAAACAGCGTGGCTGCGACCTGACAAGCCACCATGTTGACCTCGTCGTGAAACGTGACGGCGATCAGCATGTCGGCGTCGCGGGCACCGGCGCGCGCTAGAACATCGGGATGCGCTCCGTTCCCGCTTATGGCCCTCACCTCGAGCACGTCGTTTGCTCGTTGAACCAAATCTGGGGAGGACTCTACAATTGAAACGTCATTGCCTTCGGCGGCCAGGCGTTCGGAAATACCGAGGCCTACCTGACCTGCACCGCAAACGATCACTCGCATTTATCGACCCCCGTTGCATTCCTAGGCCCCGATCGTTTGTGGTCATGTTTGCCGACATTGTGGACCCCTATCGCGTCCAAACTGCTCAGACAGCGGCGCGCTGTTCTGAACTTACGCCGAGCGCTCGAAGTTTGCGATGCAGTGCCGATCGCTCCATTCCGACAAATTCCGCAGTGCGCGAAATGTTGCCACCAAACCGATTGATCTGCGATAATAAATACTCACGCTCGAAGATTTCCCGGGCTTCGCGCAATGGCAGCGACATGAGTTTTTCCGCGGAACTGTTTATGGGTATTGGAACAGACGATCCGATTTCGTCTGGAAGCATTTCTGAAGTGATGGTCGAACCGGGCGCTCCGCCAGACATTATCATGAGCCGTTCGATGTTGTTGCGCAGTTCGCGAACGTTTCCTGGCCAATCATGCGCCTGCAGAATGGCAAGGGTATCTTCGCCAATCTTGCGCGGCGCAAGCCCTGATGTTTCTGAGATTTGCTGGACGAAATGCTCAACGAGCTCAGGGATGTCATCACGGCGCTCCGCCAGGGATGGAACCCGCAATGGAACTACGTTCAGGCGGTGGTACAAATCCTCTCGAAATTGACCCTCGCTCATTTCTCGTTCGAGGTCATGTGCCGTAGAGGAGATGATGCGTACATCGACCGCAACTTTTTGTGTTCCGTGCAGTCGCAAGAACTTCTGTTCGACGAGTACGCGCAAGACTTTGCCCTGAGTCTCTAGCGGCATATCGGCAATTTCGTCGATATAGAGCGTACCACCATGCGCTTCTTCAAGGGCGCCAACCTTGCGTGGTCCACCTGTATTGGCTTCTATTCCGAACAACTCTTCTTCAACGCGGTCGGGCGCCATTGCTGCGGCATTGAGTACAGCAAATGGTCCGGCTGACCGAGCCGAATTTTCGTGAAGGTAACGCGCGACAAGTTCTTTGCCTGTACCCGATCCACCGCGAATGAGAATACGACTATTGGTTGGAGCGACCTTCTCGATTTGGCTCTTGAGTTGGGCGATGTAGCTGGAAGATCCAATAATATCGGAGCTTTGCGGTGAGCGTTCCTTAAGTTGACGAACTTCACGTCTCAGCTGTGAGTTCTCAAGGGCGCGCATTGTAACGAGTAGAAGCCGGTCCGCCTTAAATGGTTTTTCGATGTAGTCATACGCACCGCGCTTGATGGCGGTGACGGCGGTCTCAATATTTCCATGCCCTGAAATGATCACGACTGGCAAATCCGGGTGCACTTTGCGGATTATGGTCAGCACCTCGAGGCCATCGAGCCGACTGCCTTGAAGCCAAATATCGAGTATGACGAGATTGGGCTTGCGCGCCTCTATAGCGAGAAGAGCCTCATCGCTGTCCCGCGCCAATCGACACGTGTGACCTTCATCTTCCAGGATGCCTGCAATGAGATCTCGGATGTCCGTTTCGTCGTCCACGACCAGGATGTCTGATGCCATCAAAAGTTCCCCTCTGGCGCGAGTGTCGATCTAATTGACGTGTGTTTCGAGGACGTGAGCCTCGCTTGAGAGCTCCCTCCCAGAATGGAGTGGAACCGTTAGTTGGACCATGGCGCCGTGTTCGGCTAGGCCCAGTGTGTGCGCGTCGTCGAGCGCTAGAGTTCCACCATGCTGTTCGGTAATCTTCTGCACAATTGCTAAGCCCAGACCTGTACCTTTGGCCTTGGTTGTTACATATGGTTCCATCAACCGCGTTCGGTTCTGCTTTGATAGACCCGTACCATTGTCCAGAACGGTAATGACAGCCAGATCCTTGTCGACCGACATCGAGACCCGCACCTTTCCAACGAAACCAGCAGAGGTGCAGTCCGCTTCCGCATAGGCGTGAACCGACTCTGCCGCATTTTTTACGAGGTTTGTCATTGCTTGTGACAGCAATCGCCTGTCGAACGAGGCAATCACCTCCGAGTCTGGAAGTTCCATCTCGAAAATGATTCCTGTAGAGCCCATTTGAAATAGAGTGACAGCGTCTTTGACTGCGGCGCGGAGGTCTTCAACCTCCATCTGGGCCTTTGGCATACGAGCAAAGGAGGAGAACTCGTCTACCATCCGTGAGACATCTCCTACTTGCCGGATTATAGTTTCGGTGCACTTGTCAAATACCTCTCGATCTTCGGTAATTACCTTCGCATATTTGCGACGTATGCGTTCGGCCGAAAGTTGTATAGGCGTCAAAGGATTCTTGATTTCATGTGCAATTCGTCGCGCGACGTCGGCCCAGGCCGAAGTCCGCTGTGCGCTGACCAGTTCCGTTATATCATCAAACGTCACTACAGTACCGCCATCGCTTTGTTCTCGTGTTACGCGGACCGCAAAGGTCCGCTCTTCGTCATCGACTACGAGAGTGATGTTATGCTGAACGCGGGCTTTGCCGGCACTTGCCTCCAGTTCTGAGACTGCCGCGGACAGATCTGGCAATGTCTCGGAAAGCTTGCGGCCAAGCAGCTCCTCGGTTTCCAAAAGCAACAGCTTCTCAGCAGATCTGTTGGCGAGGTTAATCCGGCCTTCTTCGTCGAGGCCTATGACGCCAGCCGAAACCCCCGATAAAACGGCTTCGATGAACTGGCGACGGTCGATCAGCTCCGCGTTCGCAGTTACCAGGGCATCCCTTTGCGATTTGAGCTCGTGCGTCATGGTGTTGAACGTTTGCGACAATCGCCTTAGATCGCCCTCCCCGCGACGAAGGGGGAGATTGACGTTGAGATCGCCTGTAGAGACTTGCTGTGCTGCACCGATTAGACGTCGAATGGGAGCGACAAACCGACCAGCGAACCAAAGGCCAACCCAAATCGCGGCAAGCAAAGCGGTAAGCGAAATCATGAAGTACATCAGGGCGTGGGCCGCCTGGAGGCCTCCCCGTCGGCGGCGCAATTGCTGATACTCCGCAACGCTGGCTTGCGTGCGCCGCAGGTGTCGCATGACTGTGGGGTTCACACCGCGTGCGACGAACAAATACGAGTCGGGATAGTTGTTGAGCCTTGTCAGCGCGGCAACCCTGTAGGCATTGTTGGGCATGAGCAGCGGGACCCGCCCCTGCTGCGCCAATTTGATAACGTTTTGCGGTGGCGGGCGGTAGGGAATACTCTTGTTTTCGATTGCCGTAACTTTCGGATCACCTGCGCCATTGATAACGTAGGCCACCGGAAGATCTCGAAGGCCGGCTTGGACAAAAACCAAATCTCGAAATTTTTCAGCGTTGTCGCCAATTTCAGCTGCCGATTCGTCCAAGTCCTTTGCCATGTTGACGATGTCAGTTCGAATGACTTGGCCGTGTTCCAACAAGTATGCGTTGGCGATATCCAAAGAGTTCTCAACGATCTGAAGCGTTCTCTGGGAGAACCAACCATCCAGAGAGCGCGAGAACGTCGTAGTGGCGGCCAGCGCGAGCAAAATCGCTGGGAGCGCAGCAATCAAACTAAATAGCGCTACAATTCGAATATGAAGGCGCGCCCCGGCGACCTGATTTCGCCAAGCTTTCCATAACGCACTGATAGGCCATGAAATCACAATGACCATAGCTATGATCATCGCGACGTTTATGAACAGTACAGAGAGAACTACAGAACTTCTGGGCACAATTGGAGTGAGGCCGGTCAAGATAAGATAGGTTGCAAGCCCTGACACGACCGCTAAGCAAACGACCACAAATCCAATTCTAAATGCCGCACCGCGGACGTCGGCAAACGGGAGTTGTGGATCGTGCATCGAGTCACCGCTGGTAACATTGCGGAGTGTCCGTGCCCCACCCGCACCGAAGTACCGTCCTTTGTGGCGAAACACGTGACGGAAATAAGAGCCCATTGAGTCGAGAAGCCCTCGCATGCGAGCCCCAATAATATCCAGAGTCATTTCTCATTTGCCTGGCATCGTTAAGGGGTCACACTGCGGCGGAATAGTGACGATCGAGATCGATACTCCCAGAAAGACGTGATAAATTTACGCCGGATTGTGACAAAATCGCAAGCTTTTCACTTGCTGGCCCTGGGAGGTTCGTTGGTTTGGGAGTGGCGAGTGTTTCGCGGTCGTAGTCTGCAGCGGCGTTGACAAAAAGGTGCCTGCTGCAAAGAGCGCCTGAAGTGCCCGCCGAGAGAGGCAAGGTTGCCCAGTAAAGGCGCGCGGAGGAATTCACGGAAGCTGGGCGAGGCGCAATTGGTTTATCCAATTTTAAACAGAACGTTCACGTCTATTTAAATCGCCGGGGATTTGACAACTTGAATTTGGAGCGATCGTATGCGGCTGCGCAGAGTATTGCGATTGAGGCCGAGAAGCTCTGCAGCTTTGATCTGGTTGCCGCGAGTGGCGGCCAATGCTGCGGATATCAACGGGGCTTCAACCTCTCGAATGACGCGGTCGTAGAGACCAGGCGGGGGCAAATTATCGCCGTAACTGGCGAAATGGCGAGCCATGTATTGATCAACAATGTCGCGCAACTCCTCAGGATCGTTGCCACTGGCTAGATTGTCGGTGCTCGCCTGAGCCTCCGACAATTCAGCATCTACGATCGCGGCTGAAATACTCTCCTGTGTGTAAATTGCGGTCGTGCGGCGTACCAAGTTTTCGAGTTCTCTGACGTTTCCCGGCCAAGAATGTGTTTTGAGGCGGTCAACGGCGCTCGGTTCGAAGACCCGATCGCCAAGGCCTTCCCGAGCAGCGATGCGCAGAAAATGGCGAACGAGGTCACCAATGTCGTCAACGCGTTCGCGTAGAGGCGGCAAGCGCAATGGCACTACATTTAAGCGATAGTAGAGATCTTCCCGGAACAAGCCTTGCTGTATTTGGCTCTTCAGCTCTCTGTGGGTGGCGGCAACAATCCTGACATTTGTCTTTATTGGAGTTCGCCCTCCGACCGTTGTGTACTCACCTTCTTGCAACACTCTCAGTAGTCGGGTTTGGGCTTCCATCGGCATGTCGCCGATCTCGTCGAGAAAAAGCGTTCCTCCCTCGGCTTGTTCGAAGCGTCCAGCCAGGCGGGCCTGGGCCCCGGTGAATGAGCCCTTCTCGTGCCCGAAAAGCTCACTTTCGATAAGTTCGCGTGGTATCGCAGCCATGTTGACAGCGACAAATGGGCCGGATCGACGCTTGCCGTGATCGTGGAGTACGCGAGCGACGAGCTCCTTTCCCGTTCCGGACTCACCATTGATCATCACTGTGAGATCCGTTTGGATGAGGCGGGCAATGACGCGATAGATTTCCTGCATGGCCGGTGAGCGTCCGATCAGTGGCAGGTCATCGCCGCCACTATCGTTGGCTCGCTCGCGCGTAGCCCGCCTAGGGCCTTCCATAGCGCGCCCGACAACGGCGACAAGCTCGTTGAGGTCAAACGGCTTCGGAAGATATTCAAATGCGCCTCTTTCCGCGGCAGTTAACGCTGTCATGAGTGTGTTCTGGGCACTCATAACTATCACCGGGAGGTCGGGTCTCGTCTTCATAATGCGCGGGAGAAGGTCAAACGCGTTCTCGTCCGGCATGACAACGTCGGTAACGACAACATCGCCTTCCCCTTGTTGAACCCAGCGCCATAGCGTAGCCACATTGCTGGTGGTGCGCGGGACATAGCCAGCGCGCGCCAACGCCTGATTGAGCACAGTGCGAATTGCGCTATCGTCATCGGCGACGAGCACCGTTCCCTTAGCCATCGGTCATCTCCGTATTGTTTGGCGAGGAATGAGCTTCGTGTAGAGGCAAAAGAATGCGGAACAGGGTCTGACGTCGATTCGATTCAAATTCGATAGTTCCGCCATGGTCATCGACAATCTTCGCGACCAAAGCCAAGCCGAGACCTGAACCGGTGTGTTTGGAGCTGACGAAAGGATCAAACAAATGGGGCTTGAGTGCTTCTGGCACGCCTGGGCCGTTGTCGGAAATTTCAATCATTAAGGGCAAGGCGACACGGGCATCGAGACCAGGCAACGAAAGGCGGACACCTGGCCGAAAAGCCGTGGTGATCGTAATGCGACCTGGAAAGATGTGGGCCTCGGAGATTGCTTCGGCGGAGTTTTTGACAAGATTGAGAAATGCTTGGACAAGTTTATCACGCACTCCAGGCACTGGTGGGAGTGATGGATCGTACTCCATGTTGAATTGAATGCTGCGCCCAAATCCGGCACGCGCCACTTGGCGTACGTGATCGAGAACAGAATGAATGTTGACCGGTTCGCGCGGGATCGGTCGTTCGTCACCAAACACCTCCATGCGGTCAAGCAGTTTTCGGATGCGATCCGTTTCAGTACAGATAAGCTGCGTTAATGCGCGATCCTGATCGTTGACCTGAGGTTCCAGCAACTGAGCAGCGCCTCGGATCCCGGACAACGGATTTTTGATTTCGTGAGCTAATACTGCTGCCATGCCCGAAACGGATCGTGCTGTAGAGCGATGAGTGAGTTGGCGCTCAATCATTTGCGCCATGCTGCGTTGCTGAAGCATGACCAGTATCAAATCTTGGCGGTCGCCGAGAGGGCCGGCAAAAACGTCGACAAGATTCGTGGTTTCAGTTCGTGGCAGCGTGACTTCGACGCTATACTCATTTACTGAAGCATGGGTTCTGAGGACTTGATCAACCAATGTAATCAACGGGCAGCTGAAGGTTAGTAGATCGTTCAACGAACCCCGCTGAAGGAGCGCTTGGCCCATACCGAAGAAGAGTTCGGCCGACGGGTTCGCAAAGATGACGGCTACATCAGCATCGACCAAGAATATGGGATGAGGAATGGCATCGAGAACCTGCGATTTTATATCGGTCTCATCCGTTCGCGTGGATATGCCGGCAATTTTGGCCCGCCTCCTCATGCGTGAACCTGAGCTATCTGGCCAAAGAACTCTTTAAGTCCCTTTACCACCCGTTTTGGTGAGTCTTCGGTGCACAACTGGCGCCGCCATTCTTTGAGGAGTCCTGCGTCAGTCGTGGCATTGGCGATATACCAAGAAATGTGCTTGCGGGCGTTGCGCAAGCCTTGGTCGGCTCCATAGTGAGAAAGCATGGCATCAAGGTGATCCAGTGCAATGTCCGTCAATTCGCTAAGTGCGAGCGAGTCGGTGGAGCAATTGCCTTGCCACTGGCGTGACAATTGAGCCGGTAGCCACGGTCGACCGTAAGCTCCCCGCCCCACCATGACGCCGCTGGCGCCGGAGGCCAAAATAGCGGTCATGAGGTCCCCATAATCCAGGATGTCACCATTCACGATGACTGGAACTGTGACAGCATCAACAACGCTACTAACTGCAGTCCAATCTGCTGAACCCTTAAAAAATTCGTTTCGTGTGCGCCCATGGACCACGATCATAGAGATGCCCGCTTCCTGCGCCATACGAGCCAGTATCGGCGCACTCATTGTTGCGCGATCCCAGCCTAGCCGCATTTTAAGCGTGACAGGCACGTGCGTCTGAGCAATCACGGCCTGGATGAGCCGAACCGCACGAGGGAGATCCCGCATCAGCGCACTGCCGGACTGCATGCCGGTGACTGCTTTCGCTGGGCAGCCCATGTTGATGTCGATGATGTCAGCTCCCAGATCAGTACAGAGTTGGGCGGCCTCTGCCATCCAATGGGGTTCTGTTCCTGCGAGTTGTATGACGAACGGGCTCAGTTCCGAGCCGAGCGCGCGGCGCATGATTTCTCGCCGCCCCCGGATCAATTCACGGCTTGCGATCATCTCTGATACGACGTAGTGGGCACCTAGTCGGCTCGCTAATCGCCGGAAGGGCAAATCCGTCACGCCTGACATTGGCGCCAGCAGGACAGGACAGTGAATGATGTGGGCGCCCAGTCTGATCCTAGGCAGAGGAATTTTGGCGGACATTTGCCCAACTTTCGTGCAACTATGTGCGTCGCTCAATTGTTGATCAAAATAACGGATTGCATCGCGACAGACAAGTGCGTCATACGAATAAGGCTTGAACAGCCGCCGTCATGCTTAGGCGCTAACGACCTCTCCATCGTCGGGACTAGCCCAACCATAGAAAGCCATGAATGTTGCCGTGATCGTCGCTGCCGGGCGCGGTAGCCGCGCCGCCTCAGCCTCAACCTCTATGCCCAAGCAGTATGTAAAGCTGCTCGGCAAGCCAGTATTGGCACGCACGCTTTCAGTTTTTTTGGGGCATCCGAAAATTCACGAGGTGGTAGTGGTCATTCATCCCGACGATGAAGACCTCTACCAGGACGTGATCCCATCGCGGCATACAAAGCTACGTACACCGGTCCACGGTGGCACTACTCGTCAAGCATCCGTTTTGCGCGGACTAGAGGCCTTTGAGTGTCTTTCGCCGGAGTATGTTGTCATTCACGATGCCGCTCGCCCGTTCGTGACCGAGACTGTCATTACACAGTCTTTGATTGCAGCTGAAAAAACAGGAGGCGCAATTGTTGCTCTGCCAGTTACGGACACGCTGAAGCGTGCGTCTGCAGACAACACAATCCTAGCTACCATCGATCGGAGTGGACTATGGCGCGCGGCAACTCCTCAGACTTTCCGTTTTTCATCGATCCTTGCTGCCCATCGTGCGGCAGCCCAATCTGGGCAGTTTGGGTTTACAGATGACGCGGGCATTGCAGAAGCGGATGCTCAATCTGTATCGTTGGTCATGGGCGATAGTTCAAACATCAAAATCACAACGCCGGCGGACTTCGCATTTGCGGAACGACTGGCGTCGCAAAACCTCCAGGTTCGATGTGGATCGGGTTATGACGTGCATCGTTTTGTTGAAGGCGATGCCGTGCTCTTGTGTGGTGTTTCAATTCCTCACAGTCAACGTCTCGATGGGCACTCCGATGCAGATGTTGCAATGCACGCGCTAACAGATGCCATTCTGGGTGCAATCGGGGATGGTGATATAGGTCAGCATTTCCCACCAAACGACCAACAATGGAAGGGGGCTCGATCTGACGTCTTCCTGAGGGATGCTGCTCGGCGAGTTGCTAATCGGGGCGGGGTAATCTCGAATGTTGATGTCACAATCATTTGCGAGCTGCCCAAGATCGGACCGTATCGCTCTAAGATGCAGCAACATCTCGCCGATGTGTTGGAGATTGATATTGGTCGGGTCAGCATCAAGGCCACAACCAGCGAGGGATTGGGTTTCACTGGGCGTTGTGAGGGTATCGCCGCGATGGCCTCGGCGACTGTGCTTGCCTAGCGCGGCAGTGATTGATTGAGAGGATGAGGATTTGAAGAATGCTCGAAAGCAGTTTCAGTGAATTCTGCCCAGAGCGTGCATAACCTCTTTGCCGTATCTGAGATTTGAGTTTTGCGCTTTTGTGGCTTCACGCTGTGTATCGGCCTATAGCGCTCGTCCTATTCGAACGGCCCGTACGCGGCGATGATTTCCACAAGACAACCGCCGCGCCTGTGTTTGGTAGAAGGATCAGGCAAGAAGCTCCGTTGTGGGCTTCTCCAAACCGTGTGAGTGCGCCTCTGCCATGCGCAATTCGTGTTCATGTCTCTCGTGATGTAACATTTATTTTGCAGGACCTGCTTGCCGACCCACCTAGAATCAAGGCATGCGAGAGGTTCCGTTGAGGCGCGCATGCTAGGACCAGGGGAACGCTATGAACGTCATGACACCGACCTTGCAGGCCGAGACACCGGACATTGGTACGATCGCCGAGCATACATCCACTGGGTGCCTAGCTACGCGTGTCCGCCAACTCAGTCGCATCGTAACGCGCGTCTACGATGATGCCATGCGGCCATTGGGAATTACGGGTAGTCAATTTACACTTCTTACGCAAATTGGTTTGCAAGACGGTATAACTGCCGTTGAAATCGGATTTGCTCTTGATATCGAGAAATCGACATTATCTCGCAATTTGAAGCGGTTGCTCGGTCTTGAGCTGATCAATATGGACCCTCCCGCTGGCCGTCGCGGCCGTGGGCTTCACTTAACACCCAAAGGTCAGCTGATGATAAAGGAAGCCTATCCGATTTGGATGGGAGCACAGCAACGAGCCCTGTCCCTCATGGGGCATGAGAGCAAATCAGCACTTGATGATCTCCTCCATAATGCTGAAAAGCTGGCTGTAGCGTAGACATCTTGCTCGACGGTTCATTGTTGCGAAGGCGCGCTTATCGGCGCGCCTTCTGGTGTTTTTGATATTGGAGGTACCCGTGTTCCCAAGTTACGTCCTAAGAGAGGCAGAGGACCTAATAGCGCTACTGCGACTCCAGGGAAAGATGATCGCGACTGCGGAAAGTTGTACTGGCGGTCTGATAATTGGAGCACTTACCGAGATTGCGGGATCATCGGATGTTGTGGAGCGCGGTTACGTCACGTACTCGAATGCCGCGAAGAGCGCTTGCTTGGGCGTTTGCCAAGATTTGCTCGCAGACTGTGGCGCGGTAAGTCAGAGAGTTGCGGTTGCAATGGCTGCTGGTGCCGTGCGCTACAGCGAAGCGTGTGTTGCGGTCTCTGTAACTGGAATAGCTGGTCCAGGCGGAGGCAGCCAGGAAAAGCCGGTTGGGCTTGTTCACATCGCTGCGATCTGCGGTCAACATGATCCACTTCACCAAGAGCACCGCTTTGGTGAGATTGGTCGCGCAGAAATTCGTCTCAAAACCGTTACAGCCGCACTGATGTTGGCGCGCTCGGCACTCACTCGCTGACAAGCGATGCTGCAACGATGCGAGTTTGGGTAGGCTTGGTATAGATCTCCGAAGCCCTAATTTCGAATGCTGATGTGAACCTTCGAAACGCTTTGTCAAAAAGTCCACCCACGAGCAAGGCCAGTGTTCTAGATCTGAACTCGTAGGAGATATCGAACGCGACCTCGCAACCATTGGGTGTTGGGTGGAAACGCCATTGGTTTTCCAGGTATCGAAACGGGCCGTCAACGTAGTTGACAACAATGCAAGTTCGCTCTCGGTCTAAGGTCACGCGACTGGTGAAACTCTCGCGGATGGATTGGTAGCCGCACACCATCCGGGCGACAAGCACCAATCGATCTCGGCTATCTCTAAATCGCTGCGCAACGTCCAATGATTGGCAGAGGGGAACAAATTGAGGGTATTTTTCTATATCAGCAACGAGATCGAACATCTGATTGGGCGTGAAGGCGACGCTGCGCCGCGTAGAGAATGAGGGCATCCGTGGAGTGCGTCCTATTGTTGGAGTTTTGCTTGATGACGCAAGCGCTCAAATTCTTTTCCAGCGTGGTATGACGATCGCGTGAACGGGGATGACGCAACAAGTCGAAATCCTTTCGCCTTTCCAATTCGTTCGAATGAGCGGAATTCCTCTGGTGGAATGAACCGCACTACTTCAGCGTGTTTGCGCGTTGGCTGGAGATATTGACCGATGGTTAGAATATCGACATCTGCCGAGCGCAGATCGTCCATGACTTGCAGAATCTCTTCGCGTGTTTCACCGAGACCGACCATGATCCCGGACTTTGTGAATATTTGCTTGTCCAGTTCCTTAACACGATCCAAGAGGCGCAAGGAATGGTAGTATCGGGCACCCGGCCGGATACTAAGGTATTTGGATGGGACCGTTTCAAGATTGTGGTTGTAGACGTCGGGCGCGGTCGCCACGAGGGTCTCCAGCGCTCCGTCCTTGCGCAAAAAGTCGGGTGTTAATACCTCAACAGTTGTCTTAGGCGCTGCAGCTCGAGTTGCTAACACCACGCGTGCAAAGTGATTTGCTCCACCATCCTCAAGGTCATCGCGGTCAACTGATGTAATCACCGCGTGCTCCAATCCTAGTAAAGCGATCGCCGCGGCAATGCGTTCGGGTTCGCTCGGATCGAGAGCTGTCGGTTGCCCTGTGCGTACGTTGCAGAATGCACACGCCCGGGTGCAAATATCTCCCATGATCATCATAGTGGCGTGACGCTTGTCCCAACATTCACTGATGTTAGGACACCTTGCCTCTTCGCAAACCGTAGTGAGTCCGTGGTTTCTGACAACAGACTTTGTGTGCACGTAGCCGGCCGAGTCAGGTGCTCGGACCCGAATCCATGGCGGTTTTTTTTGAGCGGGCGTATCAGGTTTGCGCCGCTTCTCGGGGTGTCGGGTTGCGGTGTCGATGAGCGTTACCATACGTCTACCGGTAGTTGGTCTTTAAATAAGTCATATGAACATGACGTGTGCCGGATCGGTCGACAAGGCTTCATTATTGTCGCACTAAGGCGCAAAGGAGCCTGATTTTAGCGACCACCGAGAAATCGAGCCAAAATGATGACAAGGAGTGCGCCAATTGTCGACACGGCGATTTGATCGCCCCACGCGCCGAGATCGAATGGTAGGTCGAGAAGACCGGCTTGGACGAGCATGCCGCCAATGAACGCACCGATGATGCCCACAAATATGTGTCGAATTAGGCCGCTTCCTCCCAGGATCAAGCTGGCAAGCCAGCCTGCAATCAGGCCGTTTATTGCCATGACTACCCAAGGGCCGTACGGTCCAAGTTGTTCCATAATCTCTCCCCCCATTTTGGTCCACGACAAACAGGTAGTGTATTAGGAATTACACCTCAGCGGCGCCACGACGAAAAAAGTGTGCGAGCGATCGAGCATATCATGATCTCCGCATCTTGGAGTGCATCAGTGCACCTTGCAAATGGTCTTGATTTCCGCTTCACCAAGCGGGGCCGGTGCGTTTGCATTCCAGATCAGTGCGAGCCCTTAGGCGTGACAGCTATTGCCGAGATAGCTATCGAGTAAGTTGTTGTAACGGTCGACTTCATCGCGTTGTTTGGCCGACAATTTTGCCCCGCGGCCGGCTGCATCTGCTTTGTATTGGATGCCACGTGCTTCGTATTTACTCAATTCCATTTTGAGCGATTTGCAGTTTCCTCCGAGGCCGGCACTCACAGGACCATTCGACTGGCCAGCACACGCCGAGACCAGACTGCCAACGACAAATACTGCTACGCAAATTCGCGAATTAATCCTGGCGCGTGGCATTTTTAAAATCCCAATGAGATGGTGTTTGTGACGTCCGTTGACCAAATTAACCAACACATCTTGATTCGTCGCGCAATGATTTGTAGCCACCACGAGGCAATCAAGTCTTTCAGTGTGTGCATTCGGCCATAGTTGATCTGTACAGCAACGAGAAGAGGACGTGCAGTTGGTGCGGGGGCCAGCGGGGGCTGGCGCGTAGACCGTCACTCCCGAGGGCCACCGCGTGTCAATTCACTGTGCTGCGCTTCTCACCAGCTACTGTGGTCTCTTGGTCGGACCCTGTTGCGCACCAATGACCCCAGCGGCCGCGTTACTCGCCTTTTGCACCGCGTGCTTGGAGCATCGAGCTTGGAAATCGGCATGCGCCTGATTGAGTTCGGCGACTTTGCCGAGTGAAGCCCGTTTGATCACGACTGTTTTCGACTTGCCCGTCGCTGCCTTTTCGACCCTACCAACCGTCCCTTCTTGTCTGAGGCTGGTGATTTTGGTTTGCAGCGCAAGGCAGGCAGATTTGGCGGCCGCGATCCTCTTTTGATCTGGCAGTGATGAAGTTGTGAGTAGATTGCTGCCATCAGACGCGCATCCACCTAATACTGATGCCGTCACCGACAAGACTACGAAGCAACCCAACATTGAGCGCATGGGGACCCCCTCCCATCAACTAATCGACTCGTCCAAACGATCTCCGATGGTTGCGCTAGGTTGCAGCTGCCGCAACCCTACAGATGACGCCAAGCGGGGATATCTTGGCCAAGCTACAGTAGGCACGCGATTTATTCTCGTTTCCGTTGCTCTCCGGCAACAGTAATGCGGAGACAGCTCCTGAGCTTAAAATATTCGAGCGTCAGGACTTCGGGAGAGACGATCTGGTGCAGCAGAGCCAATGAGTAGACAGTAGGCGTGTCGACAATTCTTCTATCACCTGGTCTCACTCGTCGGTCTTTGGTTGGGCCTACACATGCGTGATTTGATGAGTCGAGGGCATTTAGTTGTACTTGCCCAGCGAGCCAATCCTCGATGTCGAACCTGTTTGCCTCATCGAAAGGCTAACATTCTTTGTCATTGGGCGGATGGTGGTTGTTGAGGCTCCGAACACGCCGGCCATCCGGTCACTTCAGCCGATTGTCTCCGCCCATCAATGTGCCCACATGCGTGCGTTGACTTGCAAGTGCTATGCGGGTGTTTGGAGGAGTGCGTTTCTTGACACATCG
>JBPCWA010000493.1:0-13950 GCA_051009975.1 Hyphomicrobiaceae bacterium
GTAGATTAGAAGCATACACTCAGCACGCAACACCTTAATCTGCGATATTCACGCACATGGCAGAAAATCAGCAGGCCCTGCAAATGTGGTCTACCCTGCCTCGCGCGGCAGATGGCCCAAGAAAACATCAGAACAATGATGCTGTGTGAGCTGGGTACATCCGGCATTGTTTTCTAACATGAGTGTTCATGAGATCACGCGAAGAATATTAGTGTTTTGCCATATTGGTCTTCAGATGTGGTCTGTTGACCGTGAAACGAGAAAAGCCCATCTCGGCGCCTTACGTTCACATAACTGTCACATAGACATTTCCCGACGCGAGGAAGAGGCCTTAGCAGAGCCTAAAAAATCTCTCAATGTTGCGGCGATTCGCCTTGCAGCATGGTCGAATTCCGAGGCAGTCAACTCTTCTAAGAGGAATGTTGCAACAGCGCGATCGTTCCGTTTTTTACGACTTCGGTCATAGAGTGGGTCATAGTGTTCGCCAATCAATGCAAGAGCCAACTCTTTGTGATGCCCACCGCGCACCAGGTTATGCCAGCTATCGATTGTTTGGCGCGCGTGAAACGGGCGGAGAGCTTCAATAGCTGTATGAAGGCCATCGCAATTTGAGAGCAATCGACCGTAGGATGACATGAGGTACTGGACACGCATTTGCTCAGCGGCACGAAGTTCAACCCGACTTGCAATTCGCATTGCCTGTATGAGTGGCTTCGGTAGAGCGCACCTCCCGATCAAGCTTGATTCGGCCTCGACGAAAATGGGCTTGGCAAAATCCATACGCGCAAGCGCAACCCACAAATGGGATTCGAAGAGTTTCTGACTAGGCTGACTTCGCCCGGCCAGTCCACCAAAAACGGATCCGCGATGGCAGGCCAATCCCTCCAGATCCAAGGTCTGTTCACCTTGCTTAGCAAGTTCCTGCAAAACGGCCGTCTTTCCTGTACCAGTTTGGCCGTCGAGAAGCACAAATCTCAGCGGCACCGGATCATCGCGCAGATCGCCCACAACTTGCCGGCGCCAGGTCTGGTATCCACCGTTGAGAACGGCGACGCGCCAACCAACTGCGGCTAGGACTTGCGCGATGGCATTGGATCGCATTCCGCCACGCCAGCAGTAAATCAGAGGCTTCCAATCTGGAGATTTGTTAGCCAACGCTGTCCCGAGGTGGCGTGAGATATTGGCGGACGTATAACAGGCACCAATTCGCCGCGCTCGAAATCTTGAAAATTGCTTGTAAATGGTGCCCACTTCAGCGCGTTCAGCATCACTGAGCACAGGCAAATTTATCGCGGAAGGGATGTGATCTTGGCCGAACTCCGACGGAGATCGCACATCAATAATCGTATCAAAGCTCTCGATCCTATCCAATTCGACATCATCGATTGCATCAATCTGAGACATGGCTAGACGACTTTTTTCCGACTCAGCAATGATTCCGTAGTTCGGAACGGCACCACGCACATTTGGGTTGCAGCGCTGAATTGTGGCTGAGAACTTTATTGATACCGATTCAGATGCTTGGGTTGTGAAATCTGGATCATTCTATGTGATGGGCCAGCTTGTTACTCTATAAGCCCTCCCCAGCAAAGCGGCACTTCGTCAACACTATCACCAAAACATACCGAAGGCAGACTAGCGCGCATTACATGATTGCTTAACCACCTGATTGCACCCCATAGAAGCAATTCATCCGATCTTTAAAAGATTTTTTGCGATAGATGGACGGCTAGAAAGATAGACAGGCTTGTTATGCGCCCACCGTTGCGTCTTCAGGTGGTGACGGTGCCTTGTTTACGCAAGCCGGCTCCCTTTTTAGCTCCCATCCCCCTGCTGGACCAGAGACGAATGAAAACCAACGCTGCCGTTGACTTGAGCGGAGGCAGCAACAGATGATTGACACGTTCGCAACTGCGTGGCGTGATAACGTTCAGTTGGACCGTAATCACAACTAGACCTCGCAGCCTCGACAACAGGCTTTGAAGGAAGAATGAAATTGCGACCGGGACGTATGCTGGCGTCGTCGCTATTCGCACTCTCCTTGGCTTATTGCGGGTGCGAGAATTGTCAGCCATAACGTTTGCTAAAAGCTGCCTAATGCTAAGGCAGCCCAATCTGGAGGAGAAGGGCCCTTATGTTCCCAATTGGAAAACTATTCGCCGGTGTCAGTGTCTTCGCCGCAATCGCCGTAGGTTCGATTGCGTTGTCTGTCCCCGCCCTGGCCGCCGAGAAGATGTTGGACAGCGTCCACTTTCTTATTCCCGGAGGTGCTGGCGGCGGCTGGGACGGCACAGCTCGCGGGACCGGAGAAGCATTGACCAAGTCAGGACTTGTTGGCTCAGCGTCGTACGAAAATATGTCTGGCGGTGGCGGTGGCAAAGCAATCGGATATTTGATCGAGAACGCCAAGTCCAGTCACGGCACTCTAATGGTCAATTCAACGCCCATTGTGATTCGCTCTCTAGTCGGCCGTTTTCCGCACAACTTTCGAGATCTCACAATGATCGCGGGCACGATTGGCGATTATGCCGCTCTCATCGTGGCCAAAGACAGCCCGATTAAGTCCTTCAAGGACTTGGTCGAGAAATATAAGGCCGCTCCGCGCTCGGTATCAGTCGGCGGTGGCTCCGTTCCTGGCGGCATGGATCATCTCGTAGCAGCAATGGCGTTCAAATCCGCCGGTGCCGATCCCACGAAGGTCAAATACATTCCCTACGATGCGGGTGGCAAGCTCAACGCGGCTCTCCTGGCTGGTGAGGTTTCTGTCGGCTCGACGGGTTTTTCCGAAGCCGTCGCACTGGCAAAGGCTGGAGAGATGCGCGTGATCGGTGTGACCTCCGCCGAACGTGTAGACGCTTTGCCGGATGCCCCGACGTTGAAAGAACAAGGATACGACGCAGAGTTCGTCAATTGGCGGGGATTTTTTGCGGCACCAGGCCTGCCTGCGGACAAAGCCAAGGCCTATCGAGACGTAATCAACGCAATGTATCAAACCGAAGAATGGGAAGCAGTTCGCAAACGTAACGGCTGGGTCAACATTCACAATTCGGGAGATGCCTTTTCGAAGTTCTTGGAAGGGCAAGAAGGCGTCATTCAATCTCTTATGATCGAGCTGGGCTTTCTGAAAAAATAAACCGTATATACCGTGGACGCAGGAAAAAAAGCTGTGTCCACGGCTTCAATCTCGAAATTGCGACAGCAAATGATACGACCCTAGACGTTAGGCAAGAGACAAGAGACAAGAGATTCGTAACGGATATCGATTTCGCCGCCAATGGTAGACACGTGCTACTCTGGCCACGAGCGCGAGCGAATTTACACTGAAGTAAACTTAAACTGAAGCAAACTTAAGCTGAAGCACTTTCAGGCTGGAGGAGGGAACAGCCTCAGACGTGAGGACGACGATCCAAAGCACTTGGTAATCTAGATAGAACTCCAGCAATTCCATCATGAATTCATTTATTGACCTCTGTGTCGCGTGAGAAAGAAAACAAATGACACTCGAGCGCGCCATCGCCCTTCTTTTCTTGGTCCTATGCATTGCGTATGGTTATTCAGCGTTCGTAACGATGCAGGAAAACTTGTTACCGTTTGAACTCAATATGGTATTTCTGCCGAATACGATGCCTAAGGTACTATCCGTTGTTGGCGTACTTGTCGCTCTCATTATCATATTCTCTCCTGGCGCGAGCGGCGAAAGCAGCCCGGGACAGCTAGATTTCTCTCGTTTGAAGTGGGAGCACATTACCCAAGCTGTTCTCCTGCTCGTTGCGATGACAGCTTATGCGCTTTTGCTACGTCCGCTCGGCTTCATCGCCTCCACGACACTCTTTATCGCGGGGTCCTCCATTCTGCTCGGAGAGCGGCGAATACTTTTGCTGCTCGCAATTTCGATCGTTGCCTCACTTTCGATTTGGTACTTGGTGGAGGAACTACTCGATATTGTTCTCAAACCCTTACCCTGGTTCATAGAACCCTAGCTTGGTGATCGGCATGCTCGAAGGAATTGCGATGGGCCTAACAACGGCCCTGTCAGTCCAAAATCTCATAATGGTTGTCGCCGGTTGTCTTCTAGGCACATTTATTGGCATGTTGCCCGGTCTTGGACCCATGTCCATCATTGCCATCATGATACCCATCGCTATTAAGATTGGTGATCCCGCCGCAGCATTAGTTTTGCTGGCTGGCGTCTACTACGGAGCAATATTTGGCGGATCTACTTCCTCGATCCTGATCAATGCGCCAGGTGTCGCCGGCACGGTCGCAACCTCTTTTGACGGCTATCCTCTTGCGCGCCAGGGCAAAGCCGGCAAAGCATTGACCATAGCCGCCATCGCGTCGTTCGCAGGGGGCACAGTCGGAGCTATCTTGCTGCTGGGTTTTGCCCCTGCGCTCGCGAGCTTTGCCTTACTGTTTCATTCTGCCGAATATTTTGCGCTGATGGTCGTCGGTCTATCTGCCATTGCGGCCTTTGCAGGGACTGGTCAAGTGGCAAAAGCACTGATGATGACAATTCTCGGCCTCATGCTCGCGACCGTCGGCGAAAGTGCCTTGTTCAATGCCCCCCGCTATACGATGGGCCTGCAGGATTTGCAAAGTGGTATAGGTTTCATCACGCTGGCCATGGCACTATTCGCTCTCCCCGAAGCACTGTTCCTGGTACTTGATCCAGCGCGTGCTAAAGGTGGTAATACCAGCAGTAGCGAGATCAAGGATCTCAGAATATCGGCCAAAGAAGCGCGCCAGATTGCACCCGTCGTAGCTCGTCAATCGGTTCAAGGGTTTCTAATCGGGGTACTTCCAGGAGCGGGAGCTACAATTGCATCATTTCTTGGCTACGCGGTTGAACGAAATATCGCAAAAGGGGAGGAGCAGGCAGAATTTGGTAAAGGCTCCATTAAAGGTCTGGCAGCGCCCGAGACTGCAAACAACGCGGCATGTACTGGGTCATTCGTACCCCTACTCACGCTAGGAATTCCTGGTTCAGGGACGACTGCAATATTGCTCGGCGCACTCTTAGCACTCAATGTTGCTCCGGGACCGCGGCTCATGGTTGATCGACCTGAAATTTTCTGGACCGTTATCATATCCATGTATATTGGTAATCTGGTACTTCTCATTTTGAACTTACCGTTGATTCCCTATATCGCGAAACTCTTGGCCATTCCTCGCAATTATCTCATTCCATTTATCCTGTTCTTTACATTGATGGGAGCCTATATCGGCCAAAACAACGCGACGGAATTGCTACTCTTAGTGGGACTGGGCGCGATTGCGACCGTGCTGCGATTCGCTGATTACCCTGTTGCACCACTGTTGATCGGATTCATTCTCGGGCAGATGATGGAGAACAATTTCGCAAGAGCCGTTAACCTCACTGACGGCATAAGCTTCATGTGGCAACGCCCGATGACACTTGTTCTCTTGTTGTTGGGATTGACCCTGATCTTTTTGCCGGCCTATCGGAGACGGCGCGCAGCGGCGCGAGCCGCCGGTGTCGCTGAAGGCGACTAGGATATCGAGTTACCACGAGTTCTCTCTGCAGTGCGCGGTTGTCAAAGGTGAGGATTGTGCAAAACCGGCACACCCGAATCATAAGAACCGCAGGTACCGTGTGGCTGGATTTTGCAGGCGGGGAGCCCGGAAATGGCACGACGAGTGGCAACAGCACTTGGCATGACGGTCGGAATGATCACCGGCGCGGTCGTTTGGCCAGCTATAGAACTGATACTCATAACCGCTTCATATTGATGTTATTAGCTCGACTTTTACCGTCTCAACCCGAAACGATGCGAGCAAAACTGAGATATCGCTTCGCCAACCAATACAGCGGAAGGCAATGAAACCCAACGCTTCTCGAGGAGCCAATAGGAGCAATTATCTAGGCGGTCTGAAGAACGCGCGGCTCCCTTAAAAACCATATTTCGACTGTCAAGTCAGCGACAAATTGCGGCCGCATGACGCGTCATATGCCTAACCACGAGACCAAGATAAACGCCGGTGTGTGAGCCACTGTCAGGTCTTGACTGCCCAACATCCATTCTCGCTCGTTTCAAGTTGGCGTGGATTCTGTCATCCGGAAACGTTGCAAGACGTCGAGGCCCTGGATTGCGCATCGAACATGCGAAAGAATTTCGGCGGCTTCCGCAACTGGTCGAAGTGCGAAAAGATCTGTCGATCAGGTTGAAATGTTAGAATCTTAGCCCGCGCTCACTCATTCAAAGATTTTGACACGAGCGTCCGCCAGCATAGCAGCTCAAGCCTAATCCTGATTCTTCTCTGAATTCCTTCTCCTCTGGGGTACGATAAAGCAAGCCACGGACAACGGACTATTGTCCGCTGCAATGCTCGCCAGCAGCGAGAGTTCAAGAGCCCGGAAAAGGACAAACAACACTGACGTTGCAAATGACACCAACATCGCAAATGACACCAACATCGCAAATGACACAATGGGAGGATCTAAAGTATGCCGCAAGTGAACCATGATCAAGCGCGCCAACGTCTCATGAGATTGCTCGCGGTCGAAGGAATCACTGGACAAGAAAAGGCCATAGGTCGGGAACTTATAGACATCCTTAGAGCCGCCGGCGTGCCGGCCCGCAACATTCGTTTTGACGATGCACACAAGAGAATATCCTTACCCACAGAAACGGGCAATCTCCTGGTCAATCTCCCTGGCCGCGGAGAGCTCAAAGCTGCACCACGTATTCTATTTAGTACGCATATGGACACAGTTCCTCTGTGTGCTGGCGCGAAGCCAAAAATTCAAGGACGCAAAATCATCAATGCAGCAAAAACAGCTCTCGGAGGAGACAACAGAACTGGCTGCGGCGTTCTTGCGACGTTGGCTGCTGAACTCGTCGCCCACAAGCAGGCTCACCCGCCTGTCACACTGCTCTTTACCGTCCGAGAAGAGAGTGGCTTGTGGGGAGCTCGTTTTCTCAACAAGTCCGATTTAGGCGAGACACGATTAGCTTTTAACTTTGATGGGCGAAGTGCAAGTGACATCATCATCGGTGCCGTTGGCGCCGATCGATGGGAAGTTGAGATATTCGGACGGGCTTCTCACGCTGGTGGAGCGCCAGAAAAGGGCATTAGCGCGAATCTCATTTTCGCGCGTGCTCTCTCCTCACTCCACGCCAAGGGGTGGTTTGGGAAGATTTCGCGTGCTGGGCGCATGGGCACTAGCAACGTTGGCTCCGTCGGTGGAGCGGATGGTAGCTCTGCCGGTGACGCAACCAATGTTGTGACAGATTACGTGCATGTCACAGGTGAGTCACGCAGCCATGATGCTAAGTTCGTCAAAGAAATTACAACCGCATACAAAACCGCCTTGAGGGCAGCCGCAGAGCGACTGGAGAACAGCGAAGGAAAGTGCGGAAAAGTCAAGTTCAAAAGCCGATTGGATTACCATCCTTTTGCGCTCAAGACGTCACAAAAGGTTGTCAAACAGGCGCAGCAAGCCATTTCCGCGATCGGTCTTGAACCCGAAATCAAGATTGCCAACGGTGGATTGGATGCCAATTGGTTGGTGCGACACGGCATACCAACAGTCACCTTTGGTGCCGGACAAAACGATGTACATACTATTTCGGAGTGGATCGACCTAACCAACTACGAACGTGCCTGCAGTCTGGCTGTTCAACTTGCGACGGCCGGCAGCAGTTGAGCATGCAACCTAGCATTAAGTTCTAGCATTAAGTTATCCCGGACAATGTCCCGAAACTGTTGCGCTCGCTTCATAACCTAAAAGTCACGGCAATGGATAGCCGCGAATGGCCTCAACGCGGCGGGTGACCAGTGTGCACTTGCCAGCGAGCTCGATTGGTACAAACTGCACTCTACTAGGAACCGGCGTGCCTCTGAGAAGGAAATACGCTCAGTGCTTACCTATTCGCGGTCAAAACACCCATGTCATAACGAAATTGGCCATGCTCAAGATGTGTTGATAGCACCAATTCGGCCGCGAAAAACTTGGACCAAGCACCATGTGATCAATCGAAGTCCGGCACCTACAACTAATCCCGTAAGCAGCAGTAGCATGGCCTTGGGACCAAGTTCACCTAAAATTGTAGCATACACTTGGTTCGCAAGGTCCGGGACTAGCCTCTCTATCAAACTGGTCAACGTGTCCAAGACGTGCTTTGAAATGCGGACGAGAGCACCAAATGCTTCCAGATGGTAAAGCGCAAGATAAATGTAAATCAGGATCGCCATGACTAGCTCTATGACGACCAGCAAGCTACACTGGACGAACATGAGTAGCACACGAAACATAAATGGTAGGTGGTGGGGATTTCGCGATCTGCCCATTTCCCAGATTTCTCCTTCATAGAGGATATCGATATTCTTCAGGACTAGTCGATTGGTTGATCGGTGCGGCTGCGGAGCAGTGACCACGATACAGGTGCAAACAGACTGTGCCGCGTTGACGCTGTCGGATATCACGCTCTCAGGAGCGAGCTGAGTAAAAAGAAACATGACCGACACAGTTGGGCGCCAAAGCCCGCTGAATATTCCTAATCTGCTCACTGTCGGCCGTGTCATTGCTGTGCCGTTGCTCGTGGCAGCGTTGTTCTTCCTGGAGGGAGAGAATGCGCGTTGGACTGCCCTAGCTATCTTTGTCGCGGCGGCTATATCAGATTTTCTCGACGGATATCTGGCGCGCTCTTGGCAGCAACAATCGACGCTTGGACGCATGTTGGATCCCATCGCGGATAAGTTGCTGGTTGGCGCCGCGCTCCTCATGCTTGTTTACATTGGTACACTCAAAGGTTGGTCCATTTGGGCAGCTCTCATCATAATGTGTCGCGAAATTCTTGTTTCTGGCCTGCGTGAATTTCTCGCCAGCGTCCAAGTTGAATTGCACGTCAGCTGGCTCGCCAAGTGGAAGACCACGGTCCAGATGATTGCGTTTGGACTATTGCTAGCTGGGCCAGCTGGCGATCAGATCCTACCGGGTGTCACAGAGTTAGGATTAACCATGCTGTGGCTTGCCGCCATGATCACACTCTGGACGGGATACCAATACCTGCGTGCGGCGCTCAGTCATGCTCTACGCCATTGACGGTTGACGCGAACGTGCCATTCTGTTCGCCGCATCCAGTTGGGGAGCGTACGTGTGGCAAGTATAAAACTACTCTATTTTGCTTGGGTCCGTGAGAGAATTGGACGAGCGGAAGAAACGCGCGACGTCCCGGCAACAGTCAAGACTGTTGCAGACCTCATGATCTGGCTCGGCGAACAAGGCCCAGAGTATCACGCGGCCTTCTCCGAACCATCAGCAGTACGAGCAGCTATAAATCAGCAGCACGTCACGTTGGACGGAGAACTTTTGGGTGCGACTGAAATCGCGTTCTTTCCACCCGTAACTGGTGGATAGCGTTTTAGGGCTTGTCCATGACCATTCGCGTTCAAACAGAGGACTTTGATCTCACAACCGAGGTTGAAAATCTCACACGAGGCCGAATTGACATCGGTGCAATCGTGACATTTACTGGCGTCGTTCGTGCGGGAAATGATGACGGACAAATCAATACAATGCAGCTCGAACACTATCCAGGAATGACTGAGATAGAATTGGAGCGCGTGGAAGCGGAAGCGCTAGGCCGATGGCCACTGCAGTGCACGCTGATCATTCATCGATACGGATCGCTTAGTCCCGGTGACAATATTGTATTGGTCATCGCAGCTTCAGCCCACAGACAAGCTGCATTCGAGGCCGCATCTTTTCTGATGGACTATCTCAAGACACGGGCACCTTTTTGGAAGAAAGAGTCAAATAGCGACGGCGACGGCGAATGGGTCAGCGCACGCGCAAGCGACTGTGTGGCGTCAAAACGTTGGACAAAGTAGCGCCGCTCTGCGGGCGCTATGCCGTCAGGCCTCATGCTTATGTCCAGCGATCAAAGCTGGCTGGCGCCGGAGCCTGCCAGTGCCGCCAGAATGAATTCGGCAACCCGGCGCGGGCTGGCATGAATAGGGGCTTCAATTGGCCACTCCTCAATCACCGGTTCCTCGAGAGCATCAAATTGACTGTCCAGGAGCGCTGCAGGCATGAAATGACTTTGACGTTTGATCATTCGGGCTCGGATGAGTGACTTGTCGCCTTTGAGATAAACGAGACGAACGTCAGGGCGTCCAACAAGAATGAGATCACGGTAAACGCGTTTAAGTGCCGAGCAGGACACGACAGCCCGCTCGTCTCGCGCGCGCACCGAGTCAACCCAATCGGCGATCGCTTGCAACCACGGCCAACGATCATCATCAGTGAGCGGTAGACCTTGGCTCATCTTATGAATATTGTGCTCAGGATGGAAGCTGTCCGCATCACGATACGGCCAACCGAGTTCGGTGGCCAGAACTTCACCTAGTGTGCTTTTTCCGGCACCGGATACCCCCATCAGCAACACAACCCGCAACGGTTCCGGTGAGCGACACCGACGCGCGCTCTTAGAGCGACCACTTGCCTTGTCGTAAGCATTACTTTTGCTCAACATGACCGCCGAATCCTTTGCGCATGGCGGATAAGACCTTTTCTGCAAACGTGTTTTCTTGTCGGGAACGAAATCGTGTAAAGAGTGCAGAGGTCAGTACTTCGGCTGGTACCGATTCCTCGATGGCTGCTTGAACTGTCCAACGACCTTCACCAGAATCTCCAACATGCCCCGAAAACTCGGACAGCTGATCATCCTCCGCCAATGCAGCCGCGGTCAGGTCAAGTAACCAAGACGTCACGACGCTCCCACGTCTCCAAACTTCGGCGATATCAGCAAGATCAAGCGTTAGACGCTCGTCTTCCTTAAGCATCGCAGCGTCCGCGTTCCGCAATATGTCAAATCCTTCAGCCATAGCCTGCATCATGCCGTATTCAATTCCGTTGTGGATCATTTTCACGAAGTGCCCAGCTCCATGCGGACCCGCGTGAAGATATCCCTGCTCGGCGCGAGGATCACGGCCATTGCGTGACGGCGTTTTGGAAATTTCACCAACGCCCGGACAAAGTGTGCGAAATATTGGATCAAGGCTATCGATGATATCCACGCGTCCACCAATCATCAGGCAATAGCCACGCTCCAACCCCCACACCCCGCCAGATGTACCAACGTCAACATAGTTGATTTTCGATTGGGCGAGTTCACGAGCCCGACGAATGTCGTCTTTCCAAAATGTATTTCCGCCGTCAATGATTGTGTCACCTGCATCGAGGAGGGGGGCTATACTCGCGATGGTCTGCTCAGTGACGTCGCCTGCGGGAAGCATGAGCCAGATCGTCCGAGGAGGCGATAGCTGTGCAACCAAGTCGGGCAAATCGGCCGCGACAGCTGCCCCGACGTCAACAAGTGCAGTACGTTTTTCGCAATCGCGATCGTAGACACAGCACACGTGTCCACCAAGGAGGAGCCGCCGCACCAGGTTGCCGCCCATTCGTCCCAGTCCAATCATCCCGATTTGCACGTTACCATCTCCTTCGTGCTGGCCAGTACCGTGCCTTTAACGTAGTGGCGCAACTGCCAGAATACCGTTGAGCGACGACCGGCTGACAGCCAGCCAACGCAAAAGACAAACTCATGCGATCCATTCCGAAGACGCAGCACAGAAAGTGCACCGATAATCCACGTCCAAAAAGTCTTTTGCCCCCAAATTGAAGGGGCGAAATCCGCGCCGGCAAGCCGCCGTTCATGCGAAAGTCCAGACTGTGAACAGGGGGCTCGGCGTGGCGGGCACGACGCAAGTCGAAACCATTCACGCAACCGGTATCGGCAACCCCAAGTTTTCCCTAAGCGTCGCGCCCGCATACTCATTAGGGAAAATGCCGCGTTTTTGAAGCTCGGGTACCACAAGGCGTGCGATATCCTCGTAAGTTCCCGGGAGATAACCGGCAGCAGTCACAAACCCATCACATGCACGTTCGACAAACCACTCCTCCATCATATCTGCAATCTCTTTGCCCGTGCCGCAAAAGACGGGAAATTCACCGATCGTTCCCCGTTTCGAGAATGATACGAAATCATTGAGCGTCGGGTCCGATTTACCAGATGCCTGGACCACCCGATCCAATATACCTCGCAAGCCGCTAATCGAATCGAGTTCCTCTTTGGTGAAAGGATCATCCATCGGCTTCGACGCAAAATCAAAATTCAATGCCTCCGATAGCAAAGCGAGCGAGTCAATTGGACGCGCCTGGGCCTCAATGACTTCACGCTTGGCCTCGGCTATAGCGCGTGTCTCGCCGGGGATTAAGTATACAGCTGGCGCAAGCCGAACCAAATCCGGATCCCTTCCGGCCGCCGCGATCTGCTCCTTGAGGGCGCGGTACGTTTTACGGCCAGCTTCCAACGTCGGATAAACGGCAAAAACAAGCTCAGCCCAACGGGCGGCAAAACATTGCCCGCGACCGGACTGTCCCGCCTGTATGATTACAGGTCGACCTTGAGGTCCACGCGGAACAGTGAACGGCCCCCGTGACCGAAACCACTCCCCATGATGTTCTAGTCGCTTAACTTTTGCAGGATCTGCAAACCGCCCGCTAGATTTATCAACCAGAAGAGCGTCTTCTTGCCAACTATCCCAATGCCCCAGAACAACTTCCATAAATTCATCAGCCTTATCATAACGCAGGTCATGTGGGGGCTGCTCGACCTGACCAAAGTTTTGGGCTTCCGATGAATTCAAAGATGTCACAACATTCCAGGCAACCCGACCACGCAACATGTGGTCCATCGTTGCGAAAAGGCGCGCCACATGAAACGGTTCATAATACGTTGTGGAATATGTCGTTCCGAGGCCCAGCCTCTCCGTCGCCTGTCCCATAACCATGAGCAATGTCGCAGGGTCCAACTTGACAACCCGGATACCGTTCTCAACCGCAGCACGATGATCATTGCCAAGAATATCTGGCATTGCTAGACGATCATCAAAAAATGCCAACTGAAACTTTCCAGCTTCTAAAACCTTCGCAATCCGAACGTAGTAGTCGGGTGAAAGAAAATCAGAATGGGATGCGGGATGGCGCCACGAGCCAACATAATTTGAGCAGTTCTGAGCCTGTAAAAAACCGATTAGAACCAGCTGCCGGCGATCACCTGTCATGTAACTTTCGCCTTTTCTTGTCGTTATGCGGAAAACAACCGCGAAAGGCAGTTGTCGAGAAAGATGACCGCACCCAAAAGTAGTTTGCAATCATCGGCATGATCGATTCCTCATTTGCCGACGTGAAACTCGTCAGATATGTCCCCGGCGAAGATCATGAAGAATCTCGCGCGCAGCATTGTAACCAGGTGCTCCGGTAACTCCACCGCCAGGATGACTCCCTGAACCACACAGATAAAGCCCTTGCATGGGCAAACGATAGTCTGCGTATCCCAGTACCGGTCGCAGTGAATACATTTGACCCAAGCCCAATTGACCATGGAAAATATCGCCATCGATAAGTCCAAACCGCCGCTCCAAATCCAACGGACTAAGCACTTGCCGTCCAAGTACGGATCCGCGAAAATTCGGCGCGTAGCGCGAAATAATACCGATGACATGATCTGCAAACTTTTCCTTTTCAGACGGATCCTGCCAACTCCTTGGCGGCGGTAGTTCCGGAGCAACATGTTGGACGAATAGACTAGCAACGTGCCGACCATTGGGTGCGAGCGTCGGGTCGAGTGTAGAAGGAATCAGCATCTCAATGACGGGCTCGCGCGACCATCCCTTTCGTCGTGCATCCAAGTATGCCCGCTCAAGATAATCAATGCCGGGTCCAATGATGATCCCAGAGCCATGATGATCTTGCTGATTGCGTCCAGGTCGGGATAAAAAATCTGGCAACTCCGATAATGCAACATTCATGCGAAACGTGGCAGATCCAGATTTGATGGCGAGAAACCTTTGGCGAATGCTGTCAGGAAGCGCAGCTGGGGCGATGAGGTCTCGAAAAAGGAGTTTTGGTGGAACGCACGC
>JBPCWA010000494.1:0-5319 GCA_051009975.1 Hyphomicrobiaceae bacterium
GGCTTGCTCACGATCGGTGCTGAAATATCTTTGCGAGCAGTTCTACGGCAGCCGACCCAACTCTTGCGGCATTCGCACAATCGCTTCGGCACAGTAGCTTGGTTTTGGTGACACAATTGGTGACACAAGAGGAGACGCGCCACATGAACAGCCTGGCGGGTAAAGTTGCTATGATTTCAGGAGCTGCGCGCGGTATCGGTGCCGCGACAGCTCGTTGTATGGCCGAGGCTGGAGCCAGCGTCGTGATTGGCGATGTACTGAAGGAAGCAGGCCGAGCTATCGTTGCAGAAATCATCGCAGCCGGTGGCGAGGCCAAATTTGTGCAGCTTGATGTTCGCCAAGAGAGGGCATGGCAAGAAGCTGTCTCTGTGGCGTCGGAGAGTTACGGCGGGCTTGATATCCTAGTGAACAATGCCGGCATCTTTCTTGGAATGGAATGCGAGGATGTGACGGATGATGATTGGGACCGCATTGTCGCTATCAATCTCAAGGGCGTCTATCTCGGAACGCGAGTCTGTGCACCAACGCTACGCGCGCGCGGCAAGACTAGTCCTCATGGCAGTGCCATCGTTAACTTGGCCTCTATCGCTGGTTTGGTGGGGTCGCAGCTTGACCCCGTCTATTCGATGACGAAAGGTGGCGTGACGCTGTTTACGAAATCGATGGCTCTGGCCTTTGGTCGGGCGGGCGATAGGATCCGCGTGAACTCGGTCCATCCGGGCGTGATTGAAACTGATATGGGACGACAAACATTCGTGTCTAGAGCGGCCCAGGCGACGAGCAATGATATCGAAGAGGCACGGGAGCGATCGATCCGTCTGCACCCTATTGGAAGGCTTGGAACACCCGAGGATATCGCACAAGCAATCGTCTTTCTTGCATCCGACGATTCAGGCTTCATGACTGGTTCTGCATTGGTAGTGGATGGAGGTCTAACAGCGCAATGATGACACCTTTACTGACCACGAAAAATCGGCTTGCGTCTATCGCGCCAGGCCGCCAAACCTTCCTGGTGATCTTGGGAGGACATGCAGCGATCGCGATCACATAGGTGCCTGACGGCATCGAATTGTCCTGCAGCGATGTCGTTGAGTGCTCGTTTCAGTGCCATCAGCGCAAGTGGTGCGTTGCCTGTGATCTGATCCGCTAAAGCGTGCGCTCGAGACATCAGCTGGTCAGGCGCGGTCAGTTCGGACACAAATCCCATCGCCAGCATTTCTTCAGCTTTGACTGGAGCAGCCGTCAAGAATAGCTTTTTGGCATTGTCCAACCCCAGTCGAGATACATACCGCCGCAGACCGCTCTCATAGTAAACGATGCCAAGTCGTGCAGCAGGCATGAACATTTGCATTCCAACAACACCAATGCGAAAATCGCACGCCAACGCCAAGTCTGTGGCGCCACCGTAGATGCCACCATTCAGGGCCGCGATAGTCGGTATTTTCAGCGACTCCAGAGTGTCGACCATTGTTTGGAAGGCATCGGGGTCACGTGGCTGTTGGCCGCTTCTCTCAGGCCCCGTGAGCGCACCGATATGATATCCAGACGAAAAGCTTTTGCCAGATCCTGTCAAAATGAGGACTCGGCAGTCTGGATTGCGGTCAATCTGCTCAAACAAATCAATCAACGTGTCCAAGTCTGCCGGTTCGATTCGATTGTGCTGAGACGACCTATTAAAACAGATCGTGGCCTTGCCTTGTTCTACGGTCAATTGTGGTGGTCCGGAGATCGACTCAGATCGATTTGACACGGTCATAGTGCGCCTTCTTTGACAACGAATTTCTGGATCCGATCACTGGCAAGCGGCAGCTAAATCACTGGTAAGCGGCAGCTAATAGGATTGGCGGTTCTGTTCCTCCAACCCGTTTAACAATCCAGTTGCTTGGTTGCGAGCCCGCATAGCCTGGTCTCGCGCCATGGTTGCTGACAATCCCGTATAGAGCGACGGATCAAGAAGTGAATCGATGGTCTCGGGGTTCAGGTGTTGCTGGATTTCGGCAGTCATGACAATTGCTTCTCGAAAGCTGGCCTTTCCCGCGCGTACTTTCTCGACTGCATCGTAAATGACATCATGAGCGACCTGCCGACCAAGTGTCTCGGCCAATCGAAGCATGATTGCTTCTGACAAGATCATGCCGTCGGTCAGCTGCAGATTTTCGCTCATCCGGCTAGGTCGGAGTTCGAGACCATTGATGACGACCAAGAGGCGGGCGAGGCAGTCACCCGTTCCAATCGCGGCTGGGCCGACGGCGCCCCGCATCATGACAGTGGTGGTACGGTTTGCTTCGTGCTCTGTCATCATTGCTTCAAGTGCCAAAGGTACAAGGGCCCGCACTTTCGCAGCCTCGGCAATGATGTCCTGACAGAGAATGGGGTTGCGTTTTTGCGGCATCGTGCTTGAGCCTACCGTCCCGACCGGGATCGGTTCGCTCGCCTCGCCGAATTCTTGTTTCATCAATGTATAAATTTCGTTGGCAACTTTACCAGAAGTGGCTGCAACCAGAGCTAGAACTGTAACGTATTCAACTTCGCGGTCTCTGTGGGTCCGCGACGGAACTGCCGCTGGTGAGAGGCTCATGCGTTTCGCAAGCAGCCGCTGCAATCGCGGACCGCGCTCGCCGAATGCTGCGAAAGTCCCCGTGGCGCCGCCGAGCAATGCAACAAAGACTCGATTCTCCAGAGCGCGAAGACGTTCGAGGTGTCGGCAAAATTCGTCGATCCACACTGCCACCTTGTAGCCGAATGTGATCGGCACAGCGTGTTGTCCATGTGTTCGCCCCGCCAGCGTTAGATCGGCCGAACGCTCCGCAATTTCCGCCAATGCCTCAAGCACGAACGCAAGTTGTGTCAGGAGGATTTTGTGCGCCTGCTTGAGCAATATGTTATCACCGGTCTCCAGGATGTTCTGAGTTGTTGCTCCCCAATGAACGTAGCCTCCCGCCTCCTTGCCGCAGATACGCGCCAGCTCCCAGATAATCGGAACGAGTGGATGGCCACTTCGGGCCAGGTCATTTTGCACCGCTGACAGGTCTAGGCGCTCAAGTTTGGCATTCTGAGCAATGACCTCTGCCGCCGAATGCGGAATCATTCCAATTTCTGCCTGGGCAGCAGCAAGAACCGCTTCGACATCGAGCCAGGATTGCCATCGTGACCTGTCTGTAAATAATGCACTTATACCCGTTTCGGAAATGCGGGTGGAACTCGGTTGTAAATTCATGGGTAAGTCTTCACGTTTTTTGCTTCACGGCATCTTCAACGCGACACGTGCGTGGGAAATTCAACATGGACGAGCTTGCTCGAGCACATGTCGCGATGGTCAAATGTCGCGATTTCTTCGCCAACTGCATATTGATTGCAAACAGGGTTGGGCCAAATATCATTGGGCAAATGCCTTGAGCGAGACATTGAGATTAGACCATCAAATCGCATCGGCCACTGTCGTAATTAATACAGATTGCTTGACAAGCTCAATCGGAAATGGAAACGAGCGTTTTCAGGCTGCTTCCTGGTGCCGCAAGCCGCTGCCTTCGGACGCGAGACAATGATATGTATCGTGGTCTACCAGATGCATTGGTATTAGCCTTGAAATCATCTATCGTCTTCTGGATCGAATCGAATTAGCAGATTTCGGTCGATATTCGACGCTGGTCAAGTCTCAAAAGCTGATAGATTGGCGCAATCCGAACTTGGGCAAACTTGGGAAGCTTCCAATCTACACTTGCACTGTCCTGGATATTGATCATCGGTGATTGACGATTGACATCGTGTCACGTTGTTTCGACCGACTGATCGCGATCATTCGATCCGGCAGTCGCCGGTCTGCTGTATGCCTTCTCCAAGTCAAGCCTGGCTATGAGCGTGTGTCGCGGTTAGACGGCTCATGCGGTGTGAAATCGAATCATCAGGGCTCAGCAGATTAGAGAGGGGACAACCTCTTTGGCGTCAATCTTAAGGAGTTGCGTTGATGAGTTTGTCGCGAGTGGGGGCAGTTGTCGGTGCGCATTTCCCACACCACGCATCGAAAAGGATGCGTTTGAATAAAAGATGCCAGCAAAGCAAAGCAACGAACTATCGACCGGCCCACTGAATCGCCTAGCATAGTATTGATGGAGAACCCAAAGAGATCTGCATGCGCTCAGCAATCCCCACATTGGACGCCGTTTTGCCAGATGCCGTCGCTCTGTTTCTCGACTTCGATGGAACCTTGACTCCGATTGTTGCGCGTCCGGACGAGGTGCACGTGGATGCCAAGGTTCTCGCCTGTCTCACCGATTTATTGCCCCTCTTGGATGGCGCTCTTGCTATTGTCAGCGGACGTCAAATCGCGGAGTTGGATCGGTTCTTATATCCGCATTTGTTTCCGGCATCCGGCGTGCATGGATTCGAACAGAGAATGGCGGGGGCAGGTGCGCGCAGAATGAGTTGTGATCAGAAGGCGCTGCAGAGAGTCACCGAGCGCCTGTCCAAATTCGTTGCCGATCAAGGCGGGCTTCTATTGGAAAAAAAGCCGGGTTCTGTTGCTCTGCATTATCGAGCACGACCTGATCTCTCGGCTGCCTGCCGCGACTTCGTTGCGGAGATCGTTAAAGACCAAAATGGGTTGTCGGTCATAGAAGGCAAGATGGTAATTGAAATCAAAGGACATCGCGGTGATAAAGGCAGCGCTATCAGGACTTTCCTGAAAGAGCCCCCCTTTATTGACCGCCTGCCGGTGTTTTTGGGCGACGACACGACAGATGAAGCCGGCTTCTTGGCCGTTAATACGCTTGGCGGAGTTTCGATAAAGATTGGCCATGGCGAGACGCTTGCCCGGTATCGGCTTAAGAATACATCGGACGCTGCCGATTGGTTGGCTTGGCTTGTCGATCGTCTGAAGTCACGTGCAATAATGGGAGAATCCAACTCGTGAGTGGATTAGATTTGGGCATCATCGGTAACTGCTCGATCGGGGCACTCATCGACCGACAAGCTCGCTTGGTTTGGTGTTGTCTGCCACGGCTCGACGGGGATCCCATTTTCAACTCGCTTTTGCGCTCGCAAAAGGAGGATCCAGCGGAAGGGTCTTTCTCAATATCGGTGGATGACATTCGCGACAGTGAACAATTCTACGAACCCAATTCCGCGGTTCTGAAGACAATACTCCATGCCCCGTCGGGCAGCATTGAGATCACGGATTGCGTGCCGAGATTCAGCTGGCGAGGTCGCATGTTCCGGCCGCAAACGATAGTGCGGCGCATCACGCCGATCTCTGGCCGACCTCGCATTCGTATCCAGTTGCGACCAACGTTCTCTTATTCCGCTGTACGGCCAGTGGTGACC